>NZ_JNAW01000007.1 GCF_000760215.1 Prochlorococcus sp. MIT 0603 | reverse complement strand
CAAATATTTACCATTTAAAATTTGTAATCCTTAGATTAAAATTACTTCCTAAAAAAATATATTTTAACTAGAGAATATCTCTCTTTACTAACTCTGAGAGACATTCTATGTAATTAGCTTTCTCTATAAAACTCAATTTTTTTTCTTAGATTTTAATTTAGTTAATAAAAAAAGCGCCCAATATTTTGGACGCTTTTCTTACTTTAGATCTAATTAAATTAGAACTTGAAGGTTGTTTGGACTAGAGCACCAAATAGGTCGTTTTCGCCGGTTGTTCCGTCGTAACGATCCTGAGCACCGAAGATTGTTGGTGTGATGGTGATTCCATCAGAAACTTTATAGTCATAATAAAGTTCCCAAGTGAATGGGTCTACATCAGAAGGCCAAGCAGATCCGTTAGGAACTTTGTCTACTGCAGTAGCTTTTAGAGGTTGACCGAAAGCAAATCCTAAACGGTTGCCATCAATAAACGCATCTGACCACATTAGACCAACCATCCATGAATCAGCTTCAGTAACCTTACCAGCGCTAGCTGTAGGTGAATCAGAAGTCATGGTTTCATATCCAATCTGGATATCAGGTACAGCTGGGCCTGCATCTGGTCTGTAATAAGCACGCAAAGCATATGCATTTGCATCCCTATCCATCTGCTCAGCAAGTTCAGTGGTGTAGTAATCCTGCCAAGACTTACATGAGTTTGTGCTGGTACAAATATTCTTAGCGTAAGCTAGTGAAACTTGCCATTTAGGAGATCCATACTCAAGTTTGGACAACCATTTAGCCTGAGTTTCTCCGGTGAGAATACCACCTGTGGAAGTCTCAGAGCTCTTGGCTACATAGTTAGAGCTAACAGCAAATCTTGCAGCTGATCTGTCTTCAACATTCTGAATCCAGGCTGCACCGAAACCGCCGTCTGTGCTTGAGCCATAAGTAGGTCCATTACCACCTAAAGCAAACTGTTTTAATACAGGCTTATAGATAGAAGGAGAACTTGCAAGCATGTAGTAGTTCTCAATTAGAGGACCAGCCCATACTTTGAAAGAATCTCCAACTGGACGCTCATACCATAATTTGTCAATGACAATTTGTGGTGATCCAGAAGTTGCATCTTCGCTCTTATGAGCACTGGCTAGGTGAGTACCATATGTAGTGGATTCCCAGTCAGTGTTCGCCATGTTACCCGACTTAATACGGGTATAAAGACGATCTTTACCAGAAAAACTTGTATTTACATTGGTCTGGGTCATGAACGATGTCGTCAACTTATTATCGTTGGCGTTAGACTGATCGTTATCAACGTAACCAGTGTTAAATACAACCTTGTTGTCAATCTTTGTGCTACCAGAGAACTGACCAGCACTAAGTTCTGTGACTTTGCTTTCAAGGCCTTCTGCGCTTCCTTTAAGGATGGCCATTTCTGTGCCAAACTCATTAGAAAGACGTGAGAAGTCAGCATTAGCTTCAGCAGAAGCCATACCACCTTCTAGGCATGCGTTTACAAGTGCAGCAGCCTCAAAACGAGTAAGAGCCTGACCACTCTTGAGATTTTGTGTGTAGGCATTGTCTACACAGCCATAGCTCTCACTTAAATTTTGAAGAGCAGTATATGCCCAATCTCCTGGTACAACGTC
>NZ_JNAW01000006.1 GCF_000760215.1 Prochlorococcus sp. MIT 0603 | reverse complement strand
GAATTGCTGGTAGCGATAACAAATTATATTAATATCAAATATTTACCATTTAAAATTTGTAATCCTTAGATTAAAATTACTTCCTAAAAAAATATATTTTAACTAGAGAATATCTCTCTTTACTAACTCTGAGAGACATTCTATGTAATTAGCTTTCTCTATAAAACTCAATTTTTTTTTTCTTAGATTTTAATTTAGTTAATAAAAAAAGCGCCCAATATTTTGGACGCTTTTCTTACTTTAGATCTAATTAAATTAGAACTTGAAGGTTGTTTGGACTAGAGCACCAAATAGGTCGTTTTCGCCGGTTGTTCCGTCGTAACGATCAGAAGCACCGAAGATTGTTGGTGTGACGGTGATTCCATCAGAAACTTTATAGTCATAATAAAGTTCCCAAGTGAATGGGTCTACATCAGAAGGCCAAGCAGATCCGTTAGGAACTTTGTCTACTGCAGTAGCTTTTAGAGGTTGACCGAAAGCAAGTCCTAAACGGTTGCCATCAACAAACGCATCTGACCACATTAGACCAACCATCCATGAATCAGCTTCAGTAACCTTACCAGCGCTAGCTGCAGGTGAATCAGAAGTCATGACTTCATATCCAATCTGGATATCAGGAATAGCTGCACTGTCTGTATCTGGTCTGTAATAAGCACGCAAAGCATATGCGCTTGCATCCCTATCCATCTGCTCAGCAAGTTCAGTGGTGTAGTTATCCTGCCAAGACCTACATGAGTAGTCGTCGTCGCACATATTCTTAGCGTAAGCTAAAGAAACCTGCCACTTAGGAGATCCATACTCAAGCTTGGATAACCATTTGCCTTGAGTTTCAGCAGTGGCAATACCACCTGTGGAAGTCTCAGAGCTCTTGGCTACATAGTTAGAACTAACAGCAAATCTTGCAGCTGATCTGTCTTCAACATTCTGAATCCAGGCTGCACCGAAACCGCCGTCTGTGCTTGAGCCATAAGTAGGTCCATTACCACCTAAAGCAAACTGTTTTAATACAGGCTTATAGATAGAAGGAGAACTTGCAAGCATGTAGTAGTTCTCAATTAGAGGACCAGCCCATACTTTGAAAGAATCTCCAACTGGACGCTCATACCATAATTTGTCAATGACAATTTGTGGCGCTCCAGAAGTTGCATCTAAGCTTGAGTGAGATGCAGCTAGCTTGGTACCATGTGTGACGTCATTAAAGTCAGTACCAGCCATGTTGCCCGACTTAATACGGGTATAAAGACGGTCTTTACCAGAAAAACTTGTATTTATGTTTGTCTGGGTCATGAACGTCGTGGTTAACTTGTCGTCAACCTTGGCTGCCAAGTCATTGTCGACGTAACCAGTAGCCATGACAACCTTGTTGTCAATCTTTGTGCTACCAGAGAACTGACCAGCACTAAGTTCTGTGACTTTGTTTTCAAGGCCTTCTGCGCTTCCTTTAAGGATGGCCATCTCTGTGCCAAACTCATTAGAAAGACGTGAGAAGTCAGCATTAGCTTCAGCAGAAGCCATACCACCTTCTAGGCATGCGTTTACAAGTGCAGCAGCCTCAAAACGAGTAAGAGCCTGACCACTCTTGAGATTTTGTGTGTAGGCATTGTCTACACAGCCATAGCTCTCACTTAAATTTTGAAGAGCAGTATATGCCCAATCTCCTGGTACAACGTCAGAGAATTGAACAGATTTAACGGCTTGAGCTTGATTAGGGCTCTTGGCATAGTT
>NZ_JNAW01000005.1 GCF_000760215.1 Prochlorococcus sp. MIT 0603 | reverse complement strand
AGCAGCTTTCTTCTCTGCAGCGGCTTTCTTTTCTGCAGCAGCTTTTCTATCTGCAGCAGCTTTCTTTTCTGCAGCAGCTTTTCTATCTGCAGCAGCTTTCTTCTCTGCAGCAGCTTTCTTTTCTGCAGCAGCTTTTTTATCTGCAGCAGCTTTTTTATCTGCAGCAGCTTTCTTCTCTGCAGCAGCTTTCTTCTCTGCAGCAGCTTTTCTATCTGCAGCAGCTTTCTTCTCTGCAGCAGCTTTCTTTTCAGCAGCAGCTTTCTTTTCTGCAGCAGCTTTTCTATCTGCAGCAGCTTTCTTTTCTGCAGCAGCTTTTCTATCTGCAGCAGCTTTCTTTTCAGCAGCAGCTTTCTTTTCTGCAGCAGCTTTCTTCTCTGCAGCGGCTTTCTTATCTGAGGCCAAGTTCCTTTCTGCCACTTGCTTAATCCAAAAATATCAATTTATTCAAGCATTCTTAGCTGCTTTTAAACGACCTTTCTTTGTAAAGATCAATCAACTGCATTAACTTAAGTTATTTTTGCGAAAAGCATTAGGCAAAATAATTAGTAAAAAGCCCCTTTTTTTATAAAGGGGCTTTTGGCTTCAACCTTACTTGGAATACTTTCTTCCCCTGTACGAGAGTAAAGTATGACTTTCAGCTTTAGCTGATTCCCTACAAGTGTTGTAGTGCTCGCGACGGTAAGTTAGCTCAGTGCACGTTTTTTGGACTGGCTTTTTGCTTTGGACATAATCATGTCCGCGATACAGAAGAGTAGTAGTCATCATTCAGACTCCGAAAATTGACCTAAGTCCCCGTTCCATGGCTTAAGTCGTAATGCGGCTCGCTATGTAGCGAGTTGAACGTTTCTGTAGTCATTGCTACAAAAATAATAATAGGAGCTTGTCAATGGCTTTGTTGTTCATGCTGATACAAGTAATGAAATTGAATCTTTAGGTTTTGTAAAAAGTCAAACCTCAACTTGGTTTAGCAGACCATCATGATTCAATGAAATTAGTTGCATTAGCATGAATAAATCCTTTTAGCCTTCCTAGTTGCTTCTTTGAGGAGAACTTAGCGATGTAGTTAAAATCTATATGTATAAGGATAGCTATCTAGAAGGGGCTATTTAATGTTTCTAATAGATACAATCATATTAAACCACCAAAACCAGAATAATTCCGATTGATTTAAAACAAACTAGTTCAATGCGAAAGCCTCTTATGTTCATGCATAGCTATATCAGCTATATCAATCAAAACCTCTTTTTAAGAGATCTCTTAGCATTTAACTGAAAAATTATTGCTTCAATTACAGTGCGATAATATGAGAGTCAAACAAATAAAGTTATGAATAAAGAAGGATGGGGAAATCTTATAGCCTATCTATATACGGCTAGCGTCATAATAGCTGCGATTTATTGGGGGATCAGTTTTTTTAGGTAGTAAGTCTGATGCTTTTTTATATTTCCTAAAAAGACCTTGACCAAGTCTTTCGTTTAGTTGCTTTGCTTTTATTTCTCAAAACAAAAAACATTAAAAGGGGAGCGAATCCAACTAATGGGACAAACAAGTTTATCGTTAAATCATTTTCCATTTTTACACTCATTGATTAATTATATAAATTTTAGTAAGTTTATTATTTAGATGATCGCTATTTTCACTATAGCAGGAGTTTAATCTAATCTCACAATAAAGATATTTCGTAATTCTTAATAAGATTAGGCAAGAAAGAACTAGAGCTTAGTAGAATAGTGAAAGCTTGATTTTTAATTGTCACGTTCACACTTAGTAAATTATTACCTCTATTTGTATTGCCTCTTGGGATAAGCCTTTTGTTTATTTTAGTAAGGCTTAGGAGAAGAGCTGATTGGTCAATTCAACTGGCCTTCTTGATCCTGTGGACTTCTAGCCTAGGCATCATTGCTGATTTGCTTTGGTTGTGGGTAGAGCATCCATGGCAACGGATAAATGAGAAAGATGCTCCAACTGCAGATATTATTGTTGTGCTTAGTGGAGGCGGGGCATTTACTCCGCCAGGAATTTCCACTGCAAATACAGTAGAATGGATAGACCCTGATAGGTTTCTTGCGGGTATAAAGCTCTTCAAAGAAGGTAAAGCCTCAAAATTATTGTTTACGGGTGCTTATAATCCTTTTCAAATTGTTCCATTTTCAGAAAGTAATCTCTATGTTAATGAAGCATTACGCTTAGGTATTCCAGAAAATTCAATATTGACTACCAATAGAGTTACTAACACTGCACAGGAAGCTATAGCTATAAGGAGGATTATCACAACCAGACAATCCTCTAAGCCACCTAAAATATTGCTTGTAACCAGTGCATTTCATATGAAAAGAGCGAAAAAATTATTTGAGAGACAAGGCTTAATGATTCACCCTTTCCCAGTTGATTTTAAAACAAAAGAGACCTTGAGACTTTCACAGTGGAAAGACCCTATGAACTGGGTGCCTACGGCAGGATCACTGTTTAACACTTCAAAAGCATTAAGGGAGCTTTTGGGCCGAGTTGTTTACAGATCCTGGTAATAAAATTGAAACTTGTAAAAGTAGAGATATTTGTTATGCAATGCCTAGAAAACTTTTAAATTCAACTTGATTTTAATTAAAAGAAAGTATATAGCTTGATCTCATGTAATTTCATTAATTATCATCTGAAAACTTTAAGTTCAAGTTTGCCCCTTTGCTTGTTTATAACCTCAACAAAAAACTACTTATATATTTTAGAAGCATTTTCCAAACAATCTATTAAGATTAACTGTAAATATTTTAAAAAATGAAAAATCATCAAGGTAAAGGAGAAGTTGGAATTAATAAAGAAGACTCTCTTGTAAAAAAAATCACAGGAACTTTCAAAAAAAAGAACCTTAAAGTATTGCTAAACATTTTCCAAACGAGCAGAAAGGAAGAACCCTCAACCAATTGGGAAGAAAAGGTATTAGAAAGAAAATTAAAGACTTTAGAGGCAAAGAGATTATGGGAAGAAAACAAAAAGAAAACATATTCTCAATCAATACAAAATAAATTCACCATTCAAGAGACTTCATCAGTTGAAGAAATCAAAGCACCAGAAGAAGAGCCAGTTATAGAAGCGATGGGAAATTCAACTGAAGAGACTTCATCAGTTGAAGAAATCAAAGCACCAGAAGAAGAGCCAGTTATAGAAGCGATGGGAAATTCAACTGAAGAGACTTCATCAGTTGAAGAAATCAAAGCACCAGAAGAAGAGCCAGTTATAGAAGCGATG
>NZ_JNAW01000004.1:300000-434668 GCF_000760215.1 Prochlorococcus sp. MIT 0603 | reverse complement strand
CCGTAGCCGCCACGTCCGCCGCCACCGCCATAGCCACCACGTCCGCCGCCGCCGCCTCCACGCGGCTCAGCTTTATTAATCCTTAGAGGCCGTCCCATTAATTCCGCGCCTTGAAGAGCTTCGATAGCAGCAGCTTCTGCTGTCTCATCAGCCATTTCAATAAATGCAAAACCTCTTTTGCGACCGGTATCACGTTCTAGAGGTAAAGAACAGTTTGCAACCTCTCCATAAGGGGCAAACAACTGAATAACATCTTCCTGCTCAGCGCGGAAGGGCAAATTGCCAACAAAAATACTCACTTGAAAATTGGACTGAAAATAAATTTAGCTAAAAGGCTGTGAAGCCTAAAATAATTAATGATCTAAATAAAAAATCATCAACCTAATAATTTTAATACCTAACAGCCTCTAGGAACAAAATCATTATTGATTTGGTGAAATAAGATCATTTTTCCATTTTTGCAATTCTTGTCGAACTCGCTCAAAACCTGTACCTCCCTCACTGACTCTAGAAGCAACTACATTTTGTGGAATAATTTTTTCATATATGTCTTCATCAAAAACAGGATGAATCTCTTGCCATTGAGCAATAGTTAAATCCTTAAGTAAAATTTTATCTTTTATGCAGAATTTTACTAAATTCCCAACAATTTGGTAAGCCTCTCTAAAAGGTATATTTTTAGATACTAAGTAATCTGCTACATCAGTAGCATTTGAAAAATCCGCTTCAACAGCTTTACTCAAACTTTCATAAGAAAATTCCAAACCTTCTTCTAAAAGAATTGACATTGCTTTTAAAGAATCAAATACAGTTGTAAATGTATCAAAGATAGCCTCTTTATCTTCTTGAAAATCCTTGTTATATGCTAAAGGAAGACCTTTAATCATAGTCAAGAGAGCTTGAAGATGCCCAAACACTCTTCCTGTTTTACCTCTTACTAATTCAGGTACATCAGGATTCTTTTTTTGAGGCATCAAGCTACTTCCTGTAGAACATCTATCCGTAAGATATATAAAAGAAAATTCTTCTGAAGCCCATAAAATAATCTCTTCTGCTAAACGGCTTAAATGAACCATTATCAATGATGAAGCAGATGTAAACTCAACAGCGAAATCCCTATCACTAACTGCATCTAGGCTATTAGCATAAATACTAGAAAAGCCCAATTGTTCTGCGGTACTTCTTCTATCAATTGATAAAGATGTACCGGCCAAAGCTGCTGCTCCTAAAGGACATATATTTACTCGTTTTCTAACATCTAATAAACGATTCCTATCTCTCTGAATCATCTCAATATAAGCAAGCAAATGATGAGCTAGAGATAAAGGTTGTGCTCTTTGTAAATGCGTATAACCAGGAATAAGAGTAAATATATTTTGCTCTGCTTGATTAAATAAAGCAATTTGTAATCGCTTTAGCTGTATATCCAATTCATCAATTCGACGCCGCAACCAAAGCCTTAAGTCTGTGCCAACTTGATCATTTCTACTTCTAGCGGTATGTAGCTTTTTACCAAGTGAACCCAGAAGAGAAGTTAAACGACGTTCAACAGCCATATGAACATCTTCATCAAGATCATCGGGTTTAAAATTGCCTTGAGAAGCTTCGAAACGGATTTTCTCCAAACCATCCTCAAGTTGAGCAGCCTCAGCAGAGGTAATCAAACCTACTTTCCCAAGCATTCTTGCATGAGCTATAGAGCCATCAAGATCTTCCTCAAGAAGAACAAAATCAAAGGCAATAGATGCATTAAAGGTTTCTATGAAAGGATTTAACCCTTCTTCAAATCTTTGGCTCCAAGTTTTTACCAAATTTGCTAATCCATAACTTTTATCTAATAAAGCAGTTTGTACTCTTCTTGTCAGGCAGTTGAATTATTTACTTGTAGAAGATCAGGTTCATCATGAACCTTGAGAACAACCATGGAAGCATCATCCTCCAAATGATGATGATCCCCAACAAACCTGTCTAAACGGTCAAAAAGATTATCTAAAATAGTCTGAGCCCGTGAAAACTCCTTAGCAGATTCGTCCAATAAAGAAATTAAGCGATTTTCATTAAATCTTTCTCCAGCCATACCCATAGCCTCAGTAACTCCATCTGTGTAATAAAGGAGAACATCACCAGGCTGAAGAACAACCTCTCCACAAACATATTCTGCATCTGGTTGAAGCCCAATTAGGAGTCCGAGTGCATCTAAACGAATAATTTCTTTTTGCCTTGATCTCCAAAGCAATGGGGGATTATGAGCAGCATTTGCAAATCGCAATTTTTTTGAGATTGGCTCAAAATCAGAATAAAACAGGGTGACAAATCGATGAGATTGAGCCAAATCAGCAAGAGCAAGTTGATTTAAATCATGCAAAATTCGATCAGGTGGCAAATCACTTAAAATCTCTGCTCTCAACATTCCTCGCAGCATTGTCATTAACAATGCTGCAGGAATTCCTTTACCCATCACATCACCTATTACTAGAGACCATCGACCTCGTTCTTTGTTAACTCCTATCAACTCCGATTTAGTAGACATGAAATCGTAATAATCACCTCCAACCTGTAATGCTGGTCTACAAGAAGCTGCAAGTTCTACACCTTGAATTACCGGACAATGATCAGGCAGCAATTGAGACTGAATTTCAGCACCTATACTCACTTGTCGATCAACACTTTCATGATACCGAGTCTGTTGAAGTAAGAAATGATTTTCAATTGCAACTGCTGCAAGATCTGCAACTAATTGCAAATGACGACAATGAATATCACTAAATTTAAAAGATTTTTTCAAGTCAAAAGCATAAAGTCTGCCACGTTGGATTCCTCTGGCTACAAGAGAAGTGGAAAAAACAAAAGAATTAGAAAAATAACTTTCAACTATATGGTCTAAACCTTTTAAATCAGTTTCTTGTTGGGCAAAACCAACTTCACTCCCTTTCTCGAAATTTAAAATTTGACGAATTAATGAATCCGAATTATCAATAGGCTCACAATAAATCTGATCCCTTGAAATACGTCCATCAACATGAAAAGGAATCAACAAACAGCCACCAACCCCGACCAATTTAGACGCTAGAACTGGGATAAGCTCCAAAAAACGATCTATATTAGTAAAATTTCTAAGAGCAAAAGATAGTGAAGCAATTAACTCCTGATTTCGCTTTTGTTCATTTGAGAGACTATCTAGTAAATCTCTTAAAGAATCATAAGGATGCGAAGCAGAAGAAACAGAGTTCTTTCGAGAGGGAATTGGAGGATTAGTGCTCAATCCACAATGTCAGAAGGATTAAAAAAATAGCAAAGTTTTTCTAAAGAAACTACATATCTCATCGATTCGATAAAAGAGCCTCTACAAACTCAAAACTTTTAAAAGGTCTTAAATCTCTAATTCCTTCACCAGCTCCAATAAAACGAATAGGTAATTTAGCTTGTGATGCAACTGCAAAAGCAACACCACCTCGAGATGAGCCATCAAGTTTAGTAATGACAACACCTGTAAGATTGGCAGACTTTGCAAAAGCCATTGCTTGACTCAATCCATTTTGACCCTGGGTTGCATCAAGAACTAATAAAGATTCGACTTGCGCTTCAGGTGCAAGTCGATCGATTATTTTTCTTACCTTACTTAATTCTTCCATTAAATTATTTTTAGTTTGAAGTCTTCCAGCTGTATCTACTAATAAAAGTTCAATATTTTTTGACTTAGCAGCACCTATAGCATCAAAAACAACAGCAGCAGGATCAGCATTCGGAGTATTATTTGCTATTACAGAAACACCACTTCTCTGACCCCAAACTTTTACTTGCTCAACAGCAGCAGCTCTAAAAGTATCAGCAGCTGCAATTAATGCAGAAAATCCACTGATCAAGGATAAATTAGCCAACTTACCCAAAGTTGTTGTTTTACCAACACCATTCACACCCACTAATAACCAAATATTTAAAACATTATGTTTAGGAACCAATTCAATCTGTCCACTATCTTCAATTGGTTTATCAACTATCTCACAAAGTTGCTCTTTAAGAAAACGTAAACCTTCTTTAGAATCTAAAACTTCCTCATTTAAACGAGTTCTTAAGGAATTAATAATTTTGTCAGTAGCATCTACACCTGCATCAGATCTTAAGAGTAATGTTTCTAATTCATCTAATACTTCAGGTGTAAGAGGATCATCACCAAATTTATCAAGCAAGTCTGTAACAAATCCTTTCCGGGTTTTTTCAAGTCCCTGCTGTAGTTTTGAAAGCCAATTAATTTCATCTAAAGAAATATTATCTACACTTTTACCTTGAGATTTTAATACATTTGCAGACCAAGTGAAGTTGTCATCAAAATCACCTAATTCCTCATCTACTTTAGGAAGTTCTATAGATGAATCAATTCCTTTATTCTTTAATTGGTTATTATCATCAAAAGATGAAGATACTTCTATATTCGATTCAATAATAGATTGACTATTTTCGAGTGAATCTTGTTCTTTCTGTTGTTGTTTTAATTCAGCTTGCTTTTTCTCATCTTGCTGAAGTTTTAATTTTTCATAGGCTTGTTTAGCCCATTCCAATGTATCATCTTGTTCTTTTAGGCTAGAACCATTAGGTAATTTATTGTCCTTTTCTTGATTCATAGGGTGATTAAAAGTTTATTGTTAATTATTTTAAATCAAAATAAAAAGATGTCTAAGAAAATCTATTTTGCAATCTTCTTAAAACACCATTAATCATTTTCCGACCTTGGTCATCACTATAACGATTAGCAAGATTAACTGCTTCGTTACAAGTAACTGGTATAGGTGTTTTCAAATTATACAAATCCACATAAGCCAAGCGTAAAATATCTTGATCAATACGAGGCAAGCGTTTTAATCTCCAGCCATCCATAACACTATCAAGCGAAGAGTTGATATCAGTAAAATTTTTAATAACCAAATCAACTCTATTAATCGCTTCTTTACGAATATTATCCTGATCACTGAGGGTTAGTAATCTTGAAAGCTCAAAAGTATCTGACAAAATATTTATGATATTCTCTGATTGTTCCAAACATTTCGTTAAATGAACACGAGCTTTTTTTAAATTATCAGATTCATATATTTCACTATTAAGAAGCTCTTGTTGCCCTAACTCTATTTGAATAGCACAATAATCTAACTGTTCTCGCCAATGAGTCATCAGTGTATCTAGAGCCATATTCAAAATATCATCTAATGATATTGTATTATAGTTTTTAAGATGATCTTCTGAAATTTGTCCTAAAAACAAAAGAGAAACTTCTCTTGCTAAAGATCTGGATTTCATCATTAAAGATTAAAATAATTAATTTTTATTAGTCAATGAAGATTGAGAAGACCTAGCTCTAAATTGTTGAAATAAACTAGAAAAAGTAGCATTACTAGAAGTATTCCTTTCATCAGGATTCACAATGCCAGCTGAAATAATTGTTCTAAATGCATCTTCTACTGAAATATTTAAATCTTTAACAGAAGATTCTGGAACAAGTGTATACCAACCTGTCGTTGGGTTCGGGGCCGTAGGGATGAAAACACTTAAAAGTGTCTCATCCAACTCAGGCTGCAAAGATGGTCCAACTAAACCAGTAACAAAACCTACACTAAATAAACCTTCACGAGGATATTCAACTAAAACAACTCTTCTAAATCTTGTGGAATTATCACCAAGAAAAGTTTCTAATAATTGTTTTAGAGTCTTATAAACAGAGCCTGCCAATGGAATTCTCGATAGAGTTCCTTCTCCAAATTCTAAAAGCCATCGTCCAACAAAATTCCTAGCCATCAAACCTATCAACAAGATCCCCAACAAAGGGACTGTTAATCCTAAAGCAAGATTAATAAGGTCCTGAAGGATAGGGTTGAGAGTAATGAAAGGATTTAATTGCTTAGGAATAGAAGTTAAAAATGCAAGCACAAACCGACTAACTATCGTAGAAAGCCAGATTGTTGTAGCTAATGGAATAACCACCAACAAACCAGCGATAAGGTCGTTTTTAAGATCCTGCTGCAACCTCGATGGCAGAGTAAGATCTTTGCTAGGAGATGACTGAATCAAGAAAGATCAAATGCCTTTTCACTAGTTTATTAAACTAAATTACACAATTGAGTTAAATAAACGCTTTTTTAATGGAAATACTCGAAATAAAACCTGAAAAGTAACTTTTCAAGCATTTAAAAACCATGGCTTCCACCCAAGATCAATTAAGCACAGAACTGAAAATAGAGGCGCAAAAATTTGGATTTAATCCTGTTGGAATTGCAAGAATTCCTGGCAGCGAAAGAATAAAGATGAGAAATGAATCACTAGAAAGATGGATCAATGCAGGCCATCATGCAGATATGCAATGGATCAAATCACCCGCACGATTAAATCCTGAGATACTTCTAAAAGATGTTAAGAGTGTTTTAGTAGTAGGACTTAACTATTTCACAATTCCAAAGAATAAAAACGCAAAAACGGCTTTAATAGGAAGATATGCCTGGGGCAATGATTATCATAAAGTGATTGAAAAAAGATTAAAAAAAATAGGAAAATGGCTTGAAGAAGAAAGACCTAATGCTAAATGGAAAATCTGTGTAGATTCAAAGCCATTACTTGAAAAAGCATGGGCAGAAGAAGCTGGATTAGGATGGATTGGTAAAAACAGCAACTTAATTAATTCAAAGCAAGGATCATGGATGGTTCTAGGCAGCCTACTAACAACAGAAGAGTTAACAGCAGATAAACCAAGCATTTCATTATGTGGAAAATGTCAAAAATGTATCGATTCATGCCCTACACAAGCAATAAGTGAACCGTTTGTTATTAATTCAAGAAAATGTATTGCTTATCATAATATTGAAAATAGAAATAAAGATATTCCTAAAGAAATTCAAAAATACATGGGAAATTGGATTGCAGGCTGTGATATTTGTCAAGAAGAATGCCCTTGGAATCAAAAAGAACTTCCAACTAGCCAAGACCCAGATACTCAAGCTAAAGAATGGATATTGAAATTAACAGCTGAAAATGCAGTGAAATTAAATGATGAAAAATGGAAAAAACAACTTCAAGGGTCTTCATTAAAAAGAATTAAGCCATGGATGTGGAGAAGAAATGCGAATTATATTTTAAAAAATACTTATTCAAATAATAAAAAATCTCAATGAGTATTAGAAATAAAAAACAAACACTCTGTTATTTAATCTGTGGAATTCTAAGTGTAAATATATTATCAACAATTAAACCTGCAAATGCTTTTGTACCGTATGTTTATTTGCCAAATGAAAAAACACTAAAATACACAAGTATTGAAATAGGTTTAACCGCTTCTAGATATATTCAATATGGAAAAATAAAAGAAGCTCTAAGTTTAGCAAAACTGGCATTAAGTTTAAACCCCAATGAAGTTGAATTATGGATTATTCTTTCAAAAGCACAATTAGGCAATAATAAGCTTTCAGAAGCTTATATGTCTATTGAAAAAGCTAAGGAAATCAATGAAAAAAGTCCAGCTATTTGGTATACAAAAGCATCAATTGAAATGCAGATGGGAAAAACAGAAAAAGCAATAAAATCAATAGAAAAAACAATAAGTCTTGATAGATTTAACAGTAATGCTTATTTTCTTTTAGGAAATGCAAGATTAATCCAGTTAAACTATACCAAGGCTTTAAAAGCATTTAAAAAAGCAGCAAGTATTAACCCTAAATTTTGGCAAGCAATTAATAATGAGGGGTTAATATATTATGAATTAGGCTTCAAAAACAAAGCAATATCAACTTGGAGAAAGGTAATAAAAATTGAATCCGATCCTGAACCAAAGCTTGCATTAGCAATTGCTTTATATGCACTTGATAAAAACAACGAAGAGGCTATTGAATTAGCTAAAAAAGCTTTACAAGAAAGTCCTAATTACTTATTTCAAGAACATCAAGAAAGTCAATTGTGGGGGAAAAAGCTTCAAGAAGGTAGCAAGAAGCTTTTCAATAGTCAAAAATTAAAGAGTGTAATAAGTACAGCTTCTGCGAATTCCAACCTTAAAAATAAAAAAGAACAATAAAAGTGGTAATAAATAGAAAATATTTGTACTGTGAATCATCTGGGAATTTTAAACGTTCCTAATTTTGATGGCTAAAGAGCGTCTTCAACCCATATCGCTGCATCAAGAAATGCAGCGTTCTTATCTCGAATACGCGATGAGCGTAATCGTGGGAAGAGCATTGCCAGATTGCAGAGATGGACTGAAGCCAGTTCAAAGAAGAATTTTATATGCAATGCATGAATTAGGTTTAACTCCTGAAAGACCTTATAGAAAGTGTGCACGTGTAGTAGGAGACGTACTAGGAAAATATCACCCTCATGGAGATCAAGCTGTCTATGACGCACTAGTGAGACTAGTTCAAGACTTTGCAAGTAGATATCCAGTACTAGATGGTCATGGAAATTTTGGATCGATTGATGATGATCCACCAGCAGCCATGCGTTATACAGAAACACGTTTGGCTCCTATTGCTAATGAAGCTCTCCTTAGTGAAATTGATTCAAAAACTGTTGATTTCAGCCCTAATTTTGACGGTTCGCAACAAGAGCCAGATGTATTACCAGCACAATTACCTTTTTTAATTCTTAATGGATGTGCAGGAATAGCTGTAGGAATGGCAACGAATATTCCTCCACATAATATAAATGAAATAATTAATGGATTAATAGCACTTATAAAAAAACCAAATTTAAATGATGCAAAATTAATAGAAATTATTCCAGGACCAGATTTTCCAACAGGTGGAGAAATACTAATAAGCAATGGAATACAAGAAACTTATTTAAAAGGAAAAGGAAGTATACCTATGAGGGGAATTACACATACAGAAGAAATAAATCCGGGAAAAGGAAAGCATAGGAAAAAGGGAATCGTAATTACTGAACTGCCATACCAAGTTAATAAAGCGAGTTGGATAGAAAAACTTGCAGAACTAGTTAACAATTCAAAAGTTGAAGGAATAGCTGATATAAGAGATGAAAGTGATCGTGATGGAATGAGAATAGTTGTTGAATTAAAAAGAGATGTTGAGACTGAACTTATAAAGAAATTTTTATATCAAAAAACAAATTTACAAACTAATTTTAGTGCGACATTATTAGGACTAGTAAATGGACAGCCAAAACAATTATCATTAAGGGAATTATTAACTATATTTTTAGAATATAGAGAATTAACTATCATTAAAAGAACTAAAAATCAATTAAAAAAGATACAAGATAGATTGGAAGTTGTTGAAGGTTTAATAAAGGCTCTTAGAAATCTAAAAATAGTAATAGATCTACTTGAAAATGCAAAAGATGCGATTGAAGCCAAAATAAAATTAATGAATGCTTTGAAGCTTAATGAAAGACAATCAGAAGGAATTCTTGCAATGCCATTAAGGAAACTTACAAATTTAGAGACGCAAGCATTATATAAAGAATCCGAAGTGCTAAAAGATGAAGAAAATAGTTTAAAGAAACTTTTAAACAATAGAGACGAATTGCTATCTGTAATGATAAATGAATTTAAACACCTTAAAAAGCAATATGGATCTAAAAGAAAGACCAAACTAATAGAAGGTGGAGATGAATTAGTTGCAGAAAGAAATGCACAATTACGACCTAATGCCGAGTTACAGAGAAAACAAGCTTTCGAAAAACTAGCAAAAGACGGATATTTATTAATACAAGATGACAATCAAGTGAAAATATTGCGTCCTCAAATTCTTGATAAACTAAATCTTACAAAAAGTTGTTTATTAGGTGACGAGCCTTCACCTGGTAGATTAATTTGGCCAATTGAAAAGCAACCAAAAATTCTTGCAATAACAAACCTTGGTAAGGTAGGTTTATTAAAATGGGAATTTGCAGGAAATCATCCTGGAACAATAGATAAATTTATACCATCAGGACTTGAAGAGGAAGAAATAACAAGCTTGTTGCCATTATATAAACAAAACAACCTCAGTATTGGATTACTTACTAGTGATGGAAGGTTCAAAAGAATAGATCTTAATGAAGTAATCGACATGTCCGGGAGAGCAGCGACAGTTTTAAAACTTAAAGAAAAAATAATATTAAAAGCATCTTTTTTATGCCCATTAAATGGATATTTAATTATAGTTAGTGATATTGGAAGAATATTAAAAATTAAAATTACAGAAGAATCTCTCCCACTTATGGGGAAACTTGCACAAGGTTCAATTATCTTAAGATTATTTCCAGGAGAAGAAATCGTTGGAGGAATAACAGTGGGTGAAAATGAAAAAGCAGATATAGTTCTAATCAGTGAAGAAGGAACTGTAATAAAATATTCAGTCAATGATATAAGGTTGTGTAACAAAGGTGATCTAGGAACAATAGGAATTAAATTGCAAGAATACAAAAATAAAAAAGATAGAATTATACAAATTTATAACGGAAATCAACTAATAGGAATCAAAACAAACCATGGAAGAAATGGTAGAGTAGATTCTAATCAAATTAAAGAATTATCTACAAATATAGAGCACAAAAAAGCATTTAATTTATATGAAAATGAATTTTTAGAAAAAATCATACCATTAACAAATAAAAGAGAATAAAGTTTAAGAACTATATTTAGATTCAACCCATTCCAGGTATTCTTCACTTACGTTACCTGTAACATAATGTCCATTAAAACATGACATATCTAGATGTTGAACATCAGATCTTTTAAGTATAGCTGATTCTAAATCATTAATTTCTTGATAAACTAAAGAATCTGAAAGCAATAGATCTTGAACTTCATTAATAGATTTATTATAAGCAATTAACTCGTGCTTTGAAGGCATATTAATTCCATAAACATGAGGATATCGAATCGGAGGTGCAGCTGAAGTAAATATCACTTTATTAGCACCTGCAAATTTAGCCATTTGAACAATTTCTCTAGATGTAGTGCCTCTTACAATTGAATCATCTACAAGTAAAACATTTTTACCTTTAAATTCACTACTCATAGCATTTAACTTTTGACGAACTGATTTCTTACGCTGTGCTTGACCAGGCATAATAAATGTTCTTCCTACATAACGATTCTTAAAAAACCCTTCTCTATATTCAAGACCTAGCTGCCTAGCAACTTGCATTGCTGATGGACGTGAAGAATCAGGAATAGGCATAACAACATCAATATCTCCAGAATTAATTTGTTTTTTAATTGTATTTGCAAGATTATCTCCCATTCTTAACCTTGCTTCATAGACTGATATACCATTCATTACAGAATCAGGCCTAGCTAAATAAACATATTCAAAGGAGCAAGGAAATAGTTGTGGATTACTGGAACATTGCTTGGAAAAAAACTCACCTTCATCTGATATAAAAATGGCTTCTCCAGGTAATACATCACGAACGACGTCAAAATCATTATTTTCTAACACTAGAGATTCACTTGCCACTATCCATTCTTGTTTTCCTTGTTCATCAAATCTTCGGCCTAAAACTAAAGGCCTAATACCAAAAGGGTCTCGAAAAGCCAATAAGCCATATCCAGATATCAAGGCAATTGCTGCATATGAACCTTGAACTCTCTTATGAAGTGATGAAATTGCAGTGAAAATATTTTCAGGACTTAAAGAAGTATTATGAATATTGGATTGTATTTCTGTAGCTAAGATATTTAATAACATTTCAGTATCACTAGAAGAATTAGTATGTCTTCTATCAATACTAAAAAGTTCTTTTTCTAATTCTCTAGTATTAGTAAGATTTCCATTATGAACAAGTATAATTCCATAAGGTGCATTTACATAAAAAGGTTGTGCTTCATTTTCACGATCTGCCGATCCTGAAGTTGCATATCTTACATGACCAATTCCAATATCTCCTTTTAAAGCTCTCATATTTCTAGTTCTATAGCCTTCTTTAACTTGCCCTTTAGCTTTATGGATATGAAATACATTACCATCCATTGTTGCTATTCCAGTAGAGTCTTGACCTCTATGTTGAAGTAACAGCAAACTATCATAAATTTGTTGATTAACTTGTTGATTAGAAACTACGCCTACTATGCCACACATAAATTTTCTCCTAAATAATAAAATAAATTAAAAACATTTTTATTTTTTACTAGATAATATTCTTTTAGGAATAGAACTTTCAAAAGTTTTTTTCATTTCTGGAATTGATAAATTAACTAAGTTCAAATGATTTTTATTAATTTTAAGAATATTACTATTATTAACTGTTCCTAATAATAAAGATGAAAAAGAGTTGGAATTTTCTTTAATGCAAGTTTTAAAAGCATTGATATTACTAGGATCAATACTTATTAAAATTCTAGAGCCTCCTTCTCCAAATAATAGATTATCTATACGATTAAAAGTTTCTGGTAAATAACAAGTTGCACCTAAATCAGATGACATACATGATTCAGCAAGAGCAACTACTAACCCACCATCACTTACATCATGAGCAGATTCAATTAAACCTTTCGAAATTAACTCTCTTACGAAGGATTGAACAGATTTTTCAACAGCAAAATCAATTAAAGGAGGCCTTCCTGTTTCTTTTCCAAAAATAGTTTCAAGATAAGTACTCGCACTTAAAGAAAATTCTTGCTCTTGAGATACTAATGAAGTACCTATTAAGAAAATCTGATGATCAGACTTAATCCAACCTTGTTTAACAATTTTATTAATATCATCAATTAAACCAATCATTCCAATAACAGGGGTTGGTTGTATTGGCTGCTTATTACCTTCTAATGATGCAGTTTCATTATATAAAGATACATTACCTCCAGTAACAGGGGTTCCCAATGCTAAACAAGCTTCAGTAATACCTTTACAAGCCATAGCTAATTGCCAATAACCAATTGGATCATCTGGTGAAGAAAAGTTCAAATTATTTGTAATCGCTAAAGGTGTAGCTCCAACACAACTAATATTTCTTGCAGCCTCTGCAACAGAAGCAATTGCTCCTCTTTTTGGATCTAAAGCAACCCATCTATTTGGACAATCTACTGTCACAGCAACTCCACGATTGGAATCAATTAAATTATCATCTAATGACCTTAACCTAATAACAGCTGCATCTGCAGCTCCAGGTACAATAAGAGTATTATTTTGAACTTGATAATCATACTGATTGTAAATCCACCGCTTTGATGCAATATTAGGAGTATCTAATAATCTTAAAGTAATATCATTCCAATTGATTTCTTGATTATTTAATGGATGAACAATACCTAAATCATTAGGCAAAGGTAATAAAGATTCATTCCATTTCCAATGAGATTGAATATGGTCTGGAACTTTATTAATTAAGTGATGTTGATTGATAGGTGTATTTTCAGCCAAAGCATCTGCTGGCAAATTAACAACAATTTCATTTTTATAAGTCACGCGAACAATATTATCTTGCAAAACTTTTCCAACAACAGCAGCATATAATCCCCACTTCTTAAATTTATTCATTATATCCACCTCAGAGCCTGGCTTCACAACAAAGAGCATGCGTTCTTGAGATTCAGAAAGCAAAAATTCATACGGTGTCATATCTTTTTCTCTAGCGGGAACTAAATCAAGATTTAATTCAATACCAACACCACCTTTCGCAGCCATTTCTGAACAACTACAAGTAAGACCAGCTGCACCCATATCTTGAGCAGCAATAACATCTTCTGTCTTAAAAGCTTCTAAACATCCTTCAATTAAACCTTTTTCTAAAAAAGGATCACCAACTTGTACTGCTGGACGATCATCAATGGAAGAATTTGTTAATTCAGAGCTTGCAAAACTAGCTCCTCCCATACCATCTCTTCCAGTAGTACTACCTACGTAAACAACTGAATAACCAATGCCAGAAGCCCCAGAACAAACAATGTCATCGGTTTCCATTAAACCTAAAGCCATTGCATTAACTAATGGATTGCCCGAATAACTCTCATGAAAACCAACTTCTCCACCAACAGTAGGTACTCCTACACAATTTCCGTAATGAGCGATTCCAGCAACAACACCTTCTAATAATCCAATATTTTTGTCCTTATCTAAGGGACCAAATCTAAGAGAATTCAAGAGGGCAATAGGTCTTGCACCCATGGTAAAAATATCTCGCAAAATACCACCAACTCCTGTTGCAGCACCTTGAAAAGGTTCTATCGCAGAAGGATGATTATGACTCTCTATTTTAAAAGCTAATCTTTGACCTTGACCTAAATCAACAACACCAGCATTTTCACCAGGACCAACAAGAATATTCTTACCTTTTGTTGGAAAATTGGATAACAAGGGTTTTGAATTCCTATAACAACAATGTTCTGACCACATAACACCAAACATTCCTAACTCTGTTCTATTAGGACCTCTTTTTAATCGATTACATATTTCAATATAATCCTGATATTTTAAACCTTCTTTTTTTAAGGCCTTAAGAACATCATAATCAACTGAAAAAGCAGGGTTTTCAAGTATTCGAGTAAATGCCAATTCATTCATATCTAAATCCATGGATCTTCTTCATTATCATTATATATATCAGTTCTATTATATTCTTTTTGATCAAAATAATTATCATCAATATCTGAATCAGAAAAATCATCAGTAATAGTTCTCTGTGAATTATCTACTAAAGGTTCATCTAACCAACCCTCTAATTTTTCATTTGCCAAATTAGATATTTCAACAAAATTCTCCCTAATCTTTTTACTTTGTTTTAAAAAATCCTGCCTAAGACTACTTTTAACAAGAGGTAAATCTTCTAAATTATAAATAGAAGATGTTACACATCCTGGTTCTTGATCGAGTATACAATCTAAATCAAATCTCCATCTACTAGTTCCCGGTATCTTAGGATTAGTACGGGAAACTAAATAATATAAAATATTTCCAGTTTTAGTATCAAAAATCAAGTCAGCTATATTAGCAATTTTTTCTCCATTTTTATTCAATAATGATGCCTCAAGTAAAGTCGGAAATCTATTAATTGTTGCCTGATCAGAATCAGCAGGGTCTCCTTTGACTATAACTTCTTCATGTCTAATAGATTTAATTTGATCTAACCGCCATACACTTCTTTTTAAACTTATTTTAGAAGGTCTACTAGCCCAACCTAATAATCTATGAACAGGAGGATACATCCAAGCTATAACACCAGTACCATGATCTATACCATAGTTACAGCGAACATTTTGCTGTAAAAGATTACTTAAAAGATACTGTGTAGGAATAGACAATTTAAGAACGTATTTGTACTGGCATCACTAAATAAATAAAACTTGTATCTTCATCGGAAGGCGTGAAAATAGCTGGTGTAGTAGGAGCATTGAATTTTAAAGAGATATTATCAGTATTAATAACCTTCAAACCTTCAAGTAAATATCTTGAGTTAAAAGCTATTTGAATATCTTCAGAATCAAACTTTATTGGAATAGATTCAGAACCACTACCTAAATCTTGAGCATCAGCAGTAATATTTAAAATATTTAATTTTTTATTAGTTGCTATTTTAATAACGTTATTATGTTGTTCAGCTAAAACTGATATTCTATCTAAGGCGGAAATAAATATTTTTCTATCTAATATCAATTCATGTTTAAAAGTATCTGGAATAAGCTGTTTATAATTAGGGTAAGATCCATCTAATGTTCTTGTAGTTACTATTTGATCAGAAGATATAAAAACAACTTGTCCTTGGTCATAAAAAAAACTAATTTCTGTATTCGAATTACAAGTACTAAGAAAACGTTCAACTTCTCTTAATGATCTTGATGGTAAAGTAATTTCAATAGATTCCTGATTTTCTGAGTTATTCGATGATGTAGATAAAACTTCAGTAAGATTTAAAACAGCTAATCTATGTCCATCAGTTGCTGCTGACTTTAAAGAAGTTCCTTCAAAACAAAGATTAACTCCTGTTAAAATTTGTTTTGCTTCATCAGAGCTACTAGCAAATAAGGTGGATTTTAATGCATATGCAAAAGAATTAGAATTAACTTTCAAAAATGATTCATTTTGAACAATTGGTAATTCTGGGAAATCATCTGCAGCCATAGATCTAACTTGATAAATTCCACTTTTACTTATTAATTCAACTTGATCAGTAGATTCATTTTTAACAAGGGTGATAGGAAATTCAGAGGAAAGTTTTGAAATAATTTCACCAAAAAGTTTAGCTGGTAAAGTTATTGCACCACTTATTTCAACTGAAGCATTTAATGAAGTTTGAATTCCTAAATTCAGGTCAAAACCAGTAAGACTTAATTTCCCAGTTCCTTCATCAGCTGTTAGCAATATATTCGCTAATACAGGATGAGTTGGTCTAGTAGCTACAGCTCTACTAACCAATTGTATAGCTGAATTTAATTCAGATTGTGAGCAAACAAGTTTCATCAATTCAAGCTACCTGCCTCAGAATAGAAATGAAAGCCCTCTTTGTCATTATTTTAAAATCAATTATTTCTATTTTTAGAATACTTCTAAATTTCTTAAAAAATTAAATAATACAGTAGTAGTAGTACCTGAGGAATCTGTGGAAAAGCCTTAAACCCTTTGTTTTAATCGGACTTTAAGATAATTTCGACTGTTAATAAGTTTTTGTAAATTGTGGAGTTGTTTTATCTATTCACAGCTTCTGATTATTTTGTGAAAAAAAATTTTTGTTTTGTTTTGTTTTCCACAGTTATTTTTCTCGTTTTGATTTTCATTCCTCAGGCAGAAAATTAATTGTCCAGTCTTTTTGTTATCAAAACCCCATATTTTTAGCTACATTTTCTAGTGTTGGATCTATACCAGATTTAAATAAGGCATCATTATTTTTTATTGCACAATCTGGATCTTTTAAGCCGTTTCCTGTTAAAACACAGACAATTGTTGTGTTTTTAGGTATCTTATCTTTTATTTTTAATATCCCAGCAATTGATGCAGCACTTGCGGGTTCACAGAAAATACCTTCTTCTTTGCCTAGTAATTTATAAGCTTTAATTATTTCATCATCACTTACGCTTATAAATTCTCCATCAGATTCTTGTTTTACAATATTTGCTTTTTCTTTATTAACAGGGTTTCCTATTCTTATAGCCGTTGCAATTGTTTCAGGTTTTTCTATTGTTTTTCCTAAAACTAATGGAGCTGATCCTTCTGCTTGGAATCCCATCATCCTAGGTAATCTTTTACTAATCCCAGCATTAAAATATTCTTTAAAGCCCATCCAATAGGCTGAAATGTTTCCTGCATTTCCCATAGGTATTGATAACCAATCTGGAGCTTCTCCTAATGCATCTATAATTTCAAAAGCAGCAGTTTTTTGTCCTTGTAAACGATATGGATTTACAGAGTTTACTAAAGTTATTGGAAAGTTATTTGCTAATTTTTGAACAATATTTAATGCTTTATCAAAATTTCCTTTAATAGCTAATACTTCTGCACCGTATACTAATGCTTGTGCTAGTTTTCCTTGAGCAACATATCCATCTGGAATTAATAC
Source organism: Prochlorococcus sp. MIT 0603 (assembly GCF_000760215.1). Classification (NCBI taxonomy): domain Bacteria; kingdom Bacillati; phylum Cyanobacteriota; class Cyanophyceae; order Synechococcales; family Prochlorococcaceae; genus Prochlorococcus; species Prochlorococcus sp. MIT 0603. The sequence continues at coordinate 417,208 of NZ_JNAW01000004.1, read as the reverse complement.
AAAGCATTTCATATTACCTTTTTTTGCATAAGCAGCAGCAGATGCAGAAGTATTACCTGTGCTTGCACAAATCACTGCTTTACAACCTTCTTCTTTTGCTTTACTTATTGCCATTGTCATACCTCTGTCTTTGAATGAACCAGTTGGATTTAGACCGTCATATTTTGCATATAATTTTATATTTCTTCCTATTATATTACTTATATAAGTTAACTCTATTAAAGGTGTAGCTCCTTCTTGAAGAGTTATTATTGGTGTCTTATTGCTAATAGGCAGCCATCTTTTATAAGCTTGGATTAAGCCTGGCCATTGTTCATATGAACTTTTTAGAGATAGTTTATTTTTTATTTTTTTCAACATTTGCTTTACCATAATTTAGAGATTCGTTGCATTGCTTTTGCTTTTTAGTTTTTCCAATGGAGAGTCAGTAAAGAATTTGACTAATTCATTCATCGATTCTACTTTGTTAACGACTCTACTCAACTCAATTACATCTATTGCAATAACTTCGCTAGGGTATGCCTTTAAAAATCTAAGAACATTAATAGATTCATTTTCTTTTGATATTGATAAGATAGTTGCAGATTTTAAAGCAAATATACTTGTAGATTCATCGAGAATTTTATCTGGATACATTATTTTTGATATTTTTTTCAGTATTACTTCTCCTATTTGACTATATAGTAATCTACTCGTTAATTTAATTGGTGTTTTATATTCTTTTTTAAGTAGATTTTTTAATGTTTCTTTGTCTTCATCTTTAAGTACTTTTTTTAAGATTCTTGTTTCTTTGCCAGTTTTACTAAATTCTTCCAATTCTTTAATGCTAACACTTCGACTTAGTATATTTACATACAAGTTGATCTTTTCAGCAGAATATACTTTTGTTGGGACTAAAGAAAATAAAACAAAGGTTCCTGCTATAAGATAATTTTTTAATTTCATTTATTGCTCATCTCCTGCGGCAAGCTTGATTATTCTAGCAACACTTTTATTTGTTACCTTTTTCGCAATTTTAATACTCATTATTCTTGCATAGGGCTCTTTTAATAATCTATTAATTTTTTTAAAAATTAAATATGAATTAATTCCTGGTAAATTTTGAATGATATGAATCAGTTTTTTTATAGGTTCTAATTCATTCATATTATTAATATCGTCATTATAAATAATATCATTTGATTGTAGGTTTTTTGGTAATAGTTTGTTGATATTTTTTATTGCATATAAATTAATTAAATCAAATCTTTCTGCTATTGAGTCAATTAATTCTTCTCTTAGGATGCCACCATGTTCTGAAAATAAAAAATCTAAAACTTGATCAATTAATTTTTCAATATCTATTTCTGATTGTTTTGTAGCGCTTCTAATCAAGTCTTCAAGTCTATTCCATTTAAATATATTTTCATCAAAAAGCATTTCTTTTAGGCTTTTTCTTAGTTTTGGATCAGGATCTTCCATTAACCGCCTTGCAAAATATGGATACGCTACTCCTAATATCTTAAATTCTGGATCTACACTTAATGCTATTCCTTCTAGTGTTATTAATGATCTAATTATTAATGCGTAATAAGGTGGTAATTGAAATGGAAATCTATACATGAGACCAGACATGTCATCAGTCACACTTTTAAAGTCCATAGTGCTTACTCCTTTATCTAAGGTTGATTCAAATACTTTTTCAAAGGCTGGAACAATTGGTTCTAAGTTTATATTTTCTTTTAAAAATCCTAATTCTACAAAATCTTCAGATAATTTTTTAAAATTTCTATTTACCAAATGAACAACTGCTTGTATTAACCCAGTTCTGGCTTCATCAGAAACTTCACTCATCATTCCAAAATCCAAATAACATAATCTTCCATCTTCTAACGCTAGTATGTTTCCTGGATGAGGATCTGCATGAAAAAATCCATGTTCTAATAGTTGTTGAAGGCTACAGTTCACGCCTATTTCTATCATTTTATTTGGATCTATTCCCAATTTATTAATATTTTCAAGTTTAGTTAATTTAACTCCTTCAATCCACTCCATAGTTAATATTCTTTTGCTAGTAAAAGCTTTATAAATTTTTGGTACTGTTATGTTTTTATTGTGTTTATGTAAATTGGCAAACTTTTCTGCATTATTAGCTTCATTTATATAATCCATTTCTTCAAACACTCTTCTACCAAGTTCATCGATAAGCCCTACTAGATCACTTTTAATAAACCAGACATACTTTTTAGACCATATTGCAATATTCCGTACTATGTATAAATCAAGAGTTATTTGTTCTCTTAAGCCTGGTCTTTGAATTTTCACAGCCACTTTTTCTCCGGTATGCAATATAGCTTGATGTACTTGCCCCAGAGATGCTGCTGAGATTGGCTCTTCTTCGAAGTACTTATAGATTTCTTCATGAGTTTTTCCTAAATCTTCTTTTATACATTTCAACGCTAATTCACTATCGAACCCAGGCAGCTGATCTTGTAATTGAGATAGCTCTTCAAGAACCAATTGAGGTACAACATCTGGTCTGGTTGATAATGCCTGCCCAGCCTTTATAAAAGCTGGCCCTAATTTCACTAAAAGATTAGTAAATTCTTTTGCTCTTTCTCGTGTCTTTTTTTCATCTTTGAAACGTCCAATTATTTTTTCAATACCAATAGCTATAAAAAATAGAGCTATTGGTATTAATGTTTGCCAAAGTCTTTTTATTAGTCGACCTGGATTTTGCTTGTATATATTTTTTATTTCATTCGGATCGTAAGACTGTAAGCCAGCTGCTTCTATGAAATCACTTAGTTCTTCTTTCATTTGTTGATGCTGACTTGATTAACCCTTCTAATTTGATAAAGGATTAGGTAGCTTTTATATAGGTTACTTTAATGATGTGCTTCTAGGACTGCGGCTCAATAATATTGCTCTTATGGAAAGCTTAGACCTTCGTTTTGAAAAAGGGTTTTCTGTATTTACTGGAGAAACTGGAGCTGGTAAGTCTGTTTTTTTATTAGCTATTGATTCTTTGCTGGGAGGATCAAGTGTTCCTTCTTCTCGCCTTATGCGGGCTGGATCTAAAGAATGTTTGATAGAGGCTTGTTTTTCAATTGATTCAAATGTAGAGAATTGGCTTAAAGAAAATTCTTTTGATCACTTTGAGTCTGAACTTTTTATTTCAAGAGATTGGAAAATAAAAGATGACCGTTTATCAAGCCGCATTAGATTAAATGGAGAAATTATTAATCGGAAGCAATTGCTTTCATTAAGGCCCTCTTTGATTGATTTAACAGAGCAAGGTAAATTTCACTTATTAACATCATCTTTAGAACAATTAAGAATGCTTGATCGCCTTGGTTCTGATGTTATTAAAAAAGCCAAGTTGAGTGTGAAGGAAAATTGGAATAGTTGGAAATTAGCAGAATCAAAGCTTATAGATTTAAAGAAAGAAAAAGAAAGTTTTGATTCTAGATTTTTAATTGCTAAAACATTTTTAGAAGATTTAGACTCACTTCAAATTGAAGATCCTGATGAGGAAAATACTTTAAAAAAGGAACAAGACAGAATTCTTCACAGTGTTAAGATACATGAATCTTTAGGGCTATTGTTTAGTAGATTAAATGAAAATAATCAAGATTTGCCAACAGCTTTAGATCACTTTTCTGTTTGCATTCAAGAGATGAAATCTTTATTAAAATTAGATTCTTCTTTAATAAAAAATTTTGAAACTTTAGTAGAATCTAATTATAAGTTAGAAGAGTTTCTATCATCTCTAAGTGATTATAAGTATCAATTAGATAATGAAAGTAATGAATTAGAAAATATTCAATCAAGATTATCAGATATCAATAATTTGAAAAAAAGATATCAGCTTGATTTTTCTGGACTATTTTTAAAGAAACAGAAGTCTAAAGCAGTATTAAATATTCAGGACTATAATGATAGTTTAAATCTTTTAGAAAGTCAGGAGAAGAGTCTTAGATTAAAATTTAATCAATCCACTTTAGAGCTTACTATTCTACGAAAAAGATATGCTCAACAATTAGAAGAGAGTCTTGTTCAGCATTTGTATCCATTAGGCTTAGAAAATATAATTTTTAAAATTGATTTTTCCAATATACTTCCATCTCAAATAGGTGTTGACCGTATTGAATTTATGTTTTCCTCAAACCCAGGGCAACCTTTAGCCCCTTTATCTCAAATAGCATCTGGAGGAGAGCTTTCAAGATTTTCACTTGCCTTGGCAACTGTATTTTCTGACATAAGCCCTTCTACTACTTTGCTTTTTGATGAAATTGATTCAGGAGTGAGTGGGAGAATTAGTACAGCAATTGCAAAGTTGTTAAAGGATTTATCTCTTAATAAACAGATCTTTTGTATTACACATCAACCTCTTGTTGCTGCTTTAGCGGATCATCATTTTTCTGTTTCAAAATCTATTAATAATGGAACAACCAATTCGAAAGTCCTTTTATTAAAGGAGTTTGGAGATCGTCAAGCTGCACTGGCTACATTAGCTGGAGGGAATTTTACTGAGGCAAGTGTATATGCTGCAAGTTTGTTGGATAACAAAGCCGCATAACTAGCATTAAATTTTATAGGATCATATGATTGAATACTTCGAACATGAGGCCCTCTGTGGGTAAAGCTAATTCGAAATCCTTAATATCTGACTCTTTTGAGGATCTAATTAAAATTCGTGGTGCTCGGCAACATAATCTTAAAAACGTTGATCTAACTATTCCTAGAAATAAGTTCATTGTTTTTACTGGGGTTAGTGGAAGTGGGAAAAGTTCATTAGCTTTCGATACTATTTTTGCTGAAGGCCAGCGACGTTATGTTGAAAGTCTTTCAGCTTATGCAAGACAGTTTCTTGGTCAAGTAGATAAGCCTGATGTTGATGCAATAGAGGGGCTTTCTCCAGCAATTTCTATTGACCAAAAATCTACTAGTCATAACCCTCGGTCTACTGTAGGAACAGTTACTGAGATTAAAGATTATTTACGACTTTTATATGGACGAGCAGGAGAACCACATTGCCCTGAATGTAATCGTCGAATAAGGCCTCAGACAATAGATGAAATGGTTGATCAGATTGTGACTCTTCCTGAAGGCACAAGATATCAATTACTTGCATCCGTGGTTCGTGGTAAAAAAGGAACACACGCTAAATTGTTATCAGGCTTAGCTGCTGAAGGATTTGCACGAGTAAGAATTAATAAGGAAGTCAGAGAGTTATCTGACAATATTGAACTTGATAAAAACCATACACATACGATTGATGTTGTCGTAGATCGATTAATTGCAAGAGATGGTATTCAAGAACGTCTCACTGATTCTTTGCAAACTGCTTTAAAACGTGGAGATGGATTGGCAATTGTTGAAGTTGTACCCAAAAAAGATGAAGATTTACCTGATGGAATTGAACGTGAAAGGTTGTTTTCTGAGAATTTTGCTTGTCCAGTTCATGGTGCTGTTATTGAAGAATTATCGCCAAGATTGTTTTCATTCAATAGTCCCTATGGAGCTTGTCCTGATTGCCATGGCTTAGGCCATTTAAAGAAATTTACTGCTGTAACAGTAATTCCAGATCCATCTTTACCTGTGTATGCAGCAGTTGCTCCTTGGAGTGAAAAAGAAAATTCATATTATTTTTCCTTATTATTTTCTGTAGGTGAAGAATATGGCTTTGAAATCAAAACACCTTGGAAAGAATTAACGGAAGAACAGCAAAATATATTACTTAATGGAAGTGAAAAGGCAATTCTAATTCAATCTGATAGTCGTTACAAGACTCAAGATGGTTATAAGAGAAAATTTGAAGGTATATTACCTATTTTAGAAAGACAGTTACGTGATGCAAATGGAGAGTCTGTTCGTCAAAAACTTGAAAAATATTTGGAATTAGTACCATGCTCTACTTGTTCTGGAAAAAGATTAAGACCAGAAGCTTTAGCAGTCAAAGTAGGACCTTACTCTATATCTGATTTAACTGAGATTAGTGTCAAAGAAACACTTTCATGCATCGAAGAATTGATGGGAACAGGGAAATCAAAGAACTCTAAACCTTTACTTTCTTCTAGACAAATACAAATAGGAGAATTGGTCTTAAAAGAGATTCGTTTACGTTTAAAGTTTCTTCTAGATGTTGGTCTTGATTATTTAAGCTTAGATAGACCAGCTATGACTTTATCTGGAGGTGAGGCTCAGCGTATAAGGTTGGCAACACAAATTGGTGCTGGTTTAACAGGTGTACTTTATGTTTTAGATGAACCTAGTATAGGTTTGCATCAGAGAGATAATGATCTTTTACTTGCTACCTTACAAAGACTTAGAGATCTTGGAAATACTTTAATAGTTGTAGAACATGACGAAGATACAATACGTGCTGCAGATTATTTAGTAGATATTGGACCAGGTGCTGGTATTCATGGTGGAAAGATTATCGCGGAAGGATCTATAGATGAATTATTATCTAGCAAAGAGTCACTTACAGGGCAATATTTAAGCGGTAGATCTTCTATACCTACTCCTATTGAAAGAAGAAAAGGTGTTAGCCGTAACTTGCGTTTGATTGGTTGTAAGCGTAATAATTTAAAGAATCTTTCTGTTGAGTTTCCATTAGGCCGATTAGTTTCTGTTACTGGTGTTAGTGGCAGTGGTAAAAGCACTTTAGTGAATGAATTATTACACCCTGCTATTAATAATCAACTTGGATTAAAAGTTCCTTTTCCTAAGGGTTTAGAGGAATTGAGAGGGATTAAATCTATTGACAAAGTAATTGTTATTGATCAATCACCTATAGGGAGAACTCCTCGCTCTAACCCTGCAACCTATACCGGTGCTTTTGACCCAATAAGACAAATATTTGCTGCTTCTATTGAGGCTAAGGCAAGAGGCTATCAAGTAGGTCAGTTTAGTTTTAATGTAAAAGGTGGTCGATGTGAGGCCTGTAAAGGCCAAGGTGTAAATGTTATTGAGATGAATTTTTTACCCGATGTATATGTTCAATGTGATGTTTGTAAAGGTGCAAGATTTAATCGAGAAACTCTACAAGTTAAATACAAAGGTTATACAATTGCTGATGTTCTAGAAATGACTGTAGAGCAATCAGTAGAAGTTTTCTCTGCAATACCTCAAGCTGCTGATAGGTTACGAACCTTAGTAGATGTTGGTCTTGGATATATTAAATTAGGCCAGCCTGCACCAACACTTTCAGGAGGCGAGGCTCAAAGGGTCAAACTTGCTACAGAACTTTCTCGTCGAGCTACCGGTAAAACTTTATATTTAATTGATGAACCTACTACAGGCTTAAGCTTTTCTGATGTACATAAATTGATGGATGTTCTTCAACGATTGGTTGATAAAGGAAATTCCATTATTGTTATTGAACATAATTTAGATGTGATTCGATGCTCTGATTGGATTATTGATTTAGGCCCTGATGGTGGTGATCGTGGTGGAGAAGTTTTAGTTTGTGGTACTCCTGAGGATGTTGCAATGCATTCAGCTAGTTATACAGGACGTTATTTGAAAAAAGTTTTAGATAAACATCACGTAAAGAGAAAAGTTAAAAATTAATCTATATTTAAAATTTTTTCTTAGTACTTCTTGATAGTTTGAGGTCTTTTTTTTAATTTATATTGATATAGATTACAGTCATTGCAATCTATTTCATCAATAATTTCATTTTCTATGCTTAAATCATTATTCTTTCTTTAGGTTTTTTTATCCAAAAATATACTAAGTATCCACTTATTCAAACAAAGGAGGAGTAAATGAGTTTAAAGCTTCTCCATCTTCATTTGCATGGTTTAATCCGTTCAAATAATCTTGAATTAGGAAGAGATGCTGATACTGGTGGTCAAACTTTATATGTTTTAGAACTTATAAAGCAATTAGCTGCGTCCAAGGAAGTTCAACAAGTAGATCTAGTCACTCGTCAGATATTTGATAGAAGAATATCTTTGGATTACTCTCAGAAACGTGAGCGAATTGTTCCTGGTGCAAATATTCTTAGGATTCCTTTTGGTCCTAAGAGATACCTTCGTAAGGAGTTGTTATGGCCATACTTAGATCAATTAGTGGATGAATTGGTAGATCAATTGAATCAGAGTAAATCTAAGCCAGATTGGATACATGCTCATTATGCTGATGCAGGTTATGTTGGCGCTTTGGTTAGTACTCGTTTAGGTATTCCATTTGTATTTACAGGCCATTCATTAGGAAGAGAAAAAAAGCGTCGTTTGCTTGAATCAGGAATGGATCATATGCAAATTGAAAATAATTATTCAATTAGTAGGCGTATTGAGGCAGAAGAATTAGCTTTAAATAAAGCTAATTTGGTTGTAACTAGTACTTCCCAAGAAGCTACTTATCAATATGGGCGTTATAGGAATTTTGTTTCTCGACAAGCCAAGGTTATTCCTCCAGGGGTAGATTTAAAACGTTTTTATCAACCATCAGAATCTAAGAATTTTTCTGAAATTGATAATTTATTTTCTAACTTTTTGCGCAATCCCAATTTGCCTCCATTATTAACCATATCTAGAGCTGTTCGAAGAAAAAATATACCTGCTTTAGTAGAAGCCTTTGGTCGTTCTAGCATTTTAAGGAAAAGACATAATCTCGTTTTGATACTTGGAACTCGAACTGACATGCGATCTTTAGATAAATCTCAGAAAGAGGTTTTTCAGCAGATTTTTGAATTAGTAGATAAGTATGAATTATATGGAAAAGTTGCTTATCCTAAATATCATCGTCGTGACCAAATTGCTTCCATTTATCAATGGGCAGCTAAAAAGAAAGGGTTTTTTGTTAACCCTGCTTTGACTGAGCCATTTGGCTTAACTTTGTTAGAAGCTGCAGCATGTGGCTTACCTGTGATTGCAACAGATGATGGTGGACCCAGTGAGATTTTATCTCATTGTTCTAATGGTGTGTTGGTTGATTCTACAGACTTAGATCTATTACAAAAGACTTTGGAAGAAGTAGGTTCTAACGAATTCATGTGGAAGCAATGGAGTGATAATGGTTTGGCTGGAATAAACAGCTCTTTTAGCTGGAATTCTCATGTAAATAAATATCTTTCTTTAATGAGCAATCAATTCAAAAACAGTACTTATCAATCATTAGCAAAAGTAATACCATTGTCAGGCATGAAAGCAAGTTGACGAAATGGTGGCTCTTCATTAATAAATCCCCATTCATTAAAAATATTAGGATTTTTGTGAGTAATTAATTGTTTATTATTTTTTCTTTGAAGAGTAAAACCTTTGTTTGACATCTTTCTCATTAATTTTGCTGATTCTTCAAATCTATATGCCATAGCTTCTAAAGAGTCACAGTCTTGTGTGAGGCCAGTTTCTTTCCAAGTGAAGTAGCTCATGACTTTTTAAATATTTGAACGTAGCATGATTCCAATAAATATAAAGCAAATACTAAATAACCAAAAGCTTTGAACGATTACAATTTCTTTAATACCTATTTGTTCAAAATGATGATGAAGAGGTGACATACGAAGAATTCTGTAACCTTTTCCGTTGATTTTTTTTGTTACTTTGAAAATACTTACCTGAAAGATGACTGATAGAGACTCTGCTAAGAATACTCCTCCCATGACAAATAATGTCCAAAGACTATTTGACAGTAATGCAACACCAGCAAATGTAGCCCCCATGGCTAGTGAGCCTGTATCACCCATAAAGATTTTCGCTGGTTTTTTATTGTGAATTAAAAAACCTAGCCATGCTCCTGCCATAGAGATGCAAAATATGGCTAGATCATAGTTTTCAATATTTCCTCTCATAGTTAATTCAATTGCTAGCCCAGTTAGTAATATTGCTCCACATCCACTAGCTAAACCGTCCAGGCCATCTGCTAAGTTTGAAGAATTACTTTCTGCAAGGATTGTTAATAAGGCTAACGGCCAAAAAATAATTCCAAAATTAATAGAATAGTCACCAAGCATAGATATGCTTGAATTAACAAATTTTTGTGAATGTATAAAAATTAAGAAGATTATACTTGCAATACTTTGAAGATAGATTTTTTCCATAGGGCTTAAACCTTTATTTCTCTTTAAGGAAATGCTTTGCAAATCATCTAAAAAGCCTATAAACATAAATGATAATATCAAAATAGTTAGCGTTAATAATTCTTTTTTGTATATACTATTCAATGTAGCTAAATTGCTAATTATTAATCCAATTGGAATTATTATAAGTCCTCCAATACTTGGTGTTCCACTTTTTTGCCAATGTTTTTTTGGCCCCTCTTCTCTGATTATTTGACATAATTTATTTTTTTTAAGTTTTGGTATTGCCCATTGTGTTACTCCTGATGAGATAATTACGCTGGATAATAATGGGATAAAAAGTAATGATTCCTTTATTAGTATGTCAATAGATAGACTGGTTAAAAATATTATTCCAATTAAAAAATAACTCCCATAAATATTATTATCGATAAAGTTCAGTTTTGGTATTTTAATAATGTATTTCTTGAATTTCAATGTAAGGAACTGGTTCTGATATAGGTTTAATAATTCTTGCTTAAATATTAATTAATCTTCCCAATCATCTTCAGAAACTTCTTCTTCTTCGGCTTTATAATCTTCTTTTTCTCCCATAAGGGCTGATAGTTCTTCTTCTTCTACAGTACTTACTTCTTGGAGTGCGGATGATTCATCTGCAATGAGTCTGCCACTGCTTTCAAGCCAACTTAACAGGTCTGGTTCTTCACGGAGTGGCAATACAGGTGCTGCTTCGTCTCTGCTATAACGTGTAAGAGCAGGGTTGATTGTATCGAGAGAGCTCATTAATTTTTTTTTCTCCAATTTAATAAGATAATGCATTATGAGCTTGTTTTGTTGTTTTGGGAAATAAGTTTTCTTTATTTGCTGCTTCTTCGCTTCTTTCTTTAGTGGCTAGCTTGTTTCTTCGTTTTTGGGGTATTCAACACCCTCAACCTTTTCTTATTAGACCGTTTATAGTTTTGGGGATGCTTTTCGGACCATCTATCATTTTGGTTTTTTATTTAGCATTTACTGCTCGCCAAACCCAGGTTTAGTTCAAAGGAGTTTTATTTAATGGGTAATTTTCGTAAAGTTGTACTTGCATATTCTGGTGGAGTAGACACTAGTGCCTGTATACCTTATTTAAAAAATGAATATCAAGTTGATGAAGTGATAGCATTTGCTGCAGATCTAGGACAAGGTGAAGAATTAGGGCCTATTCGTGAAAAAGCTTTATTAGCAGGGGCAAGTGAATCTTTAATAGAAGATTTAATAGAGCCTTTTATTAAAGATTTTGCATTTCCAGCCATTAAAGCAAATGCTCTATATGAAGGACAGTATCCATTGTCTACTGCTTTGGCGCGACCTCTTATTGCCAGTAGGTTAGTTGATATAGCGCTAAAAAAGAATGCAGGTGCTGTTGCTCATGGTTGTACAGCAAAAGGTAATGATCAAGTTCGTTTTGATTTAGCTATTGCATCACTTTCCCCTGAATTAAAAATATTAACTCCTGCTAGGAATTGGTCGATGAGTCGAGAGGAGTTAATTACTTATGGAGAGAACTTTGGAATTCCGGCACCAGTCAGCAAAAAATCTCCATATTCTATTGATTTAAATCTTTTAGGCAGAAGTATAGAAGCTGGTTCTTTAGAGGATCCATTTTTAGCTCCTAATGAAGATGTTTTTCAAATAACTTCATCGATTGAGAACGCTCCAGATACACCTGAAATTATAGAAATTTCCTTTCAGTCAGGCTGTCCAGTTTCAATTAATGGAGTTGATTTAGACCCTGTGAGCATAATTCGTAAGGCAAATTCTTTAGCAGGATTACATGGATTTGGTCGTATAGATATGATTGAGAATCGAGTTGTTGGAATAAAAAGTAGAGAAATTTATGAAACCCCAGGATTGTCTTTATTAATTAAATGTCATCAAGAAATTGAGAGTATTACATTATCAGCTGATGTTTTACGTACTAAGGTTCAATTGGAAAGGCAATGGGCTGATTTGGTTTATCAAGGCTTCTGGTTTAGTCCTCTTAAGAGTGCTTTAGATGCTTTTATAAACGCTACTCAGATTGATGTAAATGGCACTGTTAAAGTGAAATTGTATAAAGGAAATGCAACTATTATAGGACGTAAATCTTCCTCTAATAGTTTATATTTATCTGATATTTCTACTTATGGTTCTCAAGATCAATTTGACCATACTTCAGCTGAGGGGTTTATTTATGTTTGGGGCCTTGCGAATCGATTGTGGGCATCAGTGAGAAGAACAAAGTAAAAGGAATTGATTTATTCTGAAGTTTTACTTTCATTTGAATCAGTAGGATTAGCATTGCTTTCCTCTTTCTTTTCTTCCTTACTCTCGACTTTCTTTTCTTCCTTACTCTCGACTTTCTTTTCTTCCTTATTCTCATCTTTCTTTATTACTTTATCTTTAGCATCTTCATTTTCATTTGATTTATCATCTTCTTTTTCCGCAGTTTTTGTACTTCTTTTTGTTGGAATTGGACCATATTGTTTAACAGTTAAGTATCTAATAACATCTTCACTTAGCCTCATTGCTTTTTCAAGAATTTCTACGTGTTTCCCATCTCCTATGTGGCTAAGCTGGACGTAAATCCCTTCTCTATTCTTACCAATTGTATATGCAAGTCTTCGTTTACCTCTCATTTGATTATCAATAATTTTCACATTTGCTTTTTCAAGTAGTTCACTATATTTTTTTAAATGGCCATCTACTTCATCCTCCGGAATGTCCGGACGAAGGATGTACATAGTTTCGTAATAAGTTGGGTTTGTCATGATAATTGATCCGACTGGGACTGTAGGCTCAGCTGATTGAGCGACGGACTCCTCATTTTATACCTTGATGGTTTTTTCTTCAAATTTGCATTTTTGCTGCATCACTGATTCCAGGTAGATTTGCCTCTAGTCCTCGTAGGCATTGGGTACTTGTAAAAATGACTGTTGTTAAAGTCCCAATAAAAACTAGCTCTTTTAGAATTTCCAACAAATAAGTGCTGTTAGTTAGTTGAACAAATAAAATCATTAGATAATTGAAGATGATTAAAATCAAAGTCATTAGAATTGATTGCATGCAGTTTAATCTTAGGAAATAAGAAATCTTTTCGTTTCTTGCTACTCCTAAAAATAAAAGTAAAAATATTAATAAGTTACCTATAGGTAAAGCTTGCTCGATTATTAATACTGGTAAAGCAGGGTAAATAAGTAATTGTGAGATTGGAAAATTAGTAAAGATATCGTTTCCATATTTAATTGCATCTGCCCATGGGAGCATATAAAGAAATACGCTAATCATTCTTTGCCATAATGGAATTATCATTTAACTTGCTTGCTATTAAGGCTGTTTTCGGCTGCTTTTCTCATTATCTTTATAGGTATTTCTTTGATTCCACTCCACAAGCTGAGTGATGCAGCCCCTTGTTGAATGAGCATTTCAAGTCCGTCAATGATATGGCATTTATATTTTACTCCTAATTGTAACCATTCGGTTGGTTTTGGAGTATAGATCAAGTCATATAGAATGGTGTTGGGAGTCAAACTTTCCCAGTTTTTTGTACCCAGTGGAATTGTATTATTATTACTATCAGATCTACCATTCATTCCCACTGGTGTAGTATTTACTATTAAATCAGCATGATTAATGTGGTCTCTTATAGAAGAATTATCTGCTATTAAACCATGAAAATTACATGATAGATTATTCACATTATTTATATTTTTTAAAAACTCTTCTAAGGAATTTTTTTTACGAGTTATAATAGTTATTTCTGATATATTTAATAAATTTAAAGCATGAACTACTGCTTTAGCACTTCCTCCAGAACCAATGATAACAGCTGCTTTACCTGTTAATTTTTGATATTCTTTTAATGGTGCTAAAAATCCTTTTACATCAGTATTTGTGCCATCCCAACTATTATTTATTCCTGGAATTAATGTATTAACTGCGCCAATTTCTTGAGCAAGTTGATCTATTTTATCGCAAAGTTTTAGAGCATTATTTTTATGAGGAATTGTGATATTTAATCCTTTGCAGTTAATTCTTCGTAGTCCTTTAAGTGCTAATTCCAGATCATCTGCATTGCAGGGAAAAGCTAAGTATCTCCAGTTCAGGTTAAGAGCTGTTAACGCTGCGTTATGAATTACAGGCGATAAAGAGTGATTTACCGGCGACCCAAGAAGCCCTATTAGACCTGTTTTTCCATTAATTGATTCTTTTGCGATCTCAATCATTTTTATATAGTACTTAGATTGCTGTTCGGGAACCACACCTCGCCTCTAAGTGCACTCACTGCCGAGGATGAACCTATTAATAAAGACATTAATTCTAAGGAGCAGTAATCCATGGGGAAGGTTGTAGGGATTGATCTTGGTACAACTAATAGCTGTGTGGCAGTGATGGAAGGAGGAAAGCCTACAGTGATTGCAAATGCAGAGGGTTTTCGTACAACTCCTTCAGTCGTTGCTTATACAAAAAATCAAGATCAGCTTGTTGGTCAGATTGCTAAGCGTCAAGCAGTAATGAATCCAGAAAATACTTTTTATTCTGCAAAACGTTTTGTAGGAAGACGTGTAGATGAAGTCAATGAGGAGTCCAAAGAAGTTAGTTATGGAGTTGAGAAATCAGGATCTAGTGTAAAACTAAAATGTCCTGTTTTAGATAAGCAATTCTCTCCAGAAGAGGTTGCAGCTCAAGTTTTGCGCAAGCTTTCAGAAGATGCCGGTAAATATTTGGGTGAGAATATTACTCAAGCAGTTATAACTGTTCCTGCTTATTTTAATGATTCACAAAGACAGGCCACAAAAGATGCTGGGAAGATAGCCGGTTTAGAAGTTCTTAGAATTATCAATGAACCAACTGCTGCAGCTTTGGCTTATGGCTTAGATAAAAAAAGTAATGAGCGAATATTAGTTTTTGACTTAGGTGGTGGTACTTTTGATGTTTCTGTTTTAGAGGTTGGAGACGGAGTCTTTGAGGTTTTATCAACTTCTGGTGACACACATCTTGGAGGAGATGATTTTGACAAAGTAATAGTTGATCATTTAGCTGCTACTTTTAAAGCTAATGAAGGCATTGAACTACGCCAGGATAAACAAGCCCTCCAACGTCTTACAGAAGCTGCAGAAAAGGCAAAGATTGAATTATCTAATGCCACACAAAGTGAGATTAATTTACCCTTTATAACAGCAACTCCAGAGGGACCAAAACATTTAGATTTAACTCTTACAAGGGCCAAATTTGAAGAATTAGCATCTAAGTTAATTGATCGCTGCAGGGTTCCAGTAGAACAAGCTTTGAAAGATGCCAAATTATCTACTGGTGAAATTGATGAAATTGTGATGGTTGGTGGCTCTACAAGAATGCCAGCTGTAAAAGAATTAGTGAAACGAGTTACAGGGAAGGATCCTAACCAGACAGTTAACCCTGATGAGGTTGTGGCTGTTGGTGCAGCGATTCAAGGTGGTGTATTAGCAGGAGAAGTTAAAGATATTCTTCTTCTTGATGTCACTCCACTTTCACTAGGAGTTGAAACTTTAGGTGGTGTAATGACAAAAATGATTACAAGAAATACAACTGTCCCTACTAAAAAGACTGAGACTTACTCGACTGCAGTAGATGGTCAGACAAATGTCGAGATTCATGTTTTACAAGGTGAACGGGAAATGGCTTCAGACAATAAAAGTCTTGGAACTTTTAGATTAGATGGTATACCTCCATCTCCTAGAGGTGTTCCTCAGATTGAGGTCACTTTTGATATTGATGCTAATGGAATATTGAGTGTTACTGCAAAAGATAAAGGTAGTGGTAAAGAGCAAAGTATTTCCATCACTGGTGCATCTACGCTTTCTGATAATGAAGTTGAAAAAATGGTTAAGGATGCAGAAAGCAATGCTTCTGCTGATAAGGAAAAACGAGACAGGATTGATATTAAAAATCAAGCAGAAACTCTTGTATATCAAACTGAGAAACAGCTTGCAGAATTAGGAGACAAAGTAGATAGTGATGCAAAAACTAAAGTTGAAGATATGCGTATTAAGTTAAAAGAGGCAACTGAAAAAGAAGATTACGAGGCAATGAAAAATCTTGTAGAAGATCTGCAGAAGGAGTTGTATTCTTTAGGCGCATCTGTGTATCAACAGGCTAATGCTGCTGCTCAAGCAGCAGGAGGAACAACTCCTGACGCTGCTAATACTTCAACCGAAGGTAATGATGATGTGATAGACGCAGAGTTTACTGAATCTAAATAACTATTATTAAATTCGATTTCCTACCCATTCAGCGCAAGCTGGAGCTAAAAGAAATCCATTTCGATAATGCGCGGTGTTGAGAATTAACCCTGGTTGTACTTCTTCTAATAATGGTGCAGCCTGGTTAGCAGGTTTGATTCTTATTCCATACCAATAATCTTCTACAGATGCGCTATCTAGCCATTGAGGTGAAAAACCATTTAAAGTTTTCATTTTTTTTAAATCCATTTCATTAGGTTTTCTGCCTGGCTCCAATGTTGCACCTAAAATAATTTCATTTTTATTTTGAGGTATTAAGTTAAATCCATGACAAGATAGTACCGCTGGCCAATCGTCCCAATTTTTATAATCTTCTTTTAAAACTAATTTGATTGCTTGTCCAAGAACACTTTCCATCGGGAGCTTCTTATTGATTGATTCTAATAAGAACTCACTATGTAAACCTGAACATAGGATCACAAAATCTTTAGTAACTTTGTTGTTATCATCTAATTTTAGTATCCATTTTTTTTGATTATTTTGTAATGAATAGTTTAGAGAACCTACTTTTTTATTTATTTTCTCTACGTTTAACTTTTTTAACATAACTATCAAACATTTCATTAGAGTAGTTGGATTTATACGACCATCTTGGTTAGAAATTAATCCACCATATATACTCTCAGGCCAGTTGCGACTTTTTTGATTAGTTTGATTATTTTTTAAGGCTTCTAACCCTAATTCTTTTCTTTCATTTATTAGTGAATACATCCTTTTCATTTCTTTCGCATTACTAGCTATTTGAATCAATGGTGTCTCTATTTTTAATGGAATATTTGGAATAGATAATTGCTCAAGCCATTTTGGCCACAGCTCCATGCTCCGTTGCCTAAGCCTCCAACTCCTGCCTGATGACCTCCGAAATGTGTTGCCCATTATGATGCCTAGTGATGCTTTTGTTCCTGTTCTATATTTCAGATCTTTTTCTTGCCTATCTAGTTCAGGATCAATAATAGTTATATTGTGACCGAGCTTTGCCAAGTAAAAAGCAGTTGTGCTTCCAATGATTCCTCCGCCAATTATAGCAATTTCTTTTTTATTCATGTTTTTAATTTCTCTTAAAAGTTGGCGATTTTACTTAGATTAGATTTGATAAATAGATAATGCTTTGATATGTCTAACGCTCTTCAGACAACTGTTATTTTGCAGCTCATTTGCCCTGATCGTCCTGGTTTGGTTAGTGAGTTGTCCACTTGGATATCTAACAATAATGGCAATATACGTCATGCAGATCATCATACTGATGAAGGAGCGGGATTATTTTTGAGTAGATTGGAATGGGATCTCAATGGATTTAAATTATCTAGACAAGCTATTCAGGTTGCAATTGTTGCTTTGGCTAATTCTTTGGAAGGAAAGGCTGAGTTGCATTTTTCAGATGAGTTACCACGAGTTGCGATTTTTGTCAGTAAGCAGAGTCATTGTTTATTAGATTTATTGTGGCGATCAAATACTCAAGAGTTGAAAATGAATGTCCCTTTAGTTATATCAAATCATAATCATTTACAAAAATCATGTAAACAATATAATGTTGACTATAAGTTTATACCTGTAAATAAACTAGATAAATCTATTTCAGAACAAGTTATTTTAGATACATTATCAGAATATAATATAGATTTGATTGTCTTAGCCAAGTATATGCAGATACTGAGCAGCAATTTTTTAGATTCCTTTCCCAATATAATTAATATTCACCATTCTTTTTTACCAGCTTTTAAAGGAGCTAAGCCATACCATAGAGCTTGGGATAGGGGTGTTAAGTTAATTGGTGCAACTGCTCATTATGTAACGAAAGATTTAGATGATGGTCCAATTATAGAGCAGACAATTGCGCATGTAACTCATCGCGATGAAGTGAATGATTTAATTAGAAAGGGTAGAGATACAGAGCGCCTTGCTTTGGCTAGGGCTTTGAGATTGCATTTACGTAGACAAGTTATGGTTTATGAAGGCCGCACCGCTATTTTTGCATGAGCTTTTTTTCTTGGTTTACTGAGGTTAGGCCTATAAAGACAACATTATTTGGTTGGATTTGTTTCCAAATAGGTTTATTATTTTTAGCATCTAGTGTATTCTTATCGGCCTTATTTCTTCTCATATCTTTATATTTAGGAAATTATAAAAGATTAAATTCTTTTTTGAAAGATAAATGGAATTGGGGATGGATATTTATTTCAGTGTTGATGATAATGGGATCTTTTGGAGCTTATTCTGGTTGGCTTGCTTGGGTTGGCTTAGCTAATTGGATCCCATTCTTTTGGTGTTTTTGGGGATTTCAACCCTATCTAATTACTTCTCATTCGAGAAAACGGAGTGCTTTTCTATTGTTATTAGGGACATTACCAGTTATTTTTACTGGAATAGGACAGATTTGGTTTGGATTAAAAGGCCCTTGGGAAATTTGGAATGGTTTGATTATTTGGTTTATTGCACCAGGTGGTCAACCCTCAGGTCGTTTGTCTGGACTTTTTAATTATGCAAATATCGCAGGTTCTTGGTTGGCTTTAGTTTGGCCGCTTGCATTAGCTTTTTTATTGCAGAGATCTTCAAATTATTCAAAGCGGAGTTTGTCTTTCTTATTAGTGTTATTAATTGCGATTGCGTTGATTTTGACTGATTCTAGAAATGCTTGGGGCGCGATGTTTTTATCTATCCCATTTATTTTAGGTACTGGAACATGGTTGTGGCTTATTCCCTTGCTGTGTGTTTGTGTATTACCTGTATTTTTATCTGTAGTTCCATTTGCTTCATTAGAATTGCAGATGTGGTCTAGAAAAATTGTCCCGAGAGGATTATGGTCACGTTTAGCAGATGTGCAATTTTCGGCTGATAGACCATTAGAGACAACACGATTATTTCAATGGGGAGAGGCAATTACTCTCCTCATTCAAAGGCCATGGTTTGGATATGGAGCTGCTGCATTTTCAGTTCTTTATCCGTTAAGACAAGGAATTTGGCATGGTCATACTCATAACCTTCCTCTTGAATTGGCCGTTGCTCATGGTGTGCCTGTAGCGATTTCATTAGTTTCGATTGTCTTAGTGCTTTTAATTGTTTCTTTTAGAAAGTGTTTTCTAATACATAATAATAATTTGTTTGATAGAGCTTGGTGGTCTGCTTCCTTTACTCTTGTTTTTCTTCATGCATCAGATATGCCTATGTTTGATAGCCGTATTAATCTTTTGGGATGGCTGTTTTTGGCAGGTTTGCGTTGTTTGATAATTTCTAATGATTCTAAACGCTTTCTTGATGTTTGATTAGTGTCTCTAGAATTAGAGGACCTTGGATATGTCTCCAGGGTAAAATGCGATCATTTTGCCATTTAGTATGTACTATTTCTTCCCAAGGAGGTAGCTGTTTAGATGACTTGTAACCTATATTTTTTTCCTGAACTTCTTTGTAAGCCTTTTTCCATCCTCCTATGTTATTTTGTGATCTTCGCACTAATTCGATCACTGGAGCTAATCTTCTATCTCCCCGAGAAATTAAAGCTTGAATAATACTTCCACTATAGCTTTCAGTACGTATTTCTATGGCATTTGACTGTAAACTTTTTCTTAGAAGTTTTAATCGTTTTTTAGCTTCTGTACGTACACCAAACCATTGAAAAGGAGTATGAGCTTTAGGGACGAATGTACTAACACCCAGCACTAATCGTAATCCTGAGGTTTTCCTTTTGATTTTCATTAGAAGATCTGCAGTAGCCTCAATATCCTCATCGCTTTCGGTAGGTAAGCCCACCATTCCATAGAGTTTGAGACTTGAAAGTCCTCCTTCTTTTGCATATCTCGCAGCAGAATAAATTTCCTCTTCAGTAAGTTTTTTATTAATCATCTCTCTTATTCTTTTACTACCACTTTCAATTGCTATTGTTATTGATTTAGCATTACGGCGAGCTAAAAGTTCAGTCATTTTTTTATTAACTGTTGATGCTCTAACAGAACTTAAACTGAGTCTCATACCATCAAAATAATCTTTATTTAACCAATCCAATAAGTCTTCAAATTCTGGATGTTGAGTTATTGATGCTCCTAACAGACCAATCCTTTTTGTAATTGCGAATCCTTTTTCTATAGCTGGAATTAGCCCAGCATCAAGAGAGGAATTACGAAATGGTAGATTTAAATAACTTGCTAGGCAGAATCGACATAGTTCAGGGCAGCTGCGAACTACCTCTACCATATGTATTCCAGGCCAAGCTGATTCTGGAGTAATTACAGTTGAGTGACTTAGTGTATTTTGTTTCCATGTTTGTTTAGTAATTTCTTTTGGAATATCTGAGGAAATAGCTTCTATTTCTATTAACTCTTTATTGGAGTTATACTTAGGTTCATACAGAATAGGCACATAAATTCCTGGAGTTTGGGAAAGTATTTTTAATTTTGTATTCCTTGAACTTCCTTGAAGCTCATCTAGTTTTTCTATGAATTTTGGTAATAAGTTTTCCCCATCACCTAATAAGATGACATCTAAAAATGGCGCGAATGGTTCTGGGTTGGCTGTAAGTACTTGTCCACCACCAAAGACAATGGGGTCTTGTTCAGACCGTTCACGGCTCCAAATGGGGATTTTGTTTCTTTCTAACAGATCTAGTAAAACAGGTCCATCTAATTCCCAACTTAGAGAAATTCCAAATAGATCAATTGTGCGGTGTAGTTTATCTTGTTGATCCGTAAATAATCTTCTAACATCTACATCTTTTCTTTGTGCAAGGGTTGCCCAAATAATTTGAAAGCCTAGACTTGTTATCCCTACTGAATAGGTATTAGGAAAAGCTAATATTGTCCTAAGTGCATTTGGCTTAGGAAGATTAGGTTTAAATAGAAGAGTTTCGTTGTTCAGTTTTCTAGGGAGTAGTAGTTAAGGATTGTGAAAGTTGCCCCTTAGGGTTTTCATTATTTTCAAGTTCAATTTGTCTTTCATAGATAGATTTATCATTAAAAAAGCGTGCAATTAAGAAACTTGTAAGACAAGCTAATAAAATAGGTTTGAGTATTAATAAATTTTTAGTTGGGGCAAAGGCGAGAAACATTGCTGAAATGGGTGTTCGTGTACATGCAGCAACGAATGCACCCATTCCCGCAAGAGTATAAGTTGTGGGGAAATGTCCTGTTAAGATTTCCACCCAAGTTCCACAAGCTGAACCGATGCAACCTCCAAGAGTGAGCATAGGGAAAAATAATCCTCCAGGAGCACCTGATGCTGCAGCTAGCCCTGTTGTAAAAAACAGAACAATGAATGTTCCAATGGCTAAGCTAATATTCCCATCTCCTAAGACAATTAATTTTTTTAGTTCACCTACATGGTGAAATTCATTTGGTAAGAATGAAAAAATGCTTCCTAGTATTGCGCCACTAATAGTCATACGTAAAATCAATTTTTTTTTAAACCAGTTATTGCCTAGACGTTGCATATATAAAACATAGTGAGAATAAAGTTGTGCTAAAAGACCGACTACTATCCCTAACAATATTAAATATGCGAAATCAATTGGAAGTAGATTTATTTCCAGTGGAAAATCAACATCAAGCTTAAAACCTTGACCTTGCAATATATTGGCCCAGGTGTCTGCCCAAAAGGTTGTCACTATTACTAGTAAGAGAATGACAGGTCTTGAGGAATTTAGTAATTCTTCAATGGCATAGATAAAGCCTCCAATAGGTGCACTAAATACTGCTGCGATACCAGCACCACTACCGGCAGCAACAATTACCCTTCTAAAGGCTACCGGAGCTTTTAACCATTGTGCCATTTTCCATGCTACTGATCCTCCCATTTGTACTGCTGGCCCTTCGGGACCTAATGGGAAACCACTCCCTATAGCTATTATCCCTGCAACTAATTTACCTATTCCAACTTTTAGTCCCATTGGAACTTCCTTATGGCGTAGATAGTTGATGATTTGGGTTACACCCGACCCTCCTGCAGCTGGTGCAAATTTTGCAATTATTGTTCCTGATATTAGCCCTCCTACGCCACCTAATAGCGGTAAAATAAACCATGGAGGAAGAACTTTTAGTAAGTCTAATCTCCAATTATCTAGTGCATGAATTCCTGTTTTAAAGAGAACTCCTGTTAAGGCAGCACCAAGGCCTGTCAATATTAAAGCTAGAACAACAACAAACCATCGTTGACGTAGTAGCTGACGAATACTATATCCCGAGGTTATTTGTTGCCTTGTTAGGCTTAAGTCATTTAAGTTTCTCATTAAGAAATAGTCAGGAATTCTTTTTGTGCTTCATTACTAATGATTTGGCCATCTTTTTCAAAGCCATCTATTTCATTAAAATTTAAGTATTTATAGAGTGAATCTGATAAAGGATGAATTTTCTCCGCCGCTATCTTTTTATATTCTTCTACGGTTGGAATTCGACCAAGCAAAGCACAAACAGCTGCTAATTCTGCGCTACCTAAATATACTTGGGCCCCTTTACCTAAGCGATTATTAAAATTTCTTGTACTTGTAGAGAACACTGTTGCATTTTCTTCTACTCGAGCTTGATTCCCCATACATAGAGAACAACCAGGCATTTCCAACCTAGAACCTGCATCTTCAAAAATTTTGTAATAACCTTCCTTTTTTAGGATTTCTTCGTCCATGCGAGTTGGAGGACATATCCATAATTTTGCTTTTGTTTTCCCTGAGTTTTCTAGGATCTTTGCTGCGGCTCGATAATGTCCAATATTTGTCATACATGAGCCTATAAATACTTCATCAATTGGAGTATCAGCTTCTATACTTAGACGTTTTACGTTATCAGGATCATTAGGACAAGCAATGATAGGTTCCTGTAATTCATCTAGATTAATTTCAATTATTGATGAGTAATTGGCATCAGAATCTGCTTTTAAAATAGCTGGTTTCTGTAACCACTTTTTCATTTTCTGAATACGTCTACCTAACGTTCGTGGATCTTTATATCCGCGAGCAATCATATTGGTTAAAAGAGCAATATTACTTTGAAGATATTCAGAGATTGTTTTTTCTGAGAGTTGAATTGAGCAACCAGCGCATGATCGTTCTGCACTGGCATCAGTTAATTCAAATGCTTGCTCAAGCTTGAGATCAGGCAAGCCTTCGATTTCCATGATTTTTCCATTAAAAATATTGATTTTATTTTCTTTTGATATAGTTAATAATTTTTTCTCAATAGCTATGAGAGGAATTGCATTTACAACATCTCTTAAGGTAATACCTGGTTGAAGAGACCCTTTAAAGCGAACCAATACGGATTCAGGCATATCTAGTGGCATTGCACCAATAGCAGCAGCAAATGCAACTACGCCTGATCCACCAGGGAACGATATGCCGAGAGGGAATCTTGTATGACTATCTCCTCCTGTACCGACTGTGTCCGGAAGTAGCATTCTGTTGAGCCAGCTATGAATTATTCCATCGCCAGGTCTTAAGGCCACCCCTCCTCGCTCGGCAAAGAAATCAGGTAATTCTTCTTGAGTTTCAATATCTACTGGTTTTGGATAAGCAGCTGTATGACAAAAGCTTTGCATCACTAAGTCTGCTGAGAATCCTAGACATGCAAGTTCTTTCATTTCGTCTCTAGTCATGGGGCCTGTTGTATCTTGGCTTCCCACAGTTGTCATGACCGGTTCACAACTTGTTCCTGGTTGAATACCAGGCAAACCACAAGCTTTTCCAACAATTTTTTGTGCTTGTGTAAATCCATATGATGAAGCTTGAGGTTCTCCTGGGCGAATGAATATTGTTGAAGGTTTTAAATTCAGTCTTTCTCTAACTTTGTCAGTCAAGGCTCTTCCTATCATTAAAGGAATGCGTCCGCCTGCTTGCACTTCATCTAAAATGGTTGATGGTTTTAATTCAAAGGTAGATAAAATTTTTTCGTCGTCATTTTTCGTTCCTTGGCTTGTAATTTTTCCTTGATATGGGTGAATTGTAATGATATCTCCCGTTTTAAGTTGGCTTACATCACACTCAATAGGTAATGCACCAGAATCTTCTGCTGTATTAAAAAATATAGGTGCAATTTTGCCTCCAATAATTACACCACCAGATCGTTTATTGGGAACATAAGGAATATCTTCACCAATATGCCAAAGAACAGAATTAATAGCAGATTTTCTAGAACTGCCTGTTCCAACAACATCTCCTACATATGCAATAGGGTATTTTTTTTCTTTTAGGCTCTTAAGAGTCTCTATCCCATCAGGATCTTTTGTTTCAAGCATTGCAAGTGCATGAAGAGGGATATCAGGTCTGGTAGTTGCATGAGTAGCAGGCGAAAGATCATCTGTATTGGTTTCTCCAGCAACTTTGAAAACAGTTACAGTTATTGCATTTGGTAATTTTGGTTTATTTGTAAACCATTCACCCATTGCCCAACTTTCAACAATTTGTTTAGCAAAAACATTGCTCTCTGCCAGGTCTATAATATCATTTAATGCATCATAAACTAAAAGTGTATTACTAAGACTTTTCGCTGCAACACTAGCGACTTCTTGGTTTTTATTGCTGAGTAATTCAATTAGTGCTGCAACATTGTAGCCACCCATCATTGTTCCTAGCAGTCTTGTGGCTTCTAATGGATTAACCAAAGCGCTATGGATTTTGTTTTGTGCAACAGAGTTCAGCCAAGTTGCTTTTACATAAGATGCCTTGTCCACTCCTGGAGGAATTCGATTTTTTAGTAAATCTAATAAGAAGCCTTTGTTGCTTTCTTCCTGATAGCTTTCTAGTAATAGGGTGAGTTCATGAGTTTGTTGCTCATTTAAAGGCAAGGGAGGAATTCCTTTTCTTTCTCTTGCTGCAGCATGCTCATGATAATTTTTTAGCATTTTTTCGACTGCTGTATCTTTCATAGACTAGATTTAACTTATTCTGGTTTCATTAAACTAATTTTGAGTGAAGATAGATGCAGAAATGTAAATACTTAGTCTATTTTTCGATTGTTTTCTGGTCATCTTTAGGATTTAGGAAGGATTGATGAGTTTTTCAACAGATTTTGACGTAAGTGATCAAACTTCAGATCTTCATGTTGTTGAGACTAGGCCATTACTTCCTCCTGCCTCACTTCATAGTGACTTGCCCTTAGATCTTCAGTCAGCCGCAATTGTTTCGAAAACACGTACAAGAATTCAAGAGATTCTTTCTGGTATTGACTCACGATTATTAGTGATTGTAGGCCCTTGTTCAGTGCATGATATTGCTGCTGCTAAAGATTATGCCATTAGGCTCAAGTCATTAAGAGAACGTTTTGAAGACAAACTTGAGATAGTTATGAGGGTTTATTTTGAAAAACCTAGGACAACTACAGGTTGGAAGGGTTTAATAAATGATCCTCATCTGGATGGTTCTTATGATATTAATTCTGGTTTAAGGCGAGCCAGATCTCTCTTGTTAGACCTTGCTCATTTAGAAATTCCTTCAGCAACAGAATTATTAGATCCAGTTGTGCCTCAATATATTGCTGATTTAATTAGTTGGACTGCAATTGGTGCGCGCACTACAGAAAGTCAGACTCATAGAGAAATGGCTTCAGGGTTATCAATGCCAATAGGATATAAAAATGGTACAGATGGCACTATTGCAATTGCTATTAATGCTATGAAAGCAGCCTCTAAGCCTCATCATTTTTTGGGTATTAATCATCAGGGCTCTGCTTCTATTATTAGTACTACAGGAAATCCAGATGGCCATCTTGTCTTGAGAGGAGGAAGTAGTGGTACTAATTATGATGTTGATTCAGTTGGGAAGGTTTCAAAGGAACTTTCTGACTCTGGTTCAATAGATAGAGTTATGATTGATTGTAGTCATGGTAATTCTAAGAAAGATTATCGCCGCCAAGTTGATGTTTTAAGGGATGTTGCCCTTCAAATTCAAAAAGGCTCTTCTAATATTATGGGAGTAATGTTAGAGAGTCATTTGGTAGAAGGAAATCAAAGCTTATCTACAGACCTCTCGAAACTTACTTATGGTCAAAGTATTACAGATGCATGTATTGATATAAACACTACGGAGATGCTTCTTGAAGAATTAGCAGCAGTCATTCTTTGACTTTATTTAGAACATCCATTGCCAGCTAATCGCAACTACTAATGGGACTGTAAGATTATCAATTCCTAGGGGACTAATTTGTTCAAGGGCGATTGCCAACGATGTAATTAGACAAATATTGTTCAAATCTAAATGAGATCCAGTTGCGTAATTAATAATTACTAATATTAATGCACTTATAGATCCAATAGTTAGCGTACCTATTACAGATTTTTTTTGTCCCATAATAAACCAATGAGGGGATTTTATTTTAGGACCTATTAGACCTGCTAATCCATCACCGAATGCCATAACAAGAACACCTGCAGTGACTGCAGAAGGACAGTTTTCCCAGAATAAAATTAGCAACGAACTTATGCTTAGCCCATATAAAATAGTTCCAAAACTTCGCCTTCCTATATTTTCAATTGATGTGAATAATCTTAACTGATAATTGACTGCTAGACAAATAGTAATAATACTAGCAACTACAATGGCGATATTACTAGATACATCTAACCACCAAGCTAAAGGAATTATTGGACCACTTCCTATATGTACAATTTTACGACTCAACTCTTCTTGCTTTGGAAATAGTTTACTAGATAGAAAACTACAAGATAAAACTATAAATAACCAGCCTCCAATGATAATTAGAGAATAGAAGTTTCTCACATTATGGTTTATGCAGCTTGTTGATGGTTAGTCATTCCTCTTAATTTGAGAATCGCTTTTGACTCTAATTGTCTTACACGTTCTCTAGATACATTGATTTGCCTTCCTATTTCAGCGAGGGTTAGAGGCTCTTCTCCATCGAGACCAAATCTTAAGCGCATAATCTTTTGCTCTCTTTCATTAAGTTGAGAAAGCCATCCACTTAAATGTTCTTTTTGCATATTTCTATCCATTCCTTCCATTGGCTCATTGTAGTTTGGATCTGGTATCAACTCGCCTAATGTGCTCCTGTCTTCTTCGCCTCGAGCATGGGAATCTAATGATGCACAAGGAGCACTTTGTGAGATTAATTCTTCTAAATCTTTTGTTTCCATGCCTAACTCACTAGCCAGTTCAACTCTATTAGGTTGGCGCCCTAATCTATGAGATAATTCTCTTGTTATGCGACGCATTTTCGAGAGTTTTTCGCTGATATGAATTGGAAGACGAATTGTACGCGCACTATTGTCAATTGCTCTAGTCATTCCTTGACGTATCCACCAGTATGCATAGGTTGAAAATTTGTAACCCATTGCTGGGTCAAACTTGTCAACAGCTCGTTCTAAACCAATAGCCCCCTCTTGTACTAGATCAAGAAGCTCCAGACCTTGGTTTTGGTATTTTTTCGCGACACTAACTACTAAGCGAAGATTTGCAGCCATCATGCGATCTCTTGCTCGTTTACCCATTCGAATTTGATGGCGTTGACGAGGGTTGATATCTTCCTTCGGAACATCCAGTAATTCTTTCATTTTTTGGACATGGTGAGCAAGCTCAATCTCCTCTGCAGGAGTAAGTAGAGGTACTCTCCCAATACTGCTCAGATAAAAACCTATAGAATCAGTTCCTACACGACCAGGAGGCCTTCCTCTTCCAACAGAACCATTGTTAGGATTTTTGTGCCTAGACCCTTTTGAAGTTTTAGGCAGAACTAGTTTTTCTGAAGATGATGCAGAATCACCTTTAACAGATTCCAGAGGGATCCCCATCACCCTGGCCTCCTATATTTATATTTAGAATGAACTTAGCACTGTTATGGAAAATAACAGTGAATTAAATAAAATGTTTTTATTTAGATAGCCTAACGTTGTTGCAAAAGACACTTTATTAGGTATTAAGACTTAGTATTTACTCTTAAATATCTAGTTAATATCTGCTTGAATACTTTTTGTTAATCAGAAAAATTCATCAATGTTGTTTGCGCAGATTGCTTTTCTTTTTCACAAGCTTTACGAATAAACTTCCCATCACCTTGCATTTCCCAAGCATCTACATTGTCATTTAAATAGACTCTTAATATGTGTTCAACTTTTTTCTTTAAACTTGGTTCTTCAATTGGAGTTACTGCCTCAACTCGTCGATCTAAGTTTCTTCTCATCCAATCTGCACTTCCAATAAATACTTTGGGTTCATTATCATTGTAAAACCAAAAAATTCTTGAATGTTCAAGATATCTACCAATAATACTAGTTACAGTAATATTCTCACTTAGGCCTTCTTTTTTAGGTAATAAACAGCACATTCCGCGCACTATTAGTTCTATCTTAACTCCTGATTGAGAGGCTTTATAAAGCAATTTAATAATAGTTGGATCTACTAGGGAATTCATTTTGGCTTGTATCTTTGCTTTTCTTCCATTTTTTGCATTTTCAATTTCCTTCTCTATTAGCTTTTCTATCCCTTTTCTTAGTGAAACGGGTGCTACTAATAGTTTTCTAAAGCTCTGTTGTTTTGAAAAACCAGTTAAATAATTAAAGAGTTCTATTAAATCCTGTCCTATCTCCGGTTGGATAGACAGTAGCCCTAGGTCTGTATATTGCTTTGATGTTTTTGAGTTGTAGTTACCTGTTCCAATATGAAAATAACTTCGTAACCGTTCTTTTTCTTTACGTATTACCAATGCAATTTTGGTATGAGTTTTAAGCCCAATGACGCCATAGACGACATGCACCCCTGATTGTTCTAGCTGTTTAGCCCATTGAATATTATTGTCTTCATCAAAACGAGCTTTCAGTTCAACAAGAGCCATTACTTGTTTTCCATTTTCAGCAGCTCGGATTAAAGCTTCAATAATTGGTGAGTTTTTTGAGACTCTATATAGAGTCATTTTGATTCCCATGACCAATGGATCATCTGCAGATTGATTAATAAATTCTTCTACGGAGCTTTTAAATAAGTCATATGGGTGATGGAGAAGAATATCGTTTTTTCTTATGATCGAGAAAATACTTTTAAACTCTTCTTTCTTTATTGATCGATCTTCCAGCAGACTACTTTGGCTCTTTTTAAGAGATTTATGAGTTTGACCACATTCTTGAAGATCATATAATTCTGGCCTTTCGATATTTATTAATTTAGACAATTCATCAAGTCCTAAAAGCCCTTTAACTTTATAAAGATCATTTGTTTTGACTGCCATACCTTCGATTAGTAAGTCTAAAATCCTTATTGGCATATCAATGGCAACTTCTAGTCGAACTATTTCTCCTCCCATACGACGTTTTCTAAGACCTTGTTCAAGTGCGATCATGAGATCATCAGCTTCAAGATCTCGAAGTTCTAAGTCTGCATCTCGCGTCACTCGAAAAAATGAATATTCTTTAATTTCCATTCCAGGGAACAACATATTTAAATTGTTGGCCACAACTTGTTCAATAGGAACGGCGCTATATACAAGTTCAGGGTCTCTAAGACTTATTTCATTAGGAATAGTGATGAATCTATCTAATGTTTTTTGTGGAACTTTTACGCGTGAGAATTGATGTTCGCCTGATTTGGGATCTTTAATTATTGCTGCAATATTAAGACTAAGGTTGCTTACAAATGGAAATGGGTGTGCAGGGTCAACCGCTAATGGTGTAAGAATAGGAAAAATTGCAGTCGTGAAATAATTCTCTAACCAAGCTTTTTCATGTGCATTTAACTCTGAATAATCTAATAAAAAGACTTTCTTTTCTTTTAGACTAGGCTTTAGTTTTGATATATAGTGTTCTTGCTGTTTTTCTAGATAGGGTAATAATTGATTCCTAATTTCTATTAACTGTTCTTTGGGTGTTTTTTGATCTACACTTTTTTTAGTTATCCCTGCTTCAATTTGAGATTTCAACGAAGCAACTCTAACCATAAAAAATTCATCTAAGTTATTACTGTAAATAGCGCTAAACTTTGCTTGCTCTAGAAGTGGTATCTCTTTGTCTGTAGCTTTTTCAAGTACTCGACCATTAAAATCAATCCAGCTTAATTCTCTATTGATATAATTGTTTTCTACTGTGGCATGTGTAGTCATTTGAAAGTTATTTTTAATTGAATTTCTCAGTAAATATTGTTAATTGAATTTGTATTTTACATAGGGCTTTTCTCCTTTTACTTTTGGCTTCTCGCATTACCTATTCCTATTTTATTATTTGAAATTAATATTATAACAAGAATGAGTAACCCTGTCGTTCCCCAAAAAGGACTCTTTTGACCGAATAAATCATATGAAATTCCTGCAGCTGCAGCACCTATAAAAGTACCGAGGCTTTGTAAGCCTTGAAGGCTTCCTAGAATTGCTCCTTGGTTATTAGCAGTTAGCCTTTTGGAAATTAGTGCTCTTAAACAAGGTGTAACTAATCCAGTGCCAACGGCTAAGAGTGCAACGGCAGTAAAGACTGTTTTAATTGCATTATCTGGAGTAGCACTTGGTAAAAGTAAACAACCAAGAATTACAAAACCTATTCCTATCAAAGTTAATTTCGATTCACCAAATCTATTTACCAGAGGTCCAATTAAACCACCTTGTACAACCATAGCAACCAATCCTACAACCACGAAAGTGAGACTTGCCAGCTCCGGACTCCAATTAAAAGCTTGTTTTAGATAAAGTACGAGAATTGCTGTAAAGCCATTAAATGCCATAAAAAATAGGAAAAATCCTATACATAGCTTTTGCAGTGAAGGATTAATAAATACCTGTCTTAATTGTGTAATGGGATTTAGCTCTCTTTTTTTTGGTAATTTATTACGAGAAGAGATAGGGTGTGTTTCGGGTAAAATCCAAGTAACTAGAGCCAGATTGAGAATTGCAAAGGCTGTTGCTGCCCACACTGGTAAGGTGACGCTTATTTTTGCTAGAGATGTTCCTAAGCCGGGACCGAGTAAGAATCCGAGACCGAACGCTACTCCAATTAGTCCAAATGTTTTAGCACGGTTTTCAGGGGTAGATATATCAGCAAGTATTGCTGTTGCAGTAGTAGCTGTACCACCACTTATACCATCTATAATTCTCGCTAGAAATAAAAGTAATAATGGAAGGCCTAATGTAGATTGTGGAATGAGGTTCTCCCAATCTAAGCTAACTGTTATTGCAAAGAGGCTAAGCCCAATTACTGAACCAAATACACATAATATTATTACTGGCTTTCTACCAAAACGATCACTTAAAGCTCCAATTAAAGGAGCTACTGTAAATTGTGAAATTGCATAAGTTCCTGCAAGGAGCCCAATAGTACTTCCGCTATTGGTGAAGCGTTCTAAAAGGAATGGTAATAAAGGGAAAACAATCGTTTCACCTAGTCGGTCATTCAACAAAGTAATGAAAGCACTTAATAGTGTTGGGACTTTGGGCCTTTGCAATGTGAAACGACGGAGAACTTTCAATTATTTTACAGACTTTGTTTAATTACAGTATTGATTATTTTCTGATAAGTAAATTTTTCATCAGCTAAATGCTTAAAGTTAATTATATTTCTTTCTCCACTTAATTAATTTTTCAAGAATTTTCTTTGCTGATCCAGATTTAATGGATTGTTTTGCTTGATTAACCCCTGATAGAATATTTTTTGATTTTCCTGTAAACCATAAATAAACCCCAGTATTCCATATAACAGATTCATATAAAGGGCCTTTACCATCTAATGCTTCTAAACTTTCTATCCTCCACTGATTTATATTACTATACTTTAAATCCTTACAGTCGAATGAATAATCTTTAGGATTCAGTTTTACTTGAAAAGCTTTATTACCTTTATAATGTGTTGCTTTAGATATCTTGCCAATTGGTAAATCTATTCCACCTTCAAGTCCTTGGATCATTAAAATATTATCTTCGCCTAATATTTTAAATGTTTTAATATGTCTATTTTCTGTTGGTGGATGAACATATCCTGAGATTAATAAATGTTTTCCTTGATGAGCTGACCATATTAATTCCATGCTTGCAATTGGTGGTCGTTTCCCCAGATCTTCTCGATAACTAATAAGAGACTCTGCTAATGGGAAATGATCTTGTTGGAAAATCATTGCTAGTCCATGTTCATCAAACCCTCTTTGTACTTCCTCTATGCTTAGGTTTTGCAGAGATAGTCCAAGAACTTGAAATAACTCATTTGTTGTGACTCCATATTTTGGTGGCATTCGTCCTGATCCCTGAAGAATGACTGGTTGTAAAGAATCAAGAAGCAATAGGGTTGTTAATGGATAAATAGGTGATGTTTTTGTTCTGCCATCAAATGGTATGCCAAATGAAATTGGAGGATGTTTGTCATTGCTTGAAACTATATTTGGACCTAACTTGATGTATGTATCTACCATTCCAGCAAGTTCTTGAGGCTCTGGTCTGCGAATGCGATGTGCTATTAGAAATGCTCCAATTTGAGCAGGACTGGGTTCATTAAGCAGAATTAGTTCTAATGCATCCGCTGCTTCTTCTCTTGTCATGCCTCGACTTGTCTTTTCACCACTACCTATTTTTCTTAAGTAGTTTTTAAAACGTTCTCGATTAGCAGATGTTTTGTTCATGAAGCATAAACAGAAAGGAAGTGTTTACTTGGTAGGTGCTGGGCCAGGCGACCCTGATTTATTAACTTTGAAGGCATATAGGCTCCTTAGTCAATGCGATACGCTTGTTTATGACGCGTTAGTACCTAAAGAAATCTTAGAGTTGGTTAAAGATCAATGTAAATTATTTTTTGTTGGAAAAAAAAGAGGTCATCATTCGACTCCTCAAACAAAAACTAATGCGCTTCTTTTAGAGTTAGCAGGCAAATATAAATCAGTTGTTCGTTTAAAGGGAGGCGATCCTTTTGTGTTTGGACGAGGTGGAGAGGAAGCGGCTTATTTACAGCAACATGGAATTTCTGTGCAAGTTGTTCCAGGAATTACATCTGGCGTTGCTGCTGCGGCTTACCTTGGAATTCCATTGACTCATCGCCTTGCAGGTAGTTCGGTTACTTTTGTCACTGGTCATGAGGGTATTGATAAGCAACGACCTTTTGTGAATTGGAAGCGTCTTGCTCAAGCCAGTCCAACTTTGGTGATTTATATGGGAGTGCATAATTTGAGATATATTGTTCAGGAACTACTTGATTCTGGTCTCCCACCCCAGACTCCATCAGCGGTTATTCAATATGCCACTGTGATTGGACAACGTTCCTTAACAACTTCATTAGATAGACTAGTTGAGGAAGCTGAGCGTAATGAATTCAGCACACCTTCAATAGTGATTGTTGGCGAAATCATAAAGTTCCAAATTAAAGAATGTGTTTTACCACCTTCGAATGCTTCTATGCCAAAGGAGTTTTAGTTCTTATTTGTTATTAGTGATTGCCAAAGTAGCTCAGCTCCATCATACTTTTTTAGATTATTGTCATTTAATTTAGTAAGTGGATGACAGCTAAGACTATTAATTAATAGCCATATATCATTTGGTTCTGGTTTAGGTGAAATTTTTGCTTCTTGAAACAATCCAGAATTTAAACCTTGCTGTCTCATGATACCAGGAAGACAACCACTCTCTTTGCGTGGAGTTAACCATGAACCGTTTCTTTTAATAAGAAGATTGGCTGTTGTTCCACAAGCAATTTCACCACTTGTACTTAGCAATAAAGCATCATCGTAGCCTGCAAGATTTGATTCATTACGAGCTTGGATAGATTGACAATAATTGAATGTTTTACATTGACTTAACCTACTCTTAGCATTACGTTGTTCATGGCGACTAATTATTGTTGATACTGGCTTAAAGCACGGACTATATCTATTTAGCTCTAACCAAAACTTATGAGATGATTTTTTCACTCTTGTTGGGAACTGAATGCCTCTATTATTATTTGTACCTCGACTCCAATTCAGACGTAGCACACCATTGCCTTTAATTAATGATGTACGATTGATTGCTTCTTTAATGAGTGGTAACAAAAATTCTTTATCTGGGGGTTCAATCATTCCAAGTAATATTGCGCTTTGTTTCCACCGCTCTATATGATCATCGAGTAATTGAGGAGTACTTTGCAGGATTAGAATTGTTTCGAAAAGTCCATCGCCAAGAGTTATTCCACGATCATTCATTGGTAGTTTCACATCATCATTATAAATCCAGTGACCATTAATCCAACAAGTTTTTATAGCAATATTTTCTTTCATTCTAATGCTTCAATTAGAGGCATAATCTTCCATTTTAACTCCTCTGTTTCTGTGTATGGATTCGAGTCAGCAACAATACCACAACCTGCATTTAAACGAAGGCTTTCTTTATCTATCATTAGAGACCTAATGAGGATATTGCTATCAAACTGACCATCCCAATCCAAATGCAATAATGATCCACAGTAGGGACCTCTAGCAATTGGCTCGAGTTCGTAGAGACGTTGGCATGCTCTTATCTTTGGAGCACCAGTGATAGAACCACCTGGCCAACAGGCCTGTAAAAGATCTACCCATGTTTTGTCGTCATTGAGAGTACCTTTAATTACAGATGTCAAATGATGGACTTGAGTGTAGCTTTCTAAATCAACCAGTTTTGTAACTTCGATTGTTCCCGGTTGACAAACTTTTCCAATATCATTTCTGAGTAAATCGACGATCATAATATTTTCTGCTCGGTCTTTTTCATTTGTGATTAGGTCAGCTGCTAGAGCGGAGTCTTTTTGCGGATTTTTATGTCGAGGTCTTGTACCTTTAATTGGCCGTGTTTCTATTTCGTTGTTAGGTAATACTTTTAAAAACCGTTCAGGCGAAGTAGAAATAATGGCTTCTCCTAGAGAGTCGCCTGTGGCTACAACTACTCCAGAGAAAGGTGCGGGGCATGACTTTCTAAGTATTTGAAAAATTTCAATAGCTAAAACATTTTTAATTTTTTTTGCCTTACAACAAGCTGATAAATTAGCTTGAAAAATATCCCCTTTTTCAATATATTTTTTTAATATTTCAACTGCTTTGATAAATTCTTTTTGATTAGTTAACCACTCCCATTCACCTTTAGATATTTGAAATGATTTCTTAGAAAGATTTTGAGTCTTTTCAGTAAGTTTATGATTTAGATATAAATCTTTTAGGACTTTGCTTAAGTCTGAGAATCGTTTTTTTGACGAACCTTCTAGCCATAGTTCTTTTTTATATAAATCGAATTTTAAAACTGGGTCATGTCTGGCCATCCACAAAGTAGCCATCGAATCCGTTTTCCAAGGATTAGTGGGTTCAATCCAGGCACCTGCTTCATAGCTAAGCCATCCACACCAATGTCCGGTGTCTATACTTCTTAATAACTCAAAAGGGTTAGACGATAACGGATTTTGTGGCAAGCCTCGACTACTAAGATATTCAATTGGATCTACCGCTAAGATTATCCATCTTCCATTTTTGCTGTTATCACTATCTAACCAAATGAGTCCTGGCTCCCCATAAATTTCTATTAATCTTTTTGCAACCAGAAGTGGGTCAACCCAGTCATGAAGCTCTCTATATAGGTTGTTACTCATCCTAATTATTGCTAAAAGATTTGAAGTAACCTATTTTATTGAGGGCTTCATTGCGAATTCGACAGCTATCACATACTCCGCATGGTTTTTCCCCGCCGTTATAACAGCTCCATGTGAGATTTATTGGAACATTTAATCTTATAGCTTCTTGAATTATTTCTACTTTATTCCAATGAATTAATGGTGCCCATAAATTAATTCCATTTCCTTCTCTGCCAGCTTTATTTGCAAGATTTGCAAGTTTCTGAAATTCCTCTAAATAATCTGGCCTACAATCAGGATACCCTGAGTAATCCATAGCGTTTATCCCTAGTACTATTTGATTTGCTTTTTTAGCTTCAGCAAGACTAAGACCAATAGAAATAAATACCGTATTTCTTCCAGGAACATAAGTGTTAGGAATGACCCCTTCTAAAACACCATTACTAGGAATTGATTTTTTAGGGTCAGTGAGAGAAGATCCCCCCCAGGTAGATAAATTGATATCAATAATATGATGCTCTATTAGGTTAAAGTAATTTGCCAGTTTTTTAGCGGCATTAATTTCTCGCTTATGTCTTTGTCCATAGTTAAATGATAAGCCAATAACTGTTTGCCCTTTCTCTATTGCAAGAGCAGTTGCTGTTGCAGAATCTAGACCGCCTGACAGTAATGCAATAGTTTTAGAAGATTTTGTGCAAGACATTCTTTTTTTTATTAACAGATAACTATAGTTAAAACTTTTTAGTTTTCAAAGTACCCCTAACCATTTATGGGCTTGAACACTTAATCTCCATTTAGGATGACTTTTTATATATTGAATTGTTAACTGTTTTCCTTTTTCGCTGTTCCATCCAGGTTGGAGAAATAGATGAGGTATAAGTGAATCTTTGGAATCTTTAGACTTGCTTTTTTTTGCAATGAGTGATTGTTGAGCCATTTCCTCAGCAAAAATCAAGTCTTCTTCTTGATGAATGACTATCTTTAATTCGTCACAAGCTCTTAAAACAGATTCTTGAGGATGTAAATGACGTTTTGGGGATAGTGTAATCCAATTCATTACCCCACTCAATTGATAGACACCACTTGTCTCAAGATGTATAGGTATTCTCTTTTTATTTTCTGCAATAGTTGAATGCATGATTGCTTCACATAGTGGAGTGAGATTGTGATGTAATGGCTCCCCTCCGGTAATCACAAGAATAGCTGCACCTTGGGACTGTGCTTGTACAGTTTGTTTGCAAAGTTCTGAGATTGTTGCTGTTTTATGTGTTTCTGTCGACCATGATTCCTTGGTGTCACACCATAGGCAGCCTACCTCACATCCTGCAATTCTAATAAAAAAAGCACTTTTGCCAAAATGAGTACCCTCTCCTTGAAGAGAGTGAAATGTCTCAACTATGGGTAAGTGACTCGTCAAGTTTCCCCTTTTACCTTTTGGAAAGTATTCCTTGTTTGATTTAATGCTTCTTGTGGTGTCGTTGGTAATCGTAGTTGTGCAGCCTCAATTAATCCTTTAAATAGAGGATGAGGTTTACCTGGTCTAGATAAGAATTCAGGGTGATATTGGCAAGCTGTAAAGAAAGGATGTGTTTTTAACTCTATTAATTCCACCAAGCGACCATCTGGTGAGGTCCCACTAATAGTGTACCCAGACTCAAGAAAGAGATTGCGATATGAATTATTAAATTCATATCTATGTCTGTGTCTCTCATATACGACTTCTTCTGCATAAAGCTTTTGCCCTAGTGTGCCAGGTACTAATCGACATGGGTATACTCCCAGTCTCATTGTTCCTCCAAGATCCATTACATCTTGTTGTTCAGGAAGCAAGTGAATCACGGGATGTTTTGTGTTTTGCTTTAGTTCTGAACTTGTGGCTTCTTCTAGTCCTGCTACATTACGTGCCCATTCAATTACTGCACATTGCATACCTAGACATAAGCCTAGAAATGGAACTCTTTGTTCTCTTGCCCATTTGATTGCACTAATTTTTCCATTGACTCCTCTATTTCCAAAACCACCAGGTACTACTATTGCATCTACACCCCTGAGGAGAATTTCGGCGCCTTCTTTTTCTATTCTCTCAGCAGACACCCATTCAATATTCAGAGAAGCATTACAGCTTATGCAGGCATGTCTTAAAGCTTCGACTACTGAGAGATAGGCATCATTTAATTGAATATACTTTCCTACAAGAGCTACTTTTACTGATGGCCCAGGGTTCCTTAGTTGATGAATTAGTCTTTCCCACTCGGCTAAATCACATTCATGATCTGCTAAGTCAAGAACTCTCAGCATTTCTCTGCAAAGCCCCTCTTCTTTTAATGATAGAGGAACTGAATAAATACTGTCTGCATCTAATGCAGGAATAACTGCTTCATTATTGACGCCACAAAAACCACTAATTTTATTTTTTAACTCTTTATTAATAGTTCTGTCGCTTCTGCAGACTAAGACGTCCGGTTGAATTCCTATTGAACGTAATTCTTTTACGGAATGTTGTGTTGGTTTAGTTTTTATTTCTCCAGAAGTATTTATATAAGGTAAAAGAGTTACATGAATGTAAGCAAGATCATTATTTCCGACATCACTTTTAAATTCACGAATTGCTTCTAGAAAAGGAAGTGATTCAATGTCCCCTACAGTTCCCCCAATTTCTGTAATCACAATATCTGCATGGCTATTGGCAGCTACGCGATGTATTCTTTCTCTTATTTCTTTTGTAATATGAGGAATTACTTGTACGGTTCCACCTTGGTAATCCCCTCGTCTTTCCTTGTTAATTACAGATTGATATATTGATCCTGTCGTTACGCTATTCAGCCTGGTCATTGCTGTGTCAGTAAAACGTTCATAATGCCCTAGGTCTAGGTCTGTTTCCGCACCGTCTTCAGTGACAAAGACTTCCCCATGTTGAAATGGGCTCATTGTTCCAGGATCCACATTTAGGTATGGATCTAATTTCAAAATGGATACGCTATATCCTCTTGATTTGAGTAATCGTCCAAGACTGGCAGCAACAATTCCTTTACCAATACTTGATACAACTCCCCCAGTGACGAAAACAAATTTTGTCATTAAGTTTTTTTGTATGCTTTAAGTTAACTCGATCTTGAATAAGACCAAGAAAATTAAATGAATTTATTTATTCTTGGCTAATGTGCTTGTTATATGAAGTTCTTTTAATTGTTTTTCTGATACTTCAGCAGGTGCCTCGGTCATTAAGCATTTTGCTTGTTGAGTTTTAGGAAAAGCGATTGTGTCGCGAATTGACTCTTCCCCAGCTAGCAGCATTACAATCCGATCTATTCCAAAAGCAAGTCCTCCATGAGGCGGTGCTCCCATTTCAAGAGCTTCTAAGAGAAATCCAAATTGTTTTTTCGTTTCATTCAATGGCAAACCTATAGTCTTTAAAACTGATAGTTGTAGCTCAGAATTGTGAATACGTATCGATCCTCCACCTAATTCGAGACCATTTAAAACAAGGTCATATGCTTGTGCTCGAGCGGTTGGCAGATTTTGTTCCCAAGATTTTTGTTCACCTAGATCATTATTATTTGGAGCACAAAAAGGATGGTGTAGAGCCTCAAGCCGGTTTTCATCTGAATTGAATTCAAACATTGGGAAATCAATTACCCAAAGGAAGTTCCATGCTTCTTTTGCGACTGAAATTAGATCTAAATCTTTAGCAAGGTATTGTCTGATTTTATCAAGTGTTTTATTGACAGTTATTGTGTCACCTGCTCCAAAAAGAATTAGATCACCCTCTTCTGCATTGGTTTTTTCTAGAAGTTCTTTTTTCTGAGAGATGCTTAAGTGATCTTTTATTGCACCTATTGTATCTATTTCTTCATTTTCACGAACTCGTATAAAGGCAAGTCCTTTTGCTCCTGCTTTTTCTGCCTCTCCAAAAATATCACCACCTGGTTTAATTCTCACATTGCTAATGGATTTATTACCTCCTTTGACAGTGATAGATTTTACACAACCTCCAGAAGCAATTGCTTGTGAAAAAACTTTGAATCCTATATTCCTAAGAATTTCATTTAGATTTATCAGTTCCATCCCATATCGCATGTCAGGCCTATCAGTCCCAAAACGTTCCATGGATTCCTTCCATGTCAATCGAGGAAAAGGAATAGGAAGATCGATCCCTTTTGCTGCTTTCCAAATTGACGCGATTAACTGTTCATTTAAATTAAGAATTTGCTCTTGATTCATAAAGCTCATTTCTAAATCAAGTTGCGTGAATTCAGGTTGTCTATCTGACCTCAAATCTTCATCACGAAAGCATCTTGCTATTTGGTAGTAGCGTTCAATTCCCCCAACCATTAATAATTGTTTGAATAATTGAGGAGATTGTGGCAATGCAAAGCAGTCTCCTTCACATACTCTTGATGGCACTAGATAATCTCTTGCTCCTTCAGGAGTAGAGCGAGTTAAAATAGGTGTTTCAACATCTAGAAAACCTTCTTTATCTAAAAAATCTCTTGCTGCTTTTATTACGTTATGACGTAATTGAAGATTTTGCGTCATACGCTCTCTTCTGAGATCTAAATAGCGATATCGAAGTCTTAATTCTTCTTTTACTGTTTCTTCATCATGTATGGATACGGTGAAAGGTAAGTTGCTTTGGATTTCATTTAATATTTTTAAATCTTTTGTTAATACTTCTATTTCACCAGTTTTTAGTTTTTTATTAATTGATTCGAGAGGCCTAGATTGAATGATTCCATTGATTTGTAAAACAGTCTCATTCCTGAGACTTTCTGCAATGGAAAATAAGTCTGACCCTTGATCAGGATCGACTGTAATTTGGATCGTCCCAGTTTTGTCTCTTAGATCGATAAAAATCACTCCTCCGTGATCTCGACATCGATCTACCCAGCCACAAAGTTTGACATTGGAGCCAATGTGCTTTTTGCGCAGTTCTCCACAGTAATTGCTGCGCATAGTCAGGATTTATGTATACAGAATGAGTTTCCCATAATGAATGTTTTGAGTTTGTAAAAACCTGATTTATGTCAGGAAACTCTGCGATAAAAAGGTTTTTTAATAACAGTTGCTAGATGCATTTGATTTCGGATTTTGATGTTTACTTTTGTTCCTAATTTTGCTAATTCTATTGGTAAATAAGCAAGAGCAATACCTTTCTTTAATGTAGGAGACCAGCTTCCACTGGTGATTTGACTTATTAATTGCCCATCATGTGTTATTGGATAATTTTTTCGTGGTATTGCTTTCTCTTCTAGTTGTAAGCCAATCAATTTTTTTTTGATACCTACTTGACTTTGTTTCATAAGAGCTTGTTTTCCAATAAAGTCTCCTGGAGTTTCTAGATGCACCAACCATCCTAAACCAGCTTCAAAGGGCGTTGTATTTTGATTGATATCATTTCCATAAAGAGGCATTGCCGCTTCAAGTCTCAATGTATCTCTTGCTCCTAATCCACATGGCATGACTCCGTTTTCAATTAATTTGCACCATAATTTGATGCCTGGGTCTTGTTTTAAGAGGATTTCATATCCATCTTCCCCTGTATAACCAGTTCGGGCAATGAAAATTGATTCAACTGGCTCATTTTTATTTAATTTATATTGAATTACTTTATGACCAAATCGAGGAATACTACAGATTCGTTGATCCAAAGCTTTACTGAGCTGATTTTGCGATTCTGGCCCTTGTATAGCAATTAAGACGCTATTTTTTTTAGCATTTGTAATTTCAACATTGCTTTCATTTAGGTTTTTCTTTATCCAACTGATATCTGCATCTATGCAAGCAGCATTTATCACTATTAAAATTTGCTCTTTGTTATCTTCATCAGTTCCTAGGTCATAGACAATGAGATCATCAATAATTCCTCCAGCTTGATTGAGCAAGAGTGTGTAGCATGCTTCTCCTGGTCCGATACGGTAAAGATCTGATGGAACTAGTTTTTGTAGAGCATCTTTTGGATTTATCCCTTTTATTAAAAAAACACCCATATGAGAAATATCGAACATGCCTGAATGATTTCTTACCGAATAATGTTCGTTGATAAGCCCTGAGAATTGAATGGGCATTCTCCATCCTGAGAATTCAACCATGCGCCCACCTTCATTTAGACAAGTTGTGTATAACGGTGTTTGTTTTAAGGTCATTATTGTTTTTTGCCAATTTTAGCCATTTGGCATACAGGAGCAGAACTTAGAAAAACTATACAAAATATATATTTTCTTATTTGTGGCCTGATTAGAAAATTTTAACTAATCTATGATTCTTAAGGCATTCCTTATGTCATTCAAAAAATGTTGCAAAACTTGTAAATACAACAGTAAGCCTCAATCAGCTGCAAGTAACATCTGCTTACTTCGGAAAATAATAGTTCATTCGGAAATTGCATCATATGCAATTTGTCATCATTGGGACCATAAAGAATCATCTTTTTCAATCCCTGATGAAAAAACAATCAATTCTGATACTCAATTGGATTTTGATAGAGAATTAGTTATCAAGTAATCTTTAATCTTCTTTTGTATTTAGCAATGAATAAAAATATCTTTTACTTTGAAAGAAAAAGATGATTGACTAGTATTTTATATAGCTTGGTTAAGCAACATAATTATTGATCTTGTTGCTTTTGCCGCAAGGATGCTACTAATACCTGAAGGATCAAGTTGCGGCGCTAATTCAACAATATCTGCACCTATAACATTATGTTTCTTGATAACATCAATCACTGCAGCAAAATCTTGCCATAGAAAACCACCTGGTTCTGGTGTTCCCGTTCCTGGCATAATACTGGGATCAAACCAATCTAGATCAAGGCTAAAGTAAATAGGTTTCCCAATATGCTCTTTTAATACTTGATCAAGTTCATTAGCTGGCTCACCAAAGATATGCTTAACTAATCTATTTTCATTTTTTATTTCTAATATTTCTTCTTTTGTTCCACTTCTTATTCCAACTTGCAAGATTGTTTTACTAGGAAGGATTTCAAGGCATCTTCTCATTACACAAGCATGGTTATATTTTGATCCTAACCATTCATTTCTAAGATCTGCATGTGCATCTAGTTGTATAAGAATTACATTTGGGTAGTGTTTGGAAGCGCTTTGAACAGCACCACTGGTAATAGAGTGTTCTCCCCCTAGTACAAGCGGTTTTGATTTTAGTGA
The DNA here is from genome assembly GCF_000760215.1 of Prochlorococcus sp. MIT 0603. Lineage (NCBI taxonomy): Bacteria > Bacillati > Cyanobacteriota > Cyanophyceae > Synechococcales > Prochlorococcaceae > Prochlorococcus > Prochlorococcus sp. MIT 0603. The sequence goes on along the minus strand of NZ_JNAW01000004.1, from coordinate 374,294 downwards.
ATAAATATAATTATTAGCATCAAAAACTTTTTGAATTACAGGCTCTGGTGCTCCAAATGAGATTTCTAAATTACCTAAATCTGCATAATTAATTTCATCAAGATCCATATTTAACTGTGGACAGAACGTCTCTATTCCATTGCTAACATTTTTAATCGCAGAAGGCCCAAACCTAGCGCCTGGCCGGAAAGATGTTGTCCCGTCATATGTAACACCGTAAATTCCAACTTCGTAATTATTTAAATCCCTTTTTGCTCCCATATAAATAGAGCCTTCGGTATCAAATTTTGGATTCATGATTAAACTCTCTTTCAAGATTTGCAGGAATAGCATCAAATGAGCCTTTTTGCCACCTAGGGCTCCATATCTCACATGTTTCTTGTATTTGATTAGCTCTTGATTCAAGAGGTTTGAGATATCTTGGGTGATTTATGGAGGCAAATGTCCAGCTCCACCAACCACTTGGATATATAGGCACACTTCCATATAAAGGATCTGCATATTCAAAGATTTCACGAATTGTCTTTACAGTATCAATGTGAATTTTTCTAAAAGCTTCTGGAGACTCACTTTGCGATGCAAAAACACCATCAGGTTTAAGAATTCTATGACAATTTTGGAAAAATTCTTTGTTAAATAAACCTTTTGCTGGGCCTTTAGGGTCTGAACCATCAATAATGATTGCATCGTAATAGTTTTCCTTAGAATTTTCCACCCAAGATATTCCATCTTTGATTTGTAAATTAAGTCGCTTATCTTTCCAACAATTGCCTCCAATATTACTAAGGTATTCTTTACTCAATTCAATTACCTTACTATCAATTTCAACAAGATCTAGTAGTTTTAATTCTGTATATTTGAGACATTCTCTAGCTGAACCACCATCTCCACCTCCAATTATCAAAACATTATTAAGTTCCTTTGCGCTTGTTAATGCGGGATGTGTTAAACATTCATGATATTGCTTTTCTTGATATTCAGCGGTCATCCAGCAATCATCTAAGAGCAATGCTTTACCGTATCGATTAGTTTCAAATATAGATATTTTTTGAAAATCGCTTCTCGCTTCGATCACTTTTTTAGACTTAAGACCATATCTTACGTCTTCTTGATATTCATCTTTCCACTTATTAAATAAGTTTGATAATTGCATAAAATAATTCATGGTTAATTCATTTAAAATAGATAATGATAGTTAAGATGATATTTAATAAAAGCCGTTACTTGTTCTCATATAATTTTTCGGTCTATTTTTGATAGAGATTGGATCTCCACTCTATTTTTATTAGAATCTATATGATTGAATCGATTTAAGAAGAACCTATTTGATTTGTTGAGAGATTCTTCTGGATCTAATTTATGTGAGATAGCAAAATTAATAAGGGAAAATAGTAGCTTGCCTAAGATATTGCTAGCTTCTTTTATATTTTCTTTTTCTATTTCATTTTTTAAGGAGGTAATTTCTCTTACAAGTGTTTCCCATAAATCTTCTTTCTTATTAAGCTCTATTCCATTGTCAATACTCTTTTTAGAAATGTATATCGATCCATTGAGAGCAGCTTTGGATCGTATTTTTTTTAATAATCTTTCACTAAACGTGTAGTCTTTTGTTGCCTCTCCTCGCTCTATTTTTTTGATATCTTCCCAAATTTTCTCAACTTCTTTTAAACTTTTTCTTTTATTCTCCTGAAAAACATGTGGATGTCTCCTTATCATTTTTTTAGTGGCTGATTTTGCGATATCTTCAAAGCAAAAGTGGTTACTTTCTTTTGCTATTTGTGCATGAAGGACAACTTGCAATAATAAATCGCCAAGTTCGTCGCAAAGATCTTCATTATTTCCATATTTAATGGCATCTGCTACTTCATGAGCCTCTTCAATTGCATATGGAATTAATGATTTATGGTTTTGCTTTATATCCCACGGACAACCATGATTAGGGTCCCGTAGCTTTGCGACTATTTCTAATAATTCGTTTATGGCTTGATCAGATTGGGTTTTTTTAATTTTATTAGTCATTTATTGTAATCGGATGCTTATAGAGAATTTTTTCATTTTTTGAGGCTTTGTCCTGTGAGGATCTTCTGAATTTTATTTCATCTCATCCGTTTAGACTAATTTTATTGTTCAAATTTTTTTACTATGCCATTAATTTTCAACACTTAGTCATACCTAGGTTTATTCTTATTAAGGCACAATTGTATAACGGGCGATTAGCTCAGCGGTAGAGCGCCTGCCTTACAAGCAGGATGTCCCTGGTTCGAACCCTGGATCGCCCATTTGGTCAATTAAGGCAAGATGCTCAAGACTTTTGGTTTAACTATTACAGCAACTGCAGCTGCTGAACTTGTTCGACAGTCAACTTTTGCTGGTTCACCAGGTTTAATGCATATTGATTTATTGCCTGATAGTTTTGGTGAAGGCTGGTTATATATTCGATTGAGATCTGGCCATCAATCTGGAGTTCCGATTGCTAGAACTGATGGAATAACCCTATATGCTCCATCAGATCAACTGTCTTTGTTAGAGGGTTTAAAACTTGATTATTTTGGAGATTTAACTGGGGGTGGTTTTTTGATTAGCACTCCAAAAGGAGCACAGGCAAGTGGATGTGGCACAGGTTTTAAATTAAATCTTGATAAGTAATACTGGAATTTAAGGACGTTTATAAGTATTTATAACGTGTAACCTATTCCTATTAACTTAATATTTTATCTTCCAAGTTTAATTAAAAACTTTTAATCTTTTACTCTTCTGGGAACAGTAATGATGCCAATTCCTCTGCATCCACGTCATACACTCTTGCTAAACTTGTCTCTATAGCATTAGTTACGTCACCAGATAGGAATCTCATTGCATTAATTGCATCATCTGCTATGTCTTCTGTAAGAAGCTCTTCTCCATTTGTTAGTTTCTTATCATTGATTACAGCCATTACCCAGCTTTGATAGGCGTAAATCAAATCAGAGAACTCTAGTTCTGGGTCATTTAAATCCATGATTTTTAATTAATGTTTTAGGTGGCCATCAAATCTCATTTTATTAGAAAAAGAAAATGTTGTTATGAAAAAAACTATTCATGCAGATATTCAAGCGAAAACCTTTGATTTTGCCTTGTCTGAGTTGGTCCGAAATCAAAGAACTAGTTTTGAGCCGATGTGGACCGTGGATAGTTGGGCGAAGTTCTTGATATGGTTGTCTTTAAATTGTGGCTTTTCAGGGGAGAGAGAAAGCCTTCAGATTTTTGCTGATGCCTTGGGATTACCTTTAACTATTCGTATGAGAAAGATTTTTTTTGAAAGAACATTAGAAGAACTTGGCCTCTATATTTTGGGAGATCCTGCAGAAACCAAGGTATTCGTGATGCCTATAGAGCTTGATCAACCATTGATATATGAAAAATGCAGAGAGGCATTAGAAATAACTGGCTTGAGTTTGAGACTGAGTTCTGATTCCAATACATGGTTATTACATGATCAATTAATTTCAATTCCATGGAATTCCTCAGAAAGTGGCTAATGATTCTTACAAATACTCAGATTTTCATTAGGGTTTTCTTATATGGTTTGAATTAATTTATTTTTGTGAAAGAGCAGTCAGCTAAAGATGATTTAGGAAATGCAGCGGATGTATTTTCTAACAGATATGACCCCGTAGCCACAGAGTCTCGTTGGCAAGCAATATGGGATGACTTAGCTGCTTTTCATCCCAATGCTAGTGATGAAGGCGAACCTTTTGCGATTGTAATTCCTCCTCCCAATGTCACTGGAAGCTTACATATGGGACATGCTTTTAATACTGCTTTGATAGATGCAATTGTAAGATTTCAGCGCTTGCAAGGAAAAAATGTTCTGTGTTTGCCTGGAACTGATCATGCATCTATTGCTGTTCAAACAATTTTGGAAAAGCAATTAAAAGAAGAAGGGATTACTCGAAATCAATTAGGTAGAGATGCTTTTTTAAAGCGAGCATGGGCATGGAAGTCGGAAAGTGGTGGTCGGATTGTTCAGCAATTACGTCGTTTGGGTTTTTCAGTTGATTGGCAAAGAGAAAGATTTACGATGGATGAAGGACTTAGTAAGGCGGTTTCTGAGGCTTTTGTTCGTTTACATCAACAAGGTTTGATTTATCGAGGAGAATATCTTGTGAATTGGTGCCCAGCCTCAGGTTCAGCGGTGAGTGATTTAGAAGTAGAGATGAAAGAAGTTGATGGCAATCTTTGGCATTTTCGCTATCCCTTGATAGATGTATCTTCTGATGATGCTATTTCGTATCTTGAAGTTGCTACTACTCGTCCTGAAACAATGTTAGGGGATGTTGCCGTTGCCGTAAATCCGTCGGATAAAAGGTATCAAAAGCTTGTTGGTAAAAAACTTTTATTGCCATTTGTAGGACGTGAAATTCCTGTGATAGCAGATGATCATGTTGATAAGACATTTGGTACAGGCTGTGTAAAAGTTACTCCTGCTCATGACCCTAACGACTTTGCTATTGGTCAGAGACATGATTTACCACAGATCACAGTAATGAATAAAGATGGAACTATGAATGCAAATGCTGGTCCTTTTGATGGACTTGATCGTTTTGAAGCTCGAAAAGCAGTAATAGCAGCACTAAAGGAAAAGGGAATGCTGACTAAGGTTGAACCATATAATCACACGGTTCCTTTTTCTGAAAGAGGCAAAGTACCGGTAGAGCCGTTACTTTCAACGCAATGGTTTGTTCGTATGGAACCAATGGCAGATCGTTGTCGTTCGTTACTTACGAAAGACCAGCCACGTTTTGTCCCATATCGCTGGGCAAAAGTTTACAGTGATTGGTTGACTGGTATTCGTGATTGGTGCATTAGTCGACAATTGTGGTGGGGACACCGCATACCTGCGTGGTTTGTTGTGAGTGAAACAAATAATGAGGTCACTGATCAGACCCCTTATATAGTTGCTCGTAATGAGGTAGATGCATTAATACAGGCTCAGCAAAAATATGGGGATAATGTAGTGATTAAACAAGATGAGGATGTTCTAGATACATGGTTCTCTAGTGGTTTATGGCCTTTTTCGACTTTAGGTTGGCCAAATGAAAAGGATGTTGATTTTTCACGTTGGTATCCTACGAATACTTTAGTAACAGGATTTGATATTATTTTTTTCTGGGTAGCGCGAATGACAATGATGGCAGCTGCTTTTACCGACCAAATACCTTTTTCTGATGTTTATATTCATGGCTTGGTTAGAGATGAATACAATCGTAAAATGAGTAAAAGTTCGGGGAATGGAATAGACCCACTGCTACTAATTGATAGATATGGAACTGATGCACTTAGATTTGCTTTAGTTAAAGAAGTTGTCGGAGCAGGTCAAGATATACGGTTAGATTATGATCGTGCTACCGATACTTCGCCAACAGTTGAGGCTGCAAGGAATTTTGCCAATAAACTATGGAATGCAACTAGGTTTGCTTTAATCAATCGCGGAAATATTCCTTTTGAAGAGATATATGGTGATATAGATTATTTGAATTTAGAGCCATCAGATAAATGGATTTTATCAAGACTGTCCAAGGTTAATTTGGAGACATCTGAAAGATATAAAAACTATTTACTTGGAGATGCTGCTAAGGGTTTATATGAATTTGCTTGGAATGATTTTTGTGATTGGTATGTTGAGCTAACTAAACGTCGACTTTCTTTAGGAGATTCTCCTACAGAGGGTCAGTTGATTGATCGTAAAAACTCGCAAATGGTGATGTTTAAGGTGTTGAGAGAGTATTTTGTAATGCTGCATCCTTTAATGCCACATCTCACGGAGCAGCTTTGGCATGCGGTGACAGGGTGCCCTGTTACAAACTTGCTTGCATTGCAATCTTGGCCAAGGCTGGATGAAAAATTATTAGATCAAGAGTTAGAGTTATCTTTTGCAGAGTTATTTGACTCAATAAGGTTGGTTAGAAATCTAAGAGCTGAAGCAGGCTTGAAACCATCGCAAGAGGCTCCTGTTCGATTTGTGACGAACAATCAGTCTCTTTTAAATTTACTACAAAAAGCTATTCCTGATATTCAAGCACTTACAAGAGCGAGCGAAGTAGAGGTTATCCATCCTAAAGATATTGTCAGCAAATTGCATTACAAATCTTTAGCAGGCGTTTCTGGTCAGTTAGAAGTGATTTTACCGATTGAAAACTTAGTAGATTTAGATGCTTTGCGAATGCGTTTAGAGAAAGATTTAACTAAGGCTGAAAAGGAAATTTCATCCCTCTCAAATCGTTTAAGTAATTCTAGTTTTCTTCAGAAAGCACCAAAGACAGTTATTACCGAATGTAGAGATAAGTTAGCTAATGCAGAATCTCAGGCTCAGTTGGTTCGTCAGCGTATTTTAGGTTTAGAGTAAGTTGTTAGATTTTAACTACCAATTTGTAGAAAACTTTTTTCAAAGTCAATTTCACTTCTTTGGTACACCTTTAGGAGTCATTGCTTTTATTATATTTTATGCAATCTGGGTAATTTTTCTTTTACCAGGCTCATGGATGACGATGATTGGGGGATTTATATACGGCTCATTTTTAGGTAGCTTATATGTATTTGTAGGAGCTATTTTAGGTGCAATCATCACATTTGTTATAAGCAGACTGTTTTTAAGGACTTGGCTTATAAAGAACATAGATAGATTGCCTAAATTTCAATTAGCTGAAAAAATAATTGATAATGAAGGTCTGAAAATAATAATTTTGACTCGTTTATCACCACTTTTTCCTTTTGGCCTTTTAAATGTTGCATATGCTCTAAGCAATGTAAGCCTTAGAGATTTTATAATTGGACTATTAGCTATATTCCCAGGAACATTCTTATACTCTTCATTGGGATCATTGGCTAGTGAGATTTCAAGATTCAATGAAATACTTTCCAATAGAAATGATTTATTTTCTTTTTTACTGACTTTAATAGGATTGTTATCAACCTTCTTAATAGTTTTTTTAACAGCCAGATCTGCTAGTAAACTTTTACAAGATAAAAAATAGTTTTATTGATTATTCTTTATATTCAAATCTCGGATTGATGCTATTAATATAAACCAAGCCAGCCTTGCTTTTGCAATAAATCCTTCTTTTGAAGCTAAATCATTATATTTTGCCCTTCCGCAGCTTGTTTTGATTAAGGAGAAAATAATTTTATTAGACATATTTTTAACCTTTCAAAAGCCTGGTGAAATCTTTTTCATTAATAACTTGTATTTCTAGTTCTTTGGCTTTTTTTAGTTTGCTACCTGCTTTTTCTCCCGCAATGAGATAATTGGTTTTTGAGCTAATGGCTGAATTAACTTTACCACCAGCATTTTCAATCATTTCTTTTATATCTTTACGAGATAATGTTGGGAAAGTACCTGTAATCACGAATACTTTTTGATTGATTGCTTTGATTATAAGTTCTTTACCTTTATTTTGGGAATAATAGTTGAGTACATTATTCGATAAAGAAATTCCTAATACTTTCAGATCTTTGATTAATTCCTCATTTGTTGGATTCTCAAACCATTGGCATAATGAATCTAATATCTCATTGCCTATTCCATAGATATCAGATATCAATTCAGGTGTATCCAAAACTCCAGCTTTCAATTTTAATATATCTGGAAAAACCTTAGCAATTGCTTTTGCATTAGCTTCTCCTATATGAGAAATCCCCAAGCCATAAAGTTGTTTATGCCAAGGTTGCTTTTTAGATTCTTCCAATGCCAACAATAGTTTTATAGCTAATTTTTCTCCTATTCGATCTAGATTAGCGATTGTGTCTTTATCTAATTTATATAGCTCTGATATAGAGGTAATAAGCTTTTTCTCTACCAATTGCTGAATAATTTTATCTCCAAAACCTTCAATATCCATTGCATTTTTGCTGACCCAATGGCATAAAGTCCCTTTAAGGATAGCTGGGCAACAAGAATTTATACATTTAGTTATTGCCTCAGTAGATACTTTAACTACTTCTGAATTGCATTCTGGACATCTTCGAGGCATGCATAGTTTTGTTGTATTTTGTGGCCTTAGTTCTTTAATTACTTTTACAACCTCTGGGATGATTTCTCCCGCTTTGCGAACGATAATTGTATCTCCAGAGTGAATATCCAGGTCAGCCATTCTTTTTGCATTGTGCAATGTTGCTCGACTGACAAGAGTACCGGCAAGATGTATTTGCTTGAATTCTGCAACAGGTGTGATGGCACCAGTCCTTCCAATTTGGAATGACAATTGTTCAAGTTGAGTAGGAGTTTCTTCTGCTGGATATTTAAAAGCAATTGCCCATTTAGGTGCTTTTTGGGTTATTCCTATAGATTTCTGCAACTTAAAATTCTCTACTTTGACTACGACTCCATCTGTGGCATATGGCATACTGTGACGCCGCTGTTCCCAGTCGTTGCAGAATGCTTTCACTTGTTCTAGTTGTGGAGTTAATTGTGCATTTGGATTTACTTTGAAACCTGCTATTTTTAGCCACTCCAATGCTTCAAATTGACCTTCAGGTTTTTTAGGGTCATCTTTACCGGGTATCCATTCTTCTGGTAGGTGAATAGTGTATGCAAAGAAATCTAAATATCTCGATGCAACTATTTTGGGATCTAATTGTCTCAGAGTCCCAGAGCAAGCATTTCTTGGATTTGCAAAAACTTGTTGATCATTGCTTTCTCGCTCTTTATTAATTGCCTCAAAAATCTCATTTGGGATAAAGGCTTCACCACGAACTTCTACCCAATTTGGTGGATTTTCTAGTTGAAGAGCTAGTGGAATAGATCTGATTGTTTTTACGTTAGATGTAATTTCCTCTCCTTCTGTTCCATCCCCTCTTGTCGCTGCATTTTGTAGAACTCCATTTTCATAACTCAGAGCTATTGCATTACCATCAATTTTGAGCTCACAAACCATTGTGAGCTCTTGATCAAAAGATTTTTGAAGCTTTGCATGCCAATTCTTTAGCTCTTCTAAGTTGAAAGCATTCTCAAGACTTTGTAAGGGAATTCTGTGTTTAATGCTTTTAAAGCCTATTGATACCCTTTCACCTAACCTTTGAGAAGGACTATCATGGGTAATAAGAGCAGGGTATTGTTTTTCTAGTTCGATGAGTTCTCTATATAGGCGATCATAAACAGCGTCTTCAATGAAAGGTGAATCAAGTACGAAATAGGCATGATTAGCTTTGTTTAAGAGACTCCGCAGTTCTGCAGTTCGCTGTGAGTATTTCTTAGGAATTTCTAACACTGAATTGGATGAGGAATTTTATTATTTGTTGGCTTTCCCAATTCGATTGATTCTCCATTCTTTTTCAATTTTTGTGAAAGTGAACTCTAATGGTAATTCTGTTTTTTTATCTTCAGACCTCAGATTTAAAGTAAGGATGATTTTCTTGTCTTCTATGCGTGGCCGACCTGATTTCAAATTCTTGTATTTATTCAGTTCAAGTCCTTTTAAGAATTTTAAAAAATCTTGTCTATTTACATGTTGTTTATAGGTTTTTGTTGTGAGTCTATATGCAGCATCTATTCGTCCGGAGGCTATTTGATCGAAGAATTGCTTTACAAGAGGGTTTATCCCCCGGGCTCCGATAACTAGCTTTATGGCGTTAAACGTCCAGAATAGAAGCAAAGCAGATCCTCCATAAAGGAGTGTTTTGATTCCGATTGCTTTAACTAAAGCCCCTTCCATTGTTGAAATTTGATTAATGAAGAAAGTTAGTTTTACTAACTTTAAGGAGTAAGACTATTCCACACTAAGTCTCTTTTAGTCACAATGTGATCACTTCGGTTACGTAATTTCTTCTAAATAATGAATTAATGGCTTTAATCCCTCTGTTGCCAATATTTCATAGATTTAATCGTGAGTATTTTGACGGATCACTGGTTAAAGGATTGAAACCACTTGTTTCTGTGAGGTGGAGTGACGGGAGATTGCGCAATACTGCCGGTTTTTATCGTCATGGCAGGAAATCTCGAGGAAATAGGGTATGTGAAATTGTTTTATCAAGCCCAATTTTAGAGAATCTTCCTAGCAGTGCAGTCGAAAGTACTCTTTGTCATGAGATGATTCATGCATGGATTGATCTTGTTTTAAAAGTTTCCGAGGGACATGGTCCTAACTTTTATGCACGAATGAAAGAAATAAACTCTGCACAGAATAAATTTCAAATTAGTGTTCGTCATCAATTTCCAGTTCCCGTAAAGTTGCCCAAATGGTGGGGAATATGTCCTTCCTGTGGCCTTCGTTCTCCTTATAAACGTCTTGTAAGAGGTTTGGCATGTAAGCATTGTTGCGATGCTTTATATGATGGACGTTGGAATTCCAATTGCGTTTTAATTTATGAACCTGTTTCAGAAAACTGCTAAGTACAGATTGTTTTGAGATTACATACTTATTGAATCTTGTAAAGCTTTCTTTTTTTCATTCATTCAAAGGAAAATTCGATAAATTTAAATATATGAATCGCAGTCGATACCCAAATCAGCGTCGATCCCGTTCTCGAGATGCTATAGAACGCAGAATGGATCAATTAGTGGAAACGGGTAAACAATTAGTTGATGGAGTTGCCGGGAACCGACCAGGTCAACGTAGTAAAGACAATCGTTATGCCTTGAATAATATGGGTCGTTGGGTAGGTCAGAAGATAGATTGGTTTTTTGAGGAGGAAGAATGGTCTGAATCTACAAAGCCGCTTAATGATGTTGATATGATTGACAATATTCCTATGAAAAAAAGACCTTTAAAAGCAATTTCTTTGCGAGTTCCCAAGATGATTCAAGGCGAACCTGCATCTGTTCGCGATCATATTACGGATCCTGAGCTCACCGAAGAATGGCCTGATGATTCAGCTTTTACGGTTGACAGGTGGCAACGCGGTCGATCAAAAAGGACAGGATTTAAAGAACCTAAAAGTATTTCTCAGAATGATAAAACTGACAATAAACGTTCTTTACCTAGGTCTAGTCGAAGGAGATATTAATGAGAAGGGGATTTAATAACTTGATTTCGCATAGAGTTTCCCAGCCATTTTTCAAGTACAGGATTAAAAACTTCTCGTATTACAGTTAACTCTTTCTTATTACGAAAAAATCTATAATGTCTGCTCCAAAATGGACCTTGGTTTTCAAATTTATCTTCTAGCCATTTGGCGTTGACTAATGCAAGGCCATCAACCTCACGAAATAATTCAGAACGGCCTTGTGTGAGACTTTGCCATATTGGCTCATTTTTGTTTTTAAGATGATACTCAGCTTCTGTTTGATTCCACCAACTTTCAGCCCATGCGAGAGTTTCCGATTTACATTGAAGCCAAACTTGCCGTCTTAGCAATGGGGCTTGAAGTTCATTGATCTCTGTAGGTGCTCTGTTGTTGATAACCGAGTTAGGTTGCATTGTGATTAGCTCTATTTTCACTTCATGACCAGTTAAGAGACTAATATGTCTTGTTGGACTTCCATCTCCTAGCAACATCAGTTGCCATGCACCAGGCAAGTCGATTGCAACCTTACCTGATAGTACTGATGAAGTTACGGCTTCCCAGATTGGCTTAGGTGATTCAAAGAGTACTTGTTCCAGAATTACCTCCGCACCTTAAATGGAATTGTTGAATTAGATTTATTATTACTTTCGTGTGCTGCTGTTTTGGAATTGATTTTACTATTTTGGATTTTAACCCATACAAGCAAAGCGGTTAAATCTGCTTTACTTACTCCTGGTATTTGTGCAGCTTCACCGAATGTTGAAGGTCGAATGGAATTTAACTTTTCTCTTGCTTCTTGGGATAGTGTGCCTATATTTGTGTAATTTAGGCCTTTAGGAAGGACCCTATTATTTTGTTTTTTGAGTTGTTCAATTTGAGAGTGCTGGCGTTCAAGATAACCACTGTATTTAATGTCAATTTCTACACCTTCCAAAATGTCGTGTGGAAGATTTGAATTTACTAATCCATATCGAATTAAATTAGACATATGAATACCTGGGCGACGTAAAAGATTCGCTAGTGTGATTGAACCTTTGATATCAGCACCACTCTCTTTTGCAAGCTTTAAAGAAATCGTATTATTTTCTTTAATACGCTCTTTTTCTAATCGATTTTTCTCTTCAACTAGGGCTTTTTGCTTTGCTTGAAATATATTCCAACGACGTTCATCAATCAGCCCTATTTTGTGACCTAGTTTCGTGAGCCTTCTGTCGGCATTATCCCCTCTAAGCACTAGTCGATATTCACTTCTACTGGTTAGAACTCTATAAGGTTCTCGTAGGTCTTGTTTTACAAGGTCGTCAATCATTGTGCCGATATAACTTTCTTCTCGTGCAAAATGAATTGCTTCTTTATTTTGAATCCTTTGTGATGCATTGATACCAGCAACTAGACCTTGAGCAGCAGCTTCTTCATAGCCTGTTGTCCCATTAAGTTGTCCGGCACAAAAGAGCCCTTTGATTTTCTTTGTTTCCAGTGAAGGTAAAAGCTGTGTGGCCGGTAAGTAATCATATTCCACTGCATAAGCTGGACGGAGCATTATGCAATTGTGTAGACCAGGAAGAGTCCTAAGTAATTGCAATTGAATATTTTCTGGTAACCCTGTTGAAAATCCTTGGATATACATTTCAGGAGTATCTTTACCTTCTGGCTCTAAGAAAATCTGATGTGACTCTTTTTCGGCAAAACGAACAATCTTATCTTCTATCGAAGGACAGTAACGTGGACCTTTGCTATTGATAAATCCGCCATAGATAGGAGTTAAATGCAAATTATCTTTAATTAGTTGATGTGTTGTTTGGGTTGTGCGAGTTATGTGACAACTCATTTGCTCACTACTTTTCCAGTTCTCAGGATCGAAAGAAAAAAATCTATCAGCTGCATCACTAGGTTGTTCTTCTAATGAATTAAAATCAATGCTATTGCGATCTACTCTTGCAGGGGTTCCAGTCTTGAGTCGATTGGTTTCAAACCCAAGATTTTGTAATGCTTCTGTTAGTCCTGTTGCAGGTTGCTCTCCTGCACGCCCAGCATCCATTGACTGACTTCCGATCCAGATTTTTCCTCTTAGAAAAGTTCCAGTTGTGAGAATTACTGTTTTAGCGAGATAGATGCTTCCAAAATACGTTTTGATTCCTTCTATCTTGCCAATTGAATCTACAAACTCTTCGTCTGTATCTTTTTTTTCATTAATTTCGGATACTTCAAGACCCGTTACCATTGCTTCACGAAGAGTCAAATTTGGAGTGTTTTGAAGGATTTGAAGCATCTCATGTGCATATCTCCGTTTATCGGTTTGTGCTCTCAGCGCCCAAACTGCTGGTCCTCTACTAGCATTTAAGATTCTTTTTTGTATCGCTGTTGAATCAGCTAAGGCACCTATAACTCCGCCTAGTGCATCTATTTCATGAACCAATTGGCTTTTGGCTGGACCTCCAACTGCAGGATTGCATGGTTGCCATGCAATCCGATCAATATTTAGTGTGAATAAAGCCGTTGAAAGCCCTAACTTTGCAGTTGCAAGTGCAGCTTCACAGCCTGCATGACCACCTCCAACAACAATTACATCAAAACTTTCTTTGTTATCGCAAGGAGTATTCATATCACAGGAGATGGCTCTAATTTAAAGATTTTTTACTTGGTTAGTGTTAATTTGCAAGGTTCCTGAATCTTGTGAATTCCGGTTCAAAAAGCAACTTAACTGTTCCTATCGGTCCATTTCTATGCTTTGTAACGATCACCTCTGTGATTCCTTTGTCGGGAGTTTCTGGATTGTAATACTCGTCTCTATAGATCATTAACACGAGATCTGAATCTTGTTCTATTGATCCTGATTCTCTTAAATCGCTAAGCATGGGTCTTTTATTAGTGCGAGATTCTACCCCTCTACTTAACTGAGAAAGTGCTATCACAGGTACTTTCAGTTCACGAGCCATTGCTTTCAACCCTCTTGTAATTCTTGAGAGCTCTTGAACTCTATTGTCAGGTGTTGAGCCTTCCATAAGTTGAAGGTAGTCAATTACAATTAAACCAAGTTCTTTTCCTTGTTGTTCAGCAATGAGTCGTCTGCAGAGAGATCGCATTTCAAGTACCCCTAAGTTGGGTTTGTCATCAATAAAAATAGGTAGTTGACCAAGTGTATTAATTCCTTGTCCAAGTAAAGGCCACTCATCTTGGTTTAATCTCCCTGTACGTAGCCGTCCGCTTTCAATGCCAACTTCCATTGAGAGGAGTCGATAAGTTAGTTGTTCTTTGCTCATCTCTAAACTGAATACACACACAGGTAGATCATGGAGTTGCGCAACATTTTTTGCCAGATTTAGTACGATTGATGTTTTTCCCATTGCTGGTCTACCAGCAACAATTATTAAGTCACTTCTTTGTAAGCCTTGAGTTATTGCATCTAAGTCATAGAAATTTACTGGAATTCCTGCCACTGAGGTTCCAAGTGATCGACTTTCAATTTCATTGAAAGTACTTGTGAGAATCTCCGAAGTAGGAATCAGTCCTTTGGATGGTTTCTCCTGACTAATTGCAAATATTTTTTGCTCGGCTTTATCTAATACTTCTTCCATTGGCATATTTTGGTCAAACCCAAGCTTGATTACTTCATTGCCTGACCGGATTAGTTGTCGACGTAGAAACTTGTCGCTAATTAATTTTGCAACTTGCTCAATTGATGCAGTAGAAGAGATTTTCTCTACCAGTTCAACTAGTCGATTGTTGCCTCCAATTCCTTCTAGTTCGCCTGTATCTGCTAGCCATGCACTCATAGAGGTTAAATCGGTTGGCTTACCTTGACTATGGAGCATCAAAGCAGTTCGGAAAATTTGACGGTGGGCATTTAAGTAAAAAGCCTCAGGTTGAACCAAGTCTGCTATTCGACTAATTGCATCTGGGTCTAACAAAATACCGCCAATTACTGCTTCCTCTGCTTCAAGATTTTGAGGAGGAATTAAATCAGGTTGATTTTCAAAATCTCTTACTTGATTGTTTTCATAGCGTCTATTTGCTATTTCTTTCTTTGTGCCTTGTTCTTCGTTTTTAGGAAAAGGAATATTAACCATTTGACTGATGCGATCGGATAAATAAGTACTTGGCTGAAAAGCTCACTTTTTAACTAAGTTTTAGCTGCCAATTACTTCAAGATTAATTTCAGCTGTTACTTCACTATGCAGCTTGATTTGTACTTTATATTTTCCAGTTCCATGAATTTCAGGAACAATAATATTTCTTCGATCTATTTCCTTTTCAGTGGCTGTCTTGATTGCTTCAGCTACATCACCATTAGTGACTGTGCCAAAAAGCACTCCATCTTCTCCTGTTTGCTTTTTAATACTAAATCTTCCAATGGTTTTAAGAGCTGTTTCAAAATCAAGAGCATCTTTTTTCTGAGCAGCTTCAAGTTCAGCTTTTTTGGCTAAACGATGTTCAACTTGTTTTAAAACAGCAGGGGTTACAGATAAAGCTTTTCCCTGAGAAAGAAGAAAATTACGAGCATAGCCAGGAGTGACTTCAACAACATCGCCGTCCTTTCCAAGACTTAGTACGTCTTCTTTAAGTACAACTTTTACTCGTTTCGCCATCTTGTTGGAAATGCAAGGGATCTAATGAAAGAATTTGACTTCATGTGAAAATTCTTATTCTTAATCTTAAGGCTTCATAGGTAATCTTATTTTTTTCGCTAGCCCTAAAGCATGAAGAAATCTTATATGTTGCCAAGTTAAATCTATTTGACCTTTAAAGAGTCCTTGTCGAGCTGAATTTGGATATGCATGATGGTTATTGTGCCAGCCTTCACCAAAAGTAAGAGCTGCAACCCAACCATTATTCCTAGATCCATCTCCACTATCGAATGCGATGGTACCCCAGCAATGAGTTGCGGAATTGACAAGCCATGTAACGTGATAAACCAAAACTAATCGCAAGGGTATTCCCCAAAGAACCATTGACCATCCACCTGCATCAGTTGAACTGCCAATCAAGAAGAGCAAAGCTCCTAAAGGAATTTGTAATAACAAGAAGTTTTTGTTTAGGAACCTGTAATAAGGATCTTTAATCAGATCTCCACTGAAATTAGGAACTGTTTCTAATGCTGGTATGGGTTCAAACATCCATCCCATATGACTCCACCAAAAACCTTTTTTACTATTGTGGTGATCAGCGTCTGTGTCTGAAAAAGTATGGTGGTGCCTATGAAGACCTACCCAGTCAATAGGACCATGTTGACAACTTAAAGCCCCGCAGGTTGCAAAGAAACGTTCTAGCCAATGAGGGACACTAAATGCTCGATGTGAAAGTAATCTGTGATATCCGAGAGTCACGCCAAGACAAGCTGTCATCCAATAAAGAATTAATAAAACTGCAACATTCTGAATGCTCCAGAATTTAGGCAGTAGAGCAAATATTGTTAATGCATGGATTGCTCCCATGAATCCAACAGTGCCCCAACGACGTTTGAATTTTTGGGGGTACCTTAATTGCTTTTTATTTTTCACTTGCAGTTTTTGTGAAGCAGCAAGTGCTTTATCTGCAGATACTGGTCTTCTTAACGGAGCTGTTGCTTCTATCACCCTTGACACCACATTGACCTTGTTAACATTAGCTTATTATAGTACGTGATATGAATTTGTATCAGAGAACAACTTTGATCCTTTGTATGATTTTGTTGTGAGCCAAGGTTTTCGAGATCGATTAGTCAAGGGGCGAAGATCTATGGCCCATTTGATTCATATTTGGCATGAGCGTAATGGATGGTCTCATAAAGTTTTGCCAGCTCTATCTGATTGCCTTGACTTGGGTAGAGTCCATAATTCTCAGATTTCTAATCTTCGCAATGGAAAGCTTGCTTCGCCTGGTCCTGAGGTTTTTCTAGCTTTATCTCAAGTCAATCATATTCTTTATCAAGGTATTGATGTGATAAGAGATCGTCTTGAAGATGATAACCCTGAATTGCTTAAGGTTCTCTTGGAGTCTGCTCTTCCATTACTTGGCGACGATGAGACCCCGTTATCTGCTGGGCATTTGTTTGAGATTTTTGTAGGATTAGCTCCTTTACCATCTTTATTTGATTGGTTTATTGAAGAAGAAGAGGCAGGTAATATAAGCGCGGCCTTGGCAGATTCTTTTTGCAATAGAAGATCATGGAGGCAATGTCGTGAAGAAGTTATGGCTGCATATCCTGTAAAAACAGTTGAGAGAAGAAAAAGATTTGCAGCTGTAATGGCAGGTTTGAAGGACTATACCGCTGAAGAACTAGATGGAGAATTGTTGGATTTGTTTGCTACGCACCAAAAGATTGCCCAGTCCACTTTTCAAACTGCCGACTTATTTTTACAAAGTTTGAGATCTAGATTTGTATTACTACAAGAATCTGACCAATTCCTAAAGAATTAATTGTGAAAAATCAAAGTAATAATTTCTTTGCTGATGATTTAATTAGTTATAAGGTTATTGAGCTTGTTTCTAATGTAGAAGAAAGTTTAAGAGAAACAATTGAGAAAAGAACTAATGGTGTTTCATCTAGACTTCAAAAGGTTTTAAATGCTTTTGCCATTGAAGGTTTAGGTCCTCATCACTTTAATTCTCTAACTGGTTATGCTCATGGAGATATTGGGAGAGACTTAATTGACAAAGTATTTGCAATTGTTTTAGGTGCAGAAAAATCTGCTGTTCGTATGCAGTTTGTTAGTGGTACACATGCAATATCTGCTGCATTATTTGGAGTATTGAGGCCAGGGGATCATTTGTTATCGCTAACAGGCAAGCCATATGACACTCTTGAGGAAGTTATTGGATTGAGAGGGAAAGGTAAAGGATCTTTATTCGATTTCGGCGTTACATATAGCCAAATATCGGTTATCAAAAATGGAAATATAGATTTTCAATATTTGGAAGATGCCTTAAAACTACCTCAAAAAATGGTATTTATTCAAAGAAGTTGTGGTTACTCTTCTAGACCTTCTTTATCTATTCGAATTATTAAAGATATCTGTAATTTTGTACATAGTAAGCAGCCTGACTGTGTTTGTTTTGTGGATAATTGTTATGGAGAATTTGTTGAAGAGATTGAACCTAATGAGGTAGGAGCAGATTTAATTGCAGGATCATTAATTAAAAATCCTGGAGGAACTATTGTTCCTACCGGCGGTTATATAGCAGGAAAATCTGACTTGGTAGAGATGTCATGTTGTCGATTAACAGCGCCTGGTATTGGAATGGATGGAGGTACTAATTTTAATTTAAATAGACTGATTTTACAGGGATTATTTCTTGCTCCTCAGATGGTTGCAGAATCATTAATTGGGGCAGAAATTATTGCTGGTGTTTTCAAGGAGCTTGGATTTGATGTAAAACCATTACCTGGTGAATTTAGAAGTGATGTAATACAAACTGTTTCTTTAGGAAGTGCAAATGCTCTTCAAGTAGTTTGTCGCTCTTTCCAACTTTCTTCTCCTGTTAGCTCTTATTTGAATCCTGTACCATCTTCTATGCCAGGCTATGAATCCGAGTTGATCATGTCTGGAGGAACATTTATTGATGGAAGTACAAGTGAATTCTCTGCAGATGCACCATTACGTTCGCCATACAATCTTTATGTGCAAGGAGGAACGCATCGTGCTCATGTGAAAATTGCAATTATTCAGGCTGTTATTGCATTAGTTAATGAAGGGATTGTAGATTTATCAAAGAATAAAAAATAGTTTTAAAGCTTCCTATTTATTTAATTGCATGATTTTTAATTTTCCCGATGATTTTCTTTTTGCAGATACCCATGAGTACGCACATATTGAGAATGATTTAGTCCGTATTGGTATTAGTGCTTTTGCAGTTGACCAATTAGGTGACATAGTTTTTGTTGATCTTCCAGATCAGGGCTCAACCCTAGAGCAAGGCTCGAGTTTTGGAACAGTTGAGTCGGTAAAGGCTGTAGAGGATATGAATGCCCCTATTAGTGGGGAAGTCCTTGAAATTAATTCCTCAGTTCTTGAGAGTCCTGAAGCATTGCAAAATGATCCTCATGGTGAAGGCTGGCTTCTCCTTGTTAGACCAACAGATATAAAGCAGCTTGATCAATTGCTTTCTTCAGATTTATATTCAAAAAAGGTTGCTTCTACATAATTCTCTTTATTCAAATTATCTTCATGTAAGAGCGAAATTTTCTACGATCATTTAAATCGTTTTATTTGCTTCCAAAACTAAGACTCTGCTTTTTATGGTGAGGAACAATTGTATTGGAAAATTTGTTGAGCGTCATCTTGGTTTCTCAGCTAGGGATCAAGAAGATATTCTCAATTTGCTTGGACACCATGATCTTGAGGAGTTTATAGCGTCGGTAGTTCCTTCAGAAATTCTTGATGATGATCCACCAAGTGACTTACTTCCCAAAGCTTCTACTGAAAAAGAAGCTTTAAAAGAAATTGCGTTAATTGCTGATAAAAATCTAATCAAACGATCATTAATCGGTTTGGGGTATTACGGAACCGCTACTCCTGCTTTGATTCAACGACATGTTTTTGAGAATCCTGCTTGGTATACCTCCTATACTCCTTACCAAGCAGAGATATCGCAGGGCAGATTAGAAGCATTATTTAATTTCCAAACTTTAATAAGTGAATTAACAGCTTTACCGATTACTAATGCTTCTTTATTAGATGAAGCGACTGCAGCTGCTGAGGCGATGAGCCTTAGTTTTGCAGTGAGGTCAGTGTCTTCGGCAAAAAAATTTTACGTTGATCAAGAGGTTTTTCCACAAATTTTTGCAGTACTTCAAACAAGAGCTGAACCTTTGGGTTTGGAGATTGAGTTGGTTGATCCGAAGAAGGTAAATATTGATAAGAATGTTTTTGGTCTTCTTATCCAATTACCTGGCAAAAACGGAAATCTGTGGGACCCTTCTCCTGTAATAGAAAAAGCCCACAAAGCGAATGCTTTAGTAACTGTTGCAGTAGACCCGATGGCTCAGGTTTTGATTGCTCCTGTAGGTGAATTAGGAGTTGATATTGCAATAGGAAGTTCTCAGCGTTTTGGCGTGCCTATGGGTTTTGGTGGGCCTCATGCTGCTTTCTTTGCAACAAAAGAGATTTATAAAAGACACATACCTGGAAGACTAGTTGGGGAATCTATTGATGCCTCAGGAAATCGTGCATTGAGATTGGCATTACAAACTAGAGAACAGCATATTCGTAGAGAAAAGGCAACAAGTAATATTTGTACGGCACAGGCTCTTTTGGCAATTATTTCTTCTTTTTATGCTATTTATCATGGACCTGATGGATTAGAAGCTTTAGCTAAAAGGATTCTCTTTTTAAGAGCAGAGTTAGGAAAATATTTAATTGAATTAGGTTATGAAGTTAACTCTTCACCTGCTTTTGACACAATTGAGGTTTATTGTTCAGAGGCTCCTGAGATACATC
Organism: Prochlorococcus sp. MIT 0603; assembly: GCF_000760215.1. Classification (NCBI taxonomy): domain Bacteria; kingdom Bacillati; phylum Cyanobacteriota; class Cyanophyceae; order Synechococcales; family Prochlorococcaceae; genus Prochlorococcus; species Prochlorococcus sp. MIT 0603. The sequence continues at coordinate 353,898 of NZ_JNAW01000004.1, read as the reverse complement.
GGTTAGCAGCCCTAAAAGGTTTTAACTTGAGAATAATTCCTTTTGGAAATTCAATTTTAAATGCCAAAGGATTTGCTGTTTCTATTGATGAACTAAGCAATAAAGATGAAATACATCAGTTATGTCAGATTTTTGCAAATGTCAAAAACTTAGTATTTGAACCCCAGACAGATCTTGATTTGGATTATCAAGAAATATTGAATTCTATTCCTTTAAGAAACTCACCGTGGCTACAACAGCCAGTATTTAATATATATAAGAGTGAGACAGAACTAATCCGTTATATCCATAGATTATCTAGTCGCGATTTTTCATTACTTAATGGAATGATTCCTTTAGGAAGTTGTACTATGAAGTTAAATGCAACTAGCGAACTTTTGCCTGTTAGTTGGAAAGAGTTTGCATCAATCCATCCTTTTGTTCCTATTGATCAATCAAAAGGCTATGAATATTTAAGTAAGCAATTGGAGAATTGGCTTTGTGCTTTAACAGGATTTGATGGAGTATCTTTACAGCCAAATGCAGGTTCCCAAGGTGAGTTTGCTGGTCTTCTTGTAATTCGTGCTTGGCATAAATACAACAACCAATCCCATAGAAATATTTGCTTAATTCCTAAAAGTGCACATGGAACTAATCCTGCCAGTGCTGTGATGGCAGGATTTAAAGTTATTTCAGTTGATTGTGATCAGTATGGAAACATTGACTTTCAAGACCTAACTTTCAAGGTGGAAAAGTATTCTTCAGAGTTATCTGTCTTGATGATTACTTATCCATCAACACATGGCGTCTTTGAACCAAATATAAAACAGATTTGCCAGTTAATTCATTCAAATGGAGCTCAGGTTTATTTAGATGGGGCGAATTTAAATGCACAAGTTGGTTTGTGTCGCCCAGGTTTTTTTGGTGCAGATGTTTGTCATTTAAATTTGCACAAGACTTTTTGTATTCCTCATGGTGGAGGAGGGCCAGGAATAGGACCAATTGCTGTATCTAAACATCTTATTCCTTTTTTACCTTCTTCAGGATTTAACTCTGGAGATACGAGTAAGAGTGTTGGCGCTATTGCTGCTTCCCCTCTTGGTAGTGCAAGTATTTTACCTGTTAGTTGGATGTATATCCGAATGATGGGAGCAGATGGGTTAAGAAAAGCAAGCGCTTTGGCAATCCTTGCTGCAAATTATATTGCTTTCCGACTTTCTCCTCATTACAAGATTTTATTTAAAGGTCCCAATGGAAAAGTGGCTCATGAATGTATTTTGGATCTAAGAGAATTTAAGCGAGTAGCAGGAATTGAAGTTGATGATATTGCTAAGAGATTAATGGATTATGGCTTTCATGCCCCAACTGTTAGTTGGCCAGTTGCAGGTACTTTGATGATTGAACCTACTGAGAGTGAAAGTTTCTCAGAGATCAATCGTTTTTGCCAGGCTATGATTTCTATTAGGTCAGAAATAGAAGATGTTGAATATGGTAGGACTGAACGAAATAATAATCCAATGCGATTGGCACCTCATACTATGGAAACTGTCACTTCAGAGGATTGGGATAGATCCTATTCTAGACAGCAAGCTGCATTTCCATTAAAAGATCAGTTTAATAATAAATTCTGGCCAGTTGTTTCTAGAATAGATAATGCTTTTGGAGATAGGAATTTAGTTTGTACCTGCAGCACTGTAGAAGAGTTTTCTGAAAAGTAATTTCTTACTTTGACTAGCGTATTTCTAATTTAATAGTTAAGGTTTGAGCGAAAACCTATTTATTAGGTTTTAATACTGCATCAAGTAAGGCATTTTTGCTTTTTAGCAGTTTTCTCGTTGCATGGGGGCAACTTGGATAACAAACACTCTTTTCATCATTTAGAAAAAGCATCAGATAAGAAGGGCATTGAATTGCCATTCTTATCAGGAATTCTAGAATCTACTTTGGGTCAGGGTCAATTATTGGCTGTTGATGGTACCAATGTGGTTAGAGTTCCTTTCGGTGTAAGGGAGCCTAGGCGGAAAAGGCCTCAAGGCCCTAAGAGGTTGGCAACGTTAGTTTTACCATTGCAAAGAGTGGATGGATCTCCTACTCCTCCACCTCATGCAGCATAAATTGATTTAGGCAGCCATTTCATTGACTTGTTTCTCAAGTATTTGTTTATAAAATTTTCTTAATTGCTCTGTAGCTCCGGGCCATCCCCAGCGTTCAGCTTCCTTACGAGCCGCATCTCTCATTTCCTGACGTTCATTTGCATTTCCTAAGAGTTTCTTTGTCGCGAGAATAAGACTTTCGTTCCCATTATTTTCCCCATCAGGGTTATAAAGGCATCCATTCGTACCATCTGTGATGATATCGGGAATACCACCTTTATTTGCTCCTACGACAGGACATCCTGCTGCCATTGCTTCTAGGAGCACTAATCCTAAAGTTTCTGTGCTTGATGGGAAAAGGAACGCATCTCCTGATGCATATGCACTGGCTAGTGCTTCACCCGAGAGGTAACCAACAAAAGTAGTTGGGGTGTTTTCAAATATTTTTTCAAGTTGATTTCTGTATGGTCCATCACCTACTAGTGCGAGTCGAGCATTAGGCAAGGCTTTAAGTACAGGCTTTATTCTTTCAATCTGCTTTTCGGCGGACAATCTTCCAACATATATAAGAAGTGCACCTTCATCACTGAATTTCCCTAAAAGTCTTTGTCTCATTTTTGTGCTACGCAGTTCAGGTCGGAAAGTATCTGTATCTACACCTCTTTGCCATAGCGCAGTGTTTTGTATTCCTTTTTCACTGAGCTCTTTTACCATTGCAGTGGAAGTGCAAAGGTTTAGCAATGCTTGATTATGTGCTGCTTTGAGTAGCTCCCACAATAATGGTTCAAGCATTCCCATTCCATAATGTTCCAGATATTTGGGAAGATGCGTATGGTAGCTAGCTACTAGTGGTATTCCATTGGTTTTGGCTAGCCAGATCCCTCCCAAACCCAATACTGCAGGATTAACAACATGAATTAGGTCTGGTTTGAAATCTTCTAAAGCATCTGATACTGCTGCTCCTGGCAAGCCGAGTTTTAACTCTGGATAAAGAGGTAGAGGCATGGCTGGCACTCCAATGACTTTGGCTCCCATAAATTCAGTTGGACAGCCTTCTGGACAAAAAATAACAACCTTATCTCCAGCTTTGGTAAGACTTTCAATGGTTTTGGTTAGCCGAGTAACTATTCCATCTACTTTTGGGAGAAAAGTTTCGGTAAAAAAAGCGATCTTCACTGGACTTATTTTGACTTATTTATTGCTTGTGCTTGGGTTGATGTCCATGCAGATATACATGGTATCCGTTTTTTATCACAACGAGTGGACCAACGCTTAGCGACTTCTACAACTTCTGTGAGAAGGCCATCATCTAATGTTGTTGGTTTGAGCCCTAGTTCAATAAAACAGCGATTGTCAACAATTAAATCGTTTTCTACAGCTTCGTTTCGAGGGTTGGGTAAATAATTAACCTTAGCTCCAGTAAGGGCTGCAACCTTTTTAGCTAATTCACCTACTTGATGGCTTTCTGTCATTTGATTGAATATTTTCACTCTTTCGCCATGTTCAGGAGGATTTTCTAGGGCTAGTTGTACACATTTGACTGAATCTCGAATATGAATAAATGCTCTTGTTTGGCCGCCTGTTCCATGGACAGTTAGAGGGTAGTTTATGGCAGCTTGCATAAGGAATCTATTTAACACAGTCCCATAGTCTCCGTCATAGTCAAATCGATTAGTTAAACGAGGGTCTCTTGAAGTTGCATCAGTATTAGTACCCCAGACAATCCCTTGGTGTAAATCAGTAATTTTAACTTTATCGTTTTTGTTGTAATAAAGAAAAAGTAATTGATCTAGTGTCTTAGTCATATGATAAACACTGCCAGGACTGGCTGGATGCAGAATTTCTTCTTCAAAACGACTGCCATCTGGTTGAGGCACTTCTACCTTTAGATAACCTTCTGGAATAGTTGCCCCCCTATGAGATCCATATCCATAAACACCCATGGTTCCTAAGTGGACTACATGGATGTCCAAACCAGATTCCACTATTGCTGCTAAAAGGTTATGTGTACCATTTACGTTGTTATCAACGGTATATCTTTTAGTAGCACTACTTTTCATTGAGTAGGGTGCTGCGCGTTGTTCTGCAAAGTGCACTATTGCATCAGGACTTTCTTCGATAATGAGATCAAGTAATCGTTGATATTCGCTTGCAATATCAAGCTGAGAAAAACGAATAGGGTTACCACCTATTTCTTCCCAAGCTTTTAATCGATCTCCAATATTAGAAATCGGAGTTAGAGATTCGACTTCAAGATCGATATCGATTTTTCGTCGACTGAGATTGTCAACGATTAACACTTCATGGCCATGTTCTGCCAAGTTTACAGAACAAGGCCATCCGCAGAAGCCGTCACCACCAAGAACAAAAACTTTCACCCAAAACTCCTGGAGTGAAGATCAAAAGACCCAATACTAGAAAAACTACTATAAGGTTTCACTTGATAAAAAAATAAATACCGATAATACTAATTAATCCTAGTACAACAATAATTGCGTAAATCTGAGATTTACCGTAAATACTCGATTCTGAGTTGATGACGCTAATTTCAGGTTCGTTTGCAAATGCATTTAATCTTCCTCCAGACTCTTTGGTAACCGGCATTTCATCAATACTTCTCGGTGGAGGCTATGAATTTCTTGTATGTTCTTTATGGTTCTGTTACTTACCGTTACTCTCCATAGGTTGTGAAAAATTAGATATTCCATATGCAGGAGAGCTTGGATTCCCTTCAGAACTTTCTTGTAAAGGCCCAGCAATAAACGCTTTTCTTCCAGCTTGAACCGCTTGTCGCATAGCTTCAGCCATTGTGCTTGAATTTCTGGCCATAGCAATTGCACTGTTTATTAGTACTGCATCTGCTCCTAGTTCCATTGCTTTAGCTGCATGGCTTGGCAAACCTATCCCAGCATCAACTATTACTGGTACTTTTGCATTTTCGATAATAATTTTGATATTACTTTCATTCAGAATGCCTTGTGCTGAACCAATGGCTGATCCTAGAGGCATGACTGATGCACAACCAAGTTCTTCCAGCCTTTTTGCTAAAATTGGATCTGCATTAATATACGGTAAAACAATAAAATTCTCTTTAATAAGTTGTTCTGCAGCTTTCAAGGTGCCTAATGGATCAGGTAAGAGATACTTTTGATCTGGAATAACTTCTAGCTTTACAAAATTGTTATCTTCTTGCCCAGCAAGTTTTGCTAATTCTCTTCCAAGCTTGGCTATTCGTATTGCTTCCTCTGCATTAGTGCATCCTGCCGTATTAGGTAACATCCAAATATTTTTCCAATTAATTGCTCCCATAATGCCTTGATGTTTAGAGTCATCTGATTTAATTCTTCTTACAGCTACTGTTAAGACCTCACATTCTGATTTGACAATGCTCTCATTCATTTGTTTGAGATTATTATATTTGCCAGTGCCAATTAAAAGCCTGCTCTGAAAGCTTTTATTGCCAATATTAAGAAGAGAAGAATTATTATTCATTGAAAAATAATTTGATTGATTTTTTAATACTTAAAATCCTTTTTTATAAATAATATTTTCAGAATTATTTTTACGCATTTTGTTTATTTTTTCAATTTGCTTTTTGGCTGTTTTATTTTTAGGGTCTAGCATTAATACTTTTTGATATATTTCATATGCATCTGTTTCTTTAAGTAACTTTTGTTTGGCATAAGCTAGATTATTCATTGCTACTGGATAATCATTTTTAACATTAATAGCATTCTGGTAATGTTTAATTGCCTCTGTAAAATTATCTTGTGCTGCTAATGAAAACCCTAATGCATTCTCTATAATTGCTCTTGCATCATCTGGCTCATCATTAATTTTCTTTAATGCTTTTTTTAAAGTAAGAGAAGCCTGAGGATATAATCTTTTGTTTAATTGAGCAGATCCTAGTTCATAAAGTTTTTCTGAATTGCTTGAATCAATGGCACCACTTTTTTCTAATTTAAGAAGTTTTATTTCATTACCTCTTACTTTGAAAACCTGTCTTCCTACTAAAATTGCAAGAATGAATAATAAACTACTTAATATAATGAGGTAAGTTTGAGGTAAGGATGTTGGCATTGAAAAACTAATCTAGTTGCTAAGAGATTCAGTTAAAAGCTGAGAACTAAGTATTTATTTTATTCTAAGGGTAAAAAATAAAGATATCTTTATTTTAAAAACTTGAATTAATAACTTTAGCCTTGAATCCCTGTTACGATCTTTTGAAAGTTACCAGGATCAGAAATCGCAAGCTGAGCAAGCATTTTTCTATTGATTTGAATATCGGCCTTTTTTAAACCTCCTATTAATTTGCTATAGCTAATACCATTAATTCGAGCGGCAGCATTAATTCGAGCTATCCATAGCCTTCTAAAGTCACGTTTACGACGTCTTCGATCTCTATAGGCATTGCATAGTGCCTTCATGACACGTTGATTTGCTGTTCGGAAAAGAGAACCGTTACTTCCTCTAAAGCCTTTGGCTAATCGAAGTATTTTATTTCTTCTTTTTCTAGCTACATTTCCTCTTTTTACGCGTGACATGAGTAAAAGGTTTGAATTAGTTGGAGTTGGAGTTGGAGTTGGAGTTGTTTCGTGTTAGCTATAGGGGAGCATTAGGCTAACGTTCTCTGCATCACGTTCATCTACCACAGCTTTAGTGCCTAGATGCCTCTTTAACTTAGAGCTCTTATGATCTAGCAAGTGATTACGGAAAGCTCTTCGCCGCATAAACTTGCCAGTGCCTGTTGCTTTAAATCGCTTTGCCGCTGCTTTGCGAGTTTTGAGTTTAGGCATTTTTGGCCAACACACAAATACAATCCGTTACCCTACTTCCTAAGACTCCCATAAGCCAAATTGGTTTATTGATTAATTATTTTTTGCTGATTTAGTATTTCATTCTCCAATGAAGAAACTATTTTTTAAACCATTGCTTTTATCCAGTTTCTTTTTGCTGATAAGCACTTTGGATAATGGTTTTAAGGCAGAGGAATTAGTAAATGATGAAGTGATTTCTGATGTTTATTTCCCTACTCATCCAAAAATTCCTAAGCCATTGTCAGTTAATGATACGAATGCACTTCTTGTTAGCTTACAAGCATATCTTGGCAAACAGGATATGGATACTTCCCAAGTGTCTCATTTAGAACTGGTTAGTGCTGGGACTCCATTGCTTTTAAAAGATGCAAATGGATTAGTTCACAAATCTTCCAAAATTTCTATTGGATGGCGCAAAGTTCCATTGAAATCTTCGAAAGTCTTTGAGCGTCAAGTCATTGGACCATTTCCAAGTTTTGAGTCTGCTCAGAGAATTTCTTCATTGTTAGAGGAAGATGGCATTGTTAATGTGATTGCTCACCCTTTGGATTGGGAGATATGGGTTGCAAAGCAAATACCTTTGCCTAAAACCTTAAAATCAAAGGTTTTTCGCGAGAAAGTTTTTCATGAAGTAAAGCCAGTTTTGAAATTAGGTTTTGGAGAATATTTTTTGTCAGGCAAAATTTTTATTGAAGCTCCCGATGGATTGCTTTGGAAGAATGGGTTGTATCAAGGGCCATTTTTTTTGAAGCCAGATGCATATGGCACATGGACATTTCTTGAAAAGGTTTCTATTGAAAAGTATTTACTTGGTGTTCTACCTCATGAAATTGGTAGCTCATCCCCTCCAAATGCTTTAGCTGCTCAGGCAGTTTTAGCGAGAACATGGGCTATCTCTAATAGTCATCGTTTTGAAATAGATGGATATCACTTGTGCACTGATACTCAATGTCAGGTTTACAAAGATCCTTCACGTGCCTCTGAAGCAGTCGCTCGCGCGATTAAACAAACAAATGGGAAGGTTTTGAATTGGGAAGGAAAACCTATTAATGCGGTTTATCATGCTACCAATGGTGGTGTTAGCGCTGCAGGTCATGAGGCCTGGTCTATTGCTCCTGTCCCTTATTTGCGAACATTTGTAGATGGCCCTATAAGATGGAAAAATCAGTTTGATCTTCCTTTGGATGATAATGATCAAATCAAAAGGCTTTTAGCGAAAAGAGATGGAGCTTTTGGCAATGGTCATCGTTTGTTTAGGTGGAAGAGAACTGTAACTGCAAAAAATATGAAAAAACTTTTGAATCTTTCTGAAAACGAGTATCCCAAAATAGTTCGTGTTCTTGAGCGTGGTCCTAGTGGAAGAGTTTTAGCCTTAGAAATTGCTGGAAAGATGAATAAGTCTAAGCTTGTTCTTCGTTTAGATGGTATTCGTAGGAAATTTAAAAATTTACCTAGTACGCTTTTTTTTGTTGAAGAAGTAAAAGATGGAGTTTGGGAATTTACGGGAGGAGGATTTGGACATGGTGCTGGTTTATCCCAAGCTGGGGCAATTGATTTGGCCTTGCGTGGATGGACTACCCGAAAGATTCTCAAGTATTACTACCCAGGAACATCATATGAATCTTTTAAATAGTTTTGGAAAGACACCTTAGAGTCTCTCGTTGAACCTCTCTATTTCCATGGAAGTAGCTTGCGTTAATCCAGAAAACCGACGAGGCAAATCATTTTTGTTTTTGTTTTGCTGTGTTTTAGCAGGCTTTTTGCCTCATTTGGTTGATTCGCCTAAAAACCTTTTTCCTGCGAGTATTCTTACTGTTTTCTTGGGTATCTATGGATTGAGGGTGGTTTTGCTTGGAAGAGCAAAGTCTGAATATGAGGTTTTGGATTTCCATGATAATCAAATTCAAGATATTAATTTGCCTTTTATAGATGTTTTAGTTTCAGCTAGAGATGAAGAAGCGGTAGTTGGAAGATTGGTTCAAAGACTTTCAGCATTGAAATACCCACTGGAAAAATTAAAGATATGCATTATTGATGATGGAAGTAAAGATTCAACCCCCACAATTTTAGATAAATGCAAGAAAGAGATCGATAACTTGCAAGTTATAAGTAGATCTAGAAGTTCGAGTGGTGGGAAGTCAGCTGCTTTGAATTATGCGTTAAAAAATCTTGGTGGAGAATGGGTTTTTATATTGGATGCTGATGCTGATTTTACTGACGATATATTATTGCGATTAATTCCTTTTGCAAAGAATGGTAAGTGGTCTGCAGTTCAATTACGAAAAGCAGTTGTTAATTCTAATCAAAATCTTCTTACTTCTTGTCAAGCCATGGAAATGGCTATGGATACTCTTATTCAAGAAGGACGTCAATTAGCAGGAGGAGTGGTTGAATTAAGAGGTAATGGCGCACTCCTAAGAAGAAGTGCCTTAGATGAATGTGGTGGGTTTAATGAGGGAACAGTTACGGATGACTTGGATTTAAGTTTTCGCTTATTGATTACAGGAGCATCTATTGGAATTTTGTGGGATCCACCTATTCATGAAGAGGGTGTTGAATCACTTAATGCTTTGATTAAACAAAGAAAACGTTGGGCAGAAGGTGGTCTTCAACGATTTTTTGATTACTGGCCTTTGCTTATATCTAAGAACTTAAATAGTTCCCAGTATTTAGACCTAATATCTTTTTTTCTTTTGCAATATGCTTTGCCGGTCATTTCTTTTATCGATATATTTAGTGCGATTCTTACTAAAACTACACCAGCTTATTGGCCATTAACTTTTATAGCCTTTAGTATTTCTGGTATTGCATTTTATAGAGGTTGTAGACAAAGAAGTTTCTGTGGACCTAGCATACCTTCACCAACCATCTTTAACTTATTCATCTCGATCATTTATTTATCACATTGGTTTTTCGTTATACCCTTTATAACTATTAAAATGTCAGTCTTCTCTAAGAATTTAGTTTGGGTCAAAACAATTCACAAAGGTTAAATTTTTTATAAGTTTTTATTCATTATCTTTTATTTCATCAATAACCTCTCCATTGAAAAATTTGGCAAAGCTCTCAGTTTCTTTTGTTATTAAATTATCTTTTTTATCATTTGTTTTTCCATCTTGAATAAAATTACCTTTTTGTTCTTTGCCCTGATCATTTTTAAATAAGTCCTTATCTCTATCTAAATCTTTATCTTCTTGAGCTTTTCTATTTATTTGCTTTTGAAATATTAATTCTCTGGTACCACCAATTGATTTTTGAATTGCGTTTTCAATAATCCCTTTCCTGCTTTGTATCATTCCCATCCAATTTTCTGATATTGAAATCTCAGCTTTATTTTTTGTTATATCTGTTAATTGGGCTTGTTGTGATAAGAGCATTCTAGTTGATGGTAATTCAACTTGAGAAAGTATCCTCTTCCAAGTTTCTAAGAGTAAATCTTTGCTATTATTAGGAGCTTCGATAATCTTTACCTCCTCATTTAATTTAACTTGATTAGACGTAATTGTATTAGTGATATCTTTTTGATTAGGCGTAACTGTATTAGTGATATCTTTTTGATTAGTGAATTCAACTTTATGATCTTTATATCCTCTATTTATATCATTTGAATTTAACATCCCAAGTAATAGAACTTCAAGCCAAAGTCTAGGTTGAAGACTTGCACGAATTTGTGATTCTGAACCTTTTAAATATGTTTGCCAATATAAAATATTTTCTAATTCTAATGTTTTACCTATTTCCGCTAATTCTGGATAAGAGTTATTTGATATGTTACATAAATTAGAATCACTACCTAATGCTTTGATTATTAATAAATCTCTAAGTATTGAAGTAAATCCTTGCAATATATCGATAGGTTCTTTCCCATTATCGAATAACATCCTAACAATATTTAATAAGCTTATAGGATCTTTTTTTGATACTGCTGCAGCCATATTTATAAGTTCTTTTTCTGGAACTTCTCCAAGAAGTTGCCATACTGATTCTAATTTAACTGGAGGTTTTAGTAGGCTTAATTGATCCAAGAGGCTTTCTGCATCTCTTAGTCCACCTTCAGCTCTCTGGGCAATTAGCTCTATGGAATCAATGTCGATGTCAATATTTTCTTTTGATGCAATCCCTTGCAAATGAGTTATTAACGATCGCATTGGTATTCTTCTGAAATCAAATCTTTGACATCTACTCAGAATTGTTTGCAATACTCTTTGAGGATCAGTTGTGGCTAAAATAAAAACTGTTTTAGAAGGTGGCTCTTCAAGTGTTTTGAGGAGTGCATTGAATGCAGCGGTTGAAAGCATATGGCATTCATCTATTACATAGATTTTCCATCGAGCTTGAACTGGTGCAAATTGAGCTTTTTCTATTAATTCACGGATATTATCAACACCTGTATTAGATGCTGCATCGATTTCAATAACATCAAGAGCTATTCCTTTTCCTATTTCTTGACATAAATTGCATTCCCCGCATGGCTTAATTGTAGGTTTCTCTGTTTCTAGACAATTTAAGGAACGTGCCAAAATTCTTGCACTTGATGTTTTCCCAGTTCCTCTAGGCCCACAAAAAAGATATGCAGGAGCTATTCGATTTGTTAAAAGCGCTTGTTTTAGTGTAGATACAATTGACTCTTGACCAACTAAATCATCGAAACATTTAGGACGATATTTGTGATGCAGCGGTAGGTAGTTATTGCTCATGCTGCTATGAAGCAGGAATTAATGTGTTGTTGATCTAAGCAGATTCTTGTTTGTCTCTTTTATCAGATGAAGGTAATGGCACAATTTTTTCCCCACCAGTCATTGTTTCTACCATCTCTTTAGTAACTTTACAGTTTTTTATTTCCTCTTGTGATGGCAGCTTATACATTAAATCAAGCATTAATTCTTCTACGATTCCTCTTAAAGCTCTAGCACCAGTTTTTCTTTTAAATGCTTCTTGAGCGATTGATTTTATAGCGCCATTTTCAAAAGTTAGATGTACATTATCCATACTCATTAATGTTATAAATTGCTTGATTACAGCATCTCTTGGCTCTTGGAGTATTGCTTCCAATGCTTCAACATTGAGAGGCTCAAGGGTTGCAGTTACTGGCATTCGACCAATGAATTCTGGTATGAGTCCATAACGCACTAAATCATCAGGCTCTAAATTATTTAAGACTTGGAGCTTGTGTATTTCATTATTTTTACGATTCTTATTTCGACCATCTGAAGTCATAAAACCAATGGAATTTTTCCCCAGTCTCTTTTGAACAATATCTTCTAATCCAACAAATGCACCCCCACAGATAAACAAGATTTGGCTCGTATCAATTTGTATGCAGTCATGATAAGGATGTTTCCTACCTCCTTGTGGTGGCACATTAGCTACTGTTCCTTCAAGCATTTTTAATAAAGCTTGCTGAACTCCTTCTCCCGAAACATCTCTAGTAATAGAGGGGTTTTCACTTTTGCGTGCAATCTTATCAATTTCATCAATATAAATAATTCCTCGTTGAGCAACTTCCACTTCCATATCTGATTTCTGAAGGAGTCTGAGGAGGATATTTTCAACATCTTCTCCTACATACCCAGCTTCTGTAAGAGTAGTTGCATCTGCAACAGCAAATGGAACATCAAGAAATTCCGCAAGGGTTTGAGCAAGAAGTGTTTTTCCACTTCCTGTAGGACCTACAAGTAAAATATTAGATTTGTGCAGTTTCGTTTCTTGAAGATTTTCTTGGATAGCCTCATTGCCTTGCCATGTAAGGCGTTTGTAATGGTTATAGACTGCAACAGAAAGAATTTTTTTCGCTTCTTCTTGACCTACTACTTGCTGATCTAAGAATTCTTTTATTGCTATTGGCTTAGGTATGGAGCTTAGGGTTGGTGCAGGTTTACTGCTATTAACTACAGAGGATTCTATTTTTTGATTGTTCCCATGCTTTGTTTTTTCTGATGTTTCTATTAGCTCTTCATCCAAAATTTCGTTGCATAAATCTATACACTCGTCACAGATATAAACGCCTGGCCCTGCAATTAATTTTCTAACTTGCTCTTGTGATTTACCACAGAATGAGCATTTCAGATGGGCTTCAAATTTTGCCATCGCGTTTGGAAGATACCAGGATGAAAAGATGATCTATAAAATAATGATCAGCTCTTACTAATAGGATCGTCACGAATAGGTGGTTAGTCAGCTTTCCGTAATGATTTCTTTTAGTTAATGCTGTTCATTACTTTGTCTATCAGGCCGTATTCAACCGCTTCTTGAGGAGAAAGGAAGTGGTCTCTGTCTGTATCTTCAGAAATTTTTTCAACTGATTGACCTGTATGTTCTGAAAGCAAGCTATTTAAGGTGTTTTTTAGAAAAAGAATTTCTTTTGCTTGGATTTCAATTTCAACCGCTTGACCTTGTGCTCCTCCTAAGGGTTGGTGGATCATGATTCGTGAATTTGGTAAGGCTAGTCTTTTCCCTTTAGCACCAGCTGTAAGCAAAAAAGATCCCATACTCGCTGCAAGGCCATAACAGATAGTTACAAGGTCAGGGGCAACTTGCTGCATAGTGTCATAGATAGCCAGACCTGCAGTTACTGATCCTCCTGGAGAATTGATATACAGTTGAATATCTTTTTCAGGATCTTCAGCTTCTAAAAAAAGCATTTGTGCAACTAATGCATCTGCGACTTCATCATTGACATCTGTTCCAAGAAAAATGATTCTTTCTCTAAGAAGCCGAGAGTAGATATCAAAGGCTCTTTCTCCACGTCCAGATTGTTCCACTACCGTTGGCAGTATCCCAGTACCAGAAGTTGGAAGTTCACTGATCCATTGGTTTTTAATTGGATGCAAGTAATTGGCGTGAATCACCTTTAATTAGAAAGCCAGTCGTTTAATAATTTATAAGTGTAATTTATCTGATTGGTCAATCTTTAGTTTTTTTCTTAGGTTTTGATGTGGACGCTTTTTGCTTAGTTGAAAACTTATTTTTTGCTTTTGATTGGCTTTCTGAGGTTTTCTCTACAACGGTATTGTTTTCTTCAAGCCATTCAAAAAGTTTTTCTTCAAGAAGATCATCTTTCACTACTTCTTTCAATTTACTCTGATCAATATTTTTCTCTCCAGCAAGTTCTTTTCTGACTTCTTTTAGTTTGTTTTCCAGTACTTTTTCATCTATTTCTATTTTCAGTTCTTTTGCTAGAGCATTTAGAGCAAAGTTATTTCTGAGGTTTGCTTCTGCTTCAGGCCTAGATGATTCCATAAGGGAATTAACTAGTTCTGGAGTGAAAGTTGATTTCACATCCATTCCTTGCTGTGCAAAATTTCTTGCAGTTTGCTCAATTAAATTGCGGATTTCCTGATCAATGAGTGTTTTTGGCAACTCAACTTCTAATTCTTTAACTAGAGCTTCTAGTAGGGAATCTTGACGATTTTTTTTATTACGCTTTTCCGCATCTTCTTTTAACCTATTAGTCAGATCATTCCGAAGCTCAGTCATAGTTTCTTTATTCCCTGCTTGTTTGGCAAAAGCATCATCAAGTTTAGGTAGTTCGCGTTCTTTTATATCTTTTAATTGAATATTAAATAATGCTTTTCTTCCACGGGCTTTTTCATCTTGATAATCTTTGGGGAAAGTGCATTCAATATCTTTTTTTTCATTGATTTTCATACCACAAATTCCTTCAATGAACCCTGGGATCATGCGACCTTTATCGAGTTCTATGTCCATTGATTCTCCACTACCTCCATCTATCTCAGTTCCATCATCAGCAAAAGTTCCGCTGAAACTTACTACAGCAATATCCCCTTGCGATGCTGGCCTGTTTTCTACTGGGATGATCGTGGCAAGTTGTTTCCGAGACTGCTCTATTAGTTCATCCACTTTGCTTTTATCAAATGAGATTGATTCTGCCTCAGCAGTCAGACCTTTTGAAGCTTTGAGTTTGGGAGTAGGTGTTATGTCTGTTTCTAAGGTTAGTTTTAATGATTTGTCTGGATTGAAAGTTTCGAGTAATGATTCGAACCCTCCTGTTAACTCTGGTTCGCAAAGAGGTTCTATTGTTTGATCTTTTAGTGCTTCTTTCCAAACTTTCTCTAACAATTTTTCTAATGCTGAAGCTTGAATTCTTTTGGATCCAATTTGCTGCAAAATAACTGCTTTAGGAACTTTACCTTTTCTAAAACCAGGAAGATTTGCAGATTTGCACAAAGTAGATATGGCATCTTCAAAACTTGCATTGCATTGTTGAGCTGGGACTTCAAACTCAATTGCTAGGCGACTTTTAGGAAGAGATTTGGTTTTAATTTTTAATTGGGGAATGCTCATTGGTTTGCTTAGGATCAGACCTCATTGGCCTATTACTTTATGGAAGAGTAAGACCATCTATCAAAAACTATTATTCTTTTATCGATTTTTGGACATTAGTCTGTTTTGATTTTGCAAATTTGGATAGCATTGATTCTTTAAGAATTACCTTTTGCTTTTGATGGTTTGACTTTTAATCACTTCTTATCGGATCGGCCTCCAACTATTGCTGTTCTTGGTTCAACCGGAGCAGTTGGTGTTGAAATTTTGAAAATACTTGAAGAACGAATGTTTCCAATCAAGGAATTGAGATTATTGGCGTCGGAAAGATCTGCTGGTCAAAAACAATTTTGGAAAGGACAGAATCTTTTGATAGAAAAGGTTTCTAAAGAAAAATTTGAAAATGTTGATTTAGTTTTGGCTTCAGCAGGGAGCTCTATTTCTAAACAATGGAGACCGATTATCAATTCTTTAGGTGCAGTAATGGTAGATAATTCCAATGCATTCAGAATGGAACCTGATGTTCCTTTGGTTGTCCCAGAAGTTAACCCAGATGCAGTGTTTACCCATAAAGGAGTAATTTCTAATCCCAATTGCACCACCATTCTTTTATCTTTAGTTTTAGCGCCTCTAGCATCTAGGCTTCCAATTAAAAGAGTTGTTGTTTCGACTTACCAGTCTGCCAGTGGTGCAGGAGCTAAGGCTATGGAGGAGTTAAAACAACTTACTCAGGATGTTTTAAATGGAAAGACTCCTCAAAGTAAAGTTTTGCCATATTCTCTTGCATTTAATTTGTTTCTTCATAATTCCCCTCTTCAAGAAAACAATTATTGTGAAGAGGAAATGAAAATGATCAATGAAACAAGAAAGATTATGAGTGAACCTAATCTTTCAATAACTTCTACTTGTGTAAGAGTTCCTGTTCTAAGAGCACATTCTGAATCAGTAAATATTGAGTTTAACGAGCCATTTCCTTTAGATGAGGCTAGGGAGATATTAAGTAATGCACCAGGTGTTAAATTATTAGAAGATATTAAAGTTAATAGATTCCCAATGCCAAGTGATGTCAATGGAAAAGATGATATTGCAGTAGGAAGAATTAGAAAAGATTTCAGTAATCCAAATGCTTTGGAATTGTGGTTGTGTGGCGATCAAATTCGAAAAGGTGCTGCATTAAATGCCATTCAAATTGCTGAACTTTTGTTTAAAGGATCATGAGTAATCTCGCCGAATTATCACCTGCTCCATTTGGACGTTTGCTTACGGCAATGGTTACTCCATTTGCTCAAGATGGATCTGTAGATTTTGCTGTAGCAGCGAAACTTGCAAAACACTTGGCTGCACAGGGTTCTGATGGAATTGTTGTGTGTGGAACTACTGGAGAATCACCAACTCTTACTTGGAAAGAACAGTATCAATTACTCGACACTGTTAGGAATGCAGTTGATGAAAAAATCAAGGTTTTGGCTGGTACTGGTAGTAATAGTACTTCTGAAGCTATTAATGCAACTGCTCATGCAGCCGCAGCAGGTGCAGATGGTGCCTTAGTCGTAGTTCCCTATTACAATAAGCCTCCTCAAGAGGGCTTAGAAGAACATTTTCGAGCTGTTGCCAAAGCTGCGCCAGACTTGCCTCTAATGCTTTACAACATTCCTGGAAGGACTGGTTGTTCAATCCTGCCAGAGACTGTTGAAAAACTTATGGATTCTCCAAATATTATTAGTTTCAAAGCTGCTAGTGGTAATACAACAGAAGTTACTGAATTGAGAATGAGATGTGGTTCTTCATTGGCAATTTATAGTGGAGATGATAGTCTCATTCTTCCAATGTTATCTGTTGGTGCTGTTGGAGTTGTTAGTGTAGCGAGTCATCTAGTTGGTCCGAGTCTAAAAGCAATGATTGAATCATATTGCTCAGGCCAATGTAGGCTTGCTCTTGGATATCACGAACAGTTGCAACCGCTTTTTTCAGCTTTATTTGCTACAACTAACCCCATCCCTGTGAAAGCAGCCCTTGAACTTGTTGGATGGCCTGTAGGCGAACCACGCAGTCCATTATCTCCTTTAAGTGATCAAATGAAAAAAGAACTCTTCAAAACCCTCACAGCCTTGCGAGAAACCTAAAAGGGTTTTTGCAATTGCCTTTTTGAGAGCCTTAATCTCATTAGTAAATCCAAGTCGTTTATTATGCTTTTCTCATGACTATCAGTGCTAAGAATTCTCCTATTAACTCTTCTAAAGATCCTAATTCTAAAGAACCAACCCTAAAGGTGATCCCTCTTGGTGGATTGCATGAGATTGGCAAGAATACATGCGTTTTTGAATATGGAGATGAATTAATGCTTGTGGATGCAGGCTTAGCTTTTCCAAGTGATGGAATGCATGGTGTAAATGTTGTTATGCCTGATACAAGCTATTTGCGTGAGAATCAGAGAAGAATTAGAGGAATGATTGTTACCCATGGGCATGAAGATCACATAGGGGGAATTTCACATCACTTAAAGCATTTCAATATTCCTGTCATATATGGACCGCGCTTGGCAATGTCAATGTTGCAGGGAAAAATGGAAGAAGCGGGGGTAACAGATAGAACAACAATTCAAACAGTTGGCCCTAGAGACGTGGTGAAAGTAGGTCAATCTTTTTCTGTTGAATTTATTAGAAATACTCATTCTATGGCTGACAGTTTCTCGTTAGCTATTAAAACACCAGTTGGAACAGTAATATTTACTGGTGACTTTAAGTTTGATCATACCCCTGTAGATGGTGAGCATTTTGATCTTGCTCGTCTTGCTCATCATGGAGAACAAGGTGTTTTGTGCCTTTTTAGTGATTCAACTAATGCAGAAGTTCCAGGTTGGTGTCCATCTGAAAGAACAGTCTTTCCTTCTTTAGAACGTCATGTTTCTGAAGCAGAGGGGAGAGTAATTATTACCACTTTTGCAAGTTCAATTCATCGTGTTGCGATGATTTTGGAACTAGCTCTTAAGCATGGACGAAAAGTTGGATTACTTGGTAGATCAATGTTGAATGTAATAGCTAAAGCAAGGGAAATCGGCTACATGAAGGCTCCTGATGAGTTATTTGTTCCTATAAAACAAATTAGAGATATGCCAGATCGAGAGACATTGTTGCTAATGACAGGAAGTCAGGGAGAACCATTGGCAGCTTTAAGTCGTATATCAAGAGGAGAGCATCAACATGTTCAAGTCAAAACAACAGATACAATTATTTTTTCAGCTAGTCCAATTCCAGGAAACACAATATCTGTAGTGAATACTATTGATCGTTTAATGCAACTTGGCGCAAAAGTCGTCTATGGAAAGGGAGAAGGAATCCATGTTTCTGGACATGGTTTTCAAGAAGATCAGAAGTTGATGTTGGCATTAACAAAACCAAAGTATTTTGTACCAGTTCATGGAGAGCACAGAATGCTTGTTTGTCATAGTAAGAGTGCTCAGTCTATGGGGGTTCCAGAGAACAATATTTTGCTTCTTGAGAATGGAGATGTAGTCCAACTAACTTCTAATTCAATTAGTAGAGGTCAACCAGTCAAAGCTGGGATCGAGCTTCTAGATGCATCTAGAAATGGGATTGTAGATGCACGTGTTTTAAAAGAACGGCAACAACTTGCTGAAGATGGTGTAATTACTCTTTTGGTAGCGGTTAGTACTGATGGGGTGATGGTTGCCCCGCCTCGTGTCAATTTAAGAGGAGTAGTGACAACTGCTGAACCACGAAAGATGTCTTTGTGGACAGAAAAGGAAATTGTATGGGTTTTGCAGAATAGATGGAAACAATTGTCTAGGCAGGTCAGTTCAAATTCTGTTGAAGTAGATTGGATTGGATTTCAAAGAGAAGTTGAATCTGGTTTAGCAAGAAGAATGCGTAGAGAGTTTCAAGTAGAGCCCTTAATACTTTGTTTAGTGCAGCCTGCACCTAGTGGTACCCCAGCTTATAAAGGGAGACTTGATGAGGAACCTAATCATTCTCAAGGCATTCAAAAAAAGGTAAATCCTTCTAGAAACCAAGCGTCTAATCAACATAGTCAACCAGATCAATCTCATATCGCGAAAACTAAGATTGATGCAAAAACTAATTTAGATGATGCTACTAAGAATGAAGAACCTATTGGCAGGACAAGACGACGTCGTTCTGCAGTGGGTTGATATTTTTTGAAAAAAGCGATTATTTAATTATCAATATTGAGTGCTTGTTCCAGCTAATTTGTAATCCATCTGATAAATGGATCGTTCCAGGAGGCTTGCCTGGTGAAATTTTTCTACTAAATTCTTGAAGTTGTTTAGTCGATAAAATAGGGCCATTATTTTCTCTGATCCAATGAGTTAAGATCATTGCTCTTGCTGTCAGAGAAAGCTTGCCGACTTTTTCTCTGCACAATCCTTGCCCATAGCTTATTGCTTTAATTGCAAATTTCGTTAGTTGATATTGATCACGATCTAATTTTGAAAGATTATCTGCAAGTTGTGCTATTCGAATACTGCTTCCGGGGTGAAGATCTTCTAGAACAGGTATTACTTCTTCCCTAATTCTGTTTCGACTAAAATTCAAATTTGAATTTGATGGATCAATCCAAATAGGAATATCCAGTTCATTACATATTTGTTTGGTTTCTTTTCTGCTAAATATCAACATTGGTCTAATGAGTTCAATATCCTTTTCTAATTTTCGACATTCTTTTAAACTGCTCAAACCCTTTAAATGTGATCCTCTAGCAAGATTCATCAGAAAAGTTTCTGTTCGATCACTGCCAGTATGTCCTGTTAAAACATGTTTGCATGGTAATGAAGGATTTGCTTTGGATAGTAGCTCTGCTTGCTTTATCAGGTTTGTATAACGCCACTCTCTGGCATCTTTTTCAGTAAGCACATTTTTTTTGTTAGTCTTTTTAAAAAAGAATGGAACATCTTGATTGGCGCACCATTTTTTTAGTTGGTTGGATATTTTTGTAGATCCCTTGTGCCAACCATGGTCTCCATGCCAAACATGTAACTCCCATTGATAAATTCTTTTGAGATCAAGAATTAATCTCAAAAGTGCCATCGAGTCTTGGCCTCCTGAAATCGATATTAAAAGAGAGGATCCACTTGGGAGGAGATTGCTTTTGTGTTTTAGTGATTTGTGGAGCCTTTCATGCCAAAGGCTCCAAGGTTTCTCTGGTTTTGAGAATAGTGACATTTTTTTAGGTTAAGTCACCAAATTGACTTGGTTTAGTTCTTGATCAGGAACTAATATCACAATTAGGTTATTCGTTCTTAAATTAATGTCGCGTCTTCAGAGTCTCCCTTATGAACTTCATAAGAGTTTTTTGAATCATACAGTTCTAAAAGTCATTTCTGGGTTAAACAATTTTAATAAATCTTCTGTTCAGAAAATTGCAAGAGCTGCTTCTATAGGGAAGGCTGATTTGTTGGATATTGCTTGTTCTCCAGATTTAGTTAAAGCGGCTTTAGAGGTTTCTGGTCTGCCAATTTGTGTTAGCGCTGTAGAGCCTAAGCTTTTCCCACCAGCAATTCAGGCTGGTGCAACAATGATTGAAATAGGTAATTTTGATTCGTTTTATTCACAAGGGAGAGTGTTTGATGCAGATGAAGTTCTTTCTCTAACTCTTGAAACCAGAAAACTTCTTCCTGATGTCGTCTTATCTGTAACTGTTCCTCATACCTTGTCGCTTGATAAACAGTCTCAATTAGCTTTAGATCTAATAGAAGTTGGTGCTGATTTAATTCAAACAGAAGGAGGGACAAGCTCTAAGCCTTCCCACTCCGGTGTCCTAGGTCTTATTGAGAAGGCTGCACCAACATTAGCTTCTTTACATAGTTTTTCTAAAAGTTTTGCAGAGATAGGTTGTACAGCACCTTTGTTATGTGCATCAGGTTTGTCAGATGTAACTGTTCCAATGGCTTTAGTTAGTGGAGCTAGTGGTGTTGGTATTGGTTCAGCTATTAATCGTCTGGATAATGAATTGGAAATGGTAGCGATGGTTCGAAGCATTCGACAAGTTACTTATTCTCCACAATCGCTTGTTTCAACTGCTCTTAAATAAATGAATATTGGAAAGTTAGTTTATCTTTTAAAATAAGATTATTTTTATATTTATATCAGAGATATCACGTAATGGTTTTGCTGGAGGCTTTCACTTTATATGTCTAAGTATCATTTGAATGCTCCTTATTCTCCTAAAGGAGATCAGCCAAAGGCAATTATGAGTTTAGTCGATGGACTTAATAACGGCAAGAAATATCAGACTCTTTTAGGAGCAACAGGTACTGGTAAAACTTTTACGATTGCAAATGTAATTGCTAATACTGCTAGACCTGCTTTAGTTTTGGCTCATAATAAAACTTTAGCAGCTCAACTTTGCAATGAACTGAGAGAATTTTTTCCTGATAATGCTGTTGAGTATTTTATTTCTTACTACGACTACTATCAACCTGAAGCTTATGTTCCAGTCAGTGATACCTATATAGCTAAGACTTCTTCTATAAATGAAGAAATAGACATGTTAAGGCATTCAGCTACAAGATCTTTATTTGAACGGAATGATGTAATAGTTGTTGCTTCAATAAGTTGTATTTATGGATTAGGGATACCTAGTGAATATTTAAAGGCAGCTATAAGATTTAAAGTAGGCGAGGATATTAACCTTCGTTCTGCATTAAGAGAGTTGGTTGGTAATCAATATTTTCGTAATGACATTGATGTTTCTCGCGGTAAATTTAGAGTGAAAGGTGATGTGCTTGAAATTGGACCAGCTTATGATGATAGATTAGTTAGAATAGAACTTTTTGGAGAAGAAATTGAGGCTATAAAATATATTGATCCAATTACTGGTGAGATTTTAGATAATTTAGACTCCATATGTATCTATCCAGCCAAGCATTTTGTGACCCCTAAGGAAAGACTTTTGCTAGCAATTAATTCTATTAAAACAGAACTAAATGAACAAATAGATTTTTTTAATACTCAAGGTAAACTACTCGAAGCACAAAGACTTGAACAAAGAACAAAATATGATTTAGAAATGCTAAGAGAAGTTGGTTATTGTAATGGTGTAGAGAATTATGCACTTCATTTGTCTGGAAGAAAGCCTGGAACTCCGCCTGAATGTTTAATTGATTATTTTCCTAAGAATTGGCTATTGATTGTAGATGAAAGCCATGTAACTTGTTCCCAATTACTTGCAATGTATAATGGCGATCAATCAAGAAAAAAGGTTTTAATTGAGCATGGATTTCGATTGCCTAGTGCTGCAGATAATAGACCATTGAAATCCGAAGAATTTTGGGGTAAGGCTAATCAAACGATTTTTGTTAGTGCAACACCAGGTACTTGGGAATTGGAACTTAGTAGTAATTCAATTGTTGAACAAGTTATAAGGCCTACAGGTGTATTAGATCCAATTATTGAGGTTCGTCCTACAAAAGGTCAGGTAGAGGATCTTATTGATGAGATTAAAGTTAGGGTTGATAAGAAGCAGAGGGTTCTAATAACTACATTAACCAAAAGGATGGCAGAAGATTTAACAGATTATTTATCTGAAAGTAATATTAAAGTTCGTTATCTTCATTCTGAAATTCATTCCATAGAAAGAATTGAAATTATTCAGGATCTTCGCATTGGAGAATATGATGTATTAGTTGGTGTAAATTTACTTAGAGAGGGTTTAGATTTACCAGAGGTTTCTCTAGTTGTTATTCTTGATGCTGACAAGGAAGGTTTTCTTCGTGCAGAAAGGTCTTTAATTCAAACCATAGGTAGAGCTGCTCGTCATGTGGAAGGAACAGCATTGCTGTATGCAGATAATTTGACAGATTCTATGAAACGAGCAATTTCAGAAACAGAACGAAGGAGACTTCTTCAAGATACTTATAACCAGAAAAATAATATAATACCTATGCCAGCTGGTAAAAAAGCTAATAATTCTATACTTTCTTTCTTAGAACTTTCTAGAAAATTAAGAAAAGATGGTTTAGATAGTGACTTGGTTGAAATTGCAGGTGATGTTGTGGATAAATTGAAATCAAATACTATTGATATTTCAATTGAGGAACTCCCTAATATTATTGATGAATTGGAGATGAAGATGAAGCAATCAGCAAAAGATCTAGATTTTGAACAAGCTACAAAATTAAGAGATAAAATTCATGAGCTAAGGAAAAAATTGGTAAGGTAAAAGTTTTAAATAGAATTTAAATTAAAGAAGCTATGTACTTTTTGTAGAGCAATAATTCCATCTTTTTCTGCTACAACGCAGGTGGTTCTAATTTCACTTGTTGCAATCATCATGATATTAATATTTGCGTTTGCAAGTGCCCTAAACATTTTCCCAGCTGTTCCTACACTTGTTGGCATTCCTGCTCCAACTGCGCTAACCCTTGCAATTGCTTTACCATCTTCCATATAGGAATTAGGCCACATTTTCAATAGGGGAGTTAAAGCATTATCTGCATTTTTGCGGTCAGATTTTTTCAAAGTAAAGCTTATAGTTTTACCATTAAATTTATGCTTTCTTTCTGATTGTACAATCGTTTCCAAACAGATTCCTGCATCAGCAAATGAGCGACAAATAGTTGCTGCTGATCCAGGTATATCTGGAATATTTATAACACTTACTTGAACTTGATTTGGATCTAAAGCAACACCGCTAACTTCAGGTTCGCCAATGTAAGTATATTTAGGATTAATTCTTATTTGTTTGTTTTTGAGATTAAAAATCTCACTAACAACTTTAAGCCCTTTTGTTCCTAAGTCAGAATTAAGAACACAGCTAACTTTGACCTCACTAGTTGCTATTAGTCTTAAATTAATTCCAGATTGTGAAAGTGTTTCGAAGAATTTTGCTGCAATTCCTGGTCTCCCCATAATGCCTGCCCCACTTATACTTAATTTTGCCATTTTGTTTTGAACAGTAACTTCACCTCCTAATTTTTTAATTACTTTTTGAGTTACAGCCTTTGCTTCTTTTAAATCCTTCTCTGAAATAGTAAAAGTGATATCATTACTATTCTCTTCATGGGTAGATTGTATAATTAAATCTACATTTATTCCTCCTTTAGATAGTGATTCAAATAATTCTGCTGCAATTCCTGGCTTGTCGGGAATATGTGAAAGACCTATGACTGCTTGGTTCTCAACTAATTCAATCCCATTGACTGGTCGGCTTAGCTCTAAGCCTTCTTTTGCTAGAGAATACTCACCTTTGCTTGTAAGTGTTGTCCCTGGCTGATCATCCCAACTAGAACGTACTACTACTTTTACCCCATAATTTCTTGCGATTTCAACTGCTCTTGGATGTAATACTGATGCACCAAGACTTGCCAATTCAAGCATCTCATCACAGCTAACACTTTTCATGAGTTGCGCGTCTGGAACTGTACGTGGATCAGTAGTGAGAACACCTGAAACGTCTGTATAGATTTCACATGCATCTGCCTTTAAAGCTTTTGCAAGTGCTACCGCAGATGTATCAGACCCACCTCTTCCTAGAGTTGTTATTTCTGCTGTTTTGCTACTACTAAGACTTGTACCTTGAAAACCAGCTACAACCACAACATGCCCTGCTTTTAAAAGTTCTTTAATTCTTTCTGTTTTAATTTCTAGGATTCGAGCTTTACCATAAGCTGATTCAGTAATAATCCCGACTTGGGAACCAGTCATTGATGTTGCTGCGATGCCAAGTTGATTTAGAGCAATTGATAATAAAGATATTGTGACTTGTTCTCCAGTAGAAAGAAGCATATCCATTTCTCTTGCAGGCGGATTGCTACTTATTGCTAAAGCGAGATTAGTTAGTTCATCAGTGCTGTTGCCCATTGCCGAAACAACAATTACCAGGTCATTCCCAGCTTCTTTACATGATGCAATTCGTTTTGCAACTGCTTTAATTCGCTCCACACTGCCAACAGAGGTGCCACCAAATTTTTGCACCAGAAAAGTCATTTACTTTGTTGTGAAGGTTTGATTCTTTTAGAGAAGTTTAAATTTAGATCACTATCTTATTAGTAGACAATCTCGAAATGCATTTTTCGCAGGGATTCCTTTTTTTAATAATTCTTCTATTTCCAATGCTTTGCTAAGTAAGCCAATAAAAAATACAGGGGATTTACCTTTAATTTGTTTACGTATCACATAAATCCTTTTTGGATTTGCAATTCCTGCTTGCTTAGCAATAAAACTGACCTCTTTTGGCTCATTTTGTTCAAGTAGACTGACCCAGAGCCAACCTCTTATTTGTGTTGTAATTGTAGCTAATATCCTTAAAGCTGCTTCACCTTGATTAAGAAGGTAATCCACTCTTGAAAGAGCATCTCCCCATTTTTCTGTGAGAAGGTAATCACAAATTTGAAGAGAGTTTGCTGAAATGGTATGTATTAGCTCATCAACTGTTTCTTTAGTAATTACTACTTTTTGCATTGTTGTCTTCATCGTTTTTGCTTCTTGTAAGAGAACTAATTTCTCTAGCTCTAAAATCAGTCTTTGACTATCGTTTCCTAATGCTTCCACAAGAGAAAATATTGCTTCTTCCTTCAACTCTATATTCATTTCTTTAGCTGTTCGCTCTACTAGTTGTTTTTGACCTACTCCATCCCAGATTGCAGGAAGAACAAAACTTTTCTCAAATGCTTGATTTGATTTAATTAATTTATTTAATAATTTAGTAGTTTTTAATCGACCATCTGGCTTGTTTTGATTGATTAGGATTAGATATGTGTTTTTAGGGACTAAATTGATTACGCTTTCAAAATGAGTTGCTAATTCAGTTGAACACCCATTGCAAAATGGACTTCTATTGACTAGTACAATCCTTTTACCTGTGCCAAAGGGTGGAGTTCTGGCTTCCTCAAGCGACTGATGAGCGTGTGCTGGATTTTGTCCATCTAGCCGACTTAAGTTAATACTTGTCCATTGAGGCTCTATTGCTTGTTCAATGAATTTATTTATTGATCTATTAATACCGCCACAATCATCTCCCCAGATCAAATGTATTGGCATGAGAGTAGCTGATTGGTATTTCTTTATAAATCATGCCTTAAAAAATTCTTTTTGAGCAAACAAAAGTGACGACAATTGACCATCCGATTTTCCTCGAAAGCCTTCGATATATTCGTTCAAGGCTTAAAACCTCATTTGTGGATTCTTTAGAGCAACAAGTTCTTGAGAGACTAATTCACTCTACGGGTGACTTTTCTATCCAGGATTACTTGAGATTCTCTCCTAATGCTTGTCATATAGGCGTATCTGCATTGCAAGCAGGAGCACCTATTTTGACTGATACATATATGGCTGCAGCGGCTATTTCACCAATGGCAATGAGGACATTGCAATCTCAAGTTTATTGTGTTTTAGATTGGACTCCATTGAATACCACTGCTTCTACTCCTCGTACTGCAATTGGTGTAGAGAGAGCTTGGAGTGATCTTTCAAATCAATTTTCCAATAGTAGATCACCTTTAGTTTTATTTGGGAGTGCACCAAAAGCTTTGGAAGTTTTATTGAACTTAGTCACCCAGGGGGCAATGTCTCCTAGTTTGATTATTGGAATGCCTGTTGGTTTTATAAGCGTTATTGAGAGTAAGAGATTGCTATCAAATTGTGATTTACCACAAATACGAATAGATGGAAATAGAGGAGGTGCTGCGATGGCAGCAGCAACGATTAATGCTTTATTAAGAGCATCTGTTTAAATCAGTTTTCAAAGACTTAGAATTTCTTTCTCTCTTCAAGTTTATTTAGGACTGCTCTTGCTTTTGTAATTACATTTGAAGGGATTCCTGCTAAACGAGCAGCTTCAATCCCATAACTTTTGTCTGAACCACCAGGGACAACTTTATGTAGAAAAGTCAGTTTTTCTGGCGTTTCTTTCACAAGAACTTGAAAATTAGCTACATTTCCCATCTTGTTTGAGAGATCATTTAACTCGTGATAATGAGTTGCAAATATTGTTCTGCTTTTAATATCATCCGCTAGGAATTCACTTACTGACCAGGCGATAGATAATCCATCAAATGTAGATGTTCCTCTTCCAATTTCATCTAGAAGAACTAGAGACTTTTCAGTTGCTTGATTTAATATATATGCGGTTTCTGTCATTTCCACGATGAAAGTTGATTGACCTGCTGCCAAATCATCTACAGCTCCAACTCGTGTAAAAATTCTATCTGCAATACTGATGTAGGCTTCTTCTGCTGGAATCCAACTTCCAATTTGAGAGAGTAATTGTATTAGACCAATTTGCCTTAAGTAACAACTTTTACCACTTGCATTAGGTCCTGTAAGTATTATTAAGTCTTGATTTTGACCTAGATTAATATCATTTGGCTCGAAATCTTCTTCAACTAACATTTGCTCGACTACTGGATGCCTTGAGCCCTTTATTTTTATTTGTCTTGATAAAGTATTATCTAAAATAGTTGGTGCACAATAGTTATTTGTCGCAGCTAGATCTGCTAGTCCTAAAAGCACATCAAGGCCTGCGATCGATTTTGCAATCTTACGAATAATATTTGCTGATTTGCCTACATTATCTCGCAGATTACAGAATAACTCATATTCACGATTTGCTGATTTTAATTTTAATTGAAAGATCTTTCCTTCTCTTGATTTTAGATCAGGAGTAACAAATCTTTCTTCATTGGATAGAGTTTGCCGCCTAATCCAGTGAGATGGAACTTCCGCCGACTTTGATTTACTAACTGATAGAAAGTAACCAAAAGTTCTATGGTGCTGTAAGCGCAGATTATTATTGCCGCTAATCCTCCGTTCTTTTAACTCTTGATTTGAAAGCCATTTTTCTTGGTCATCAAGTTGATTTCTAAGCCCATCTAATACTAGATCTATACCATCATGAATTATATTTCCCTCAGTAATGCTTAGTGGTGGATTATCTATTAATATATTCTTAATGTTATTAGATAAGTTTATTAGTTTTGGATCAATTTTTTCTAGTTCGGCAAACCATTCAGGTAGAGTTGTGGATATATTTTTTATATTTGCAGATAGCCTTGGTAGTTTTCGAAGACTATCTGCAATAGCCATAATCTCTCTTGCACCTGCATGTCCTGCACTAGCTCTTCCTGAAAGACGCTCAAGGTCTCCCATTGTTCTTAATAGATTACGTAAGTTTTTTCTTAATGCTCTTTCTTTAACTAATACAGTAATTACATTTTGTCGATTAAGTATTTCACTAGCAGTAATGAGTGGATTGTCGATCCATTGGCGTAAACATCTTCCTCCCATTGATGTAAGTGTACGATCAATTGCCCATAAAAATGAACCTTGAAATTGGCCATCTCTTTGAGTTTTTGTTATTTCAAGATTTCTTCGAGTTTGAGCATCTATAAGTAATGATTCTCCAGAAGATTTTATTCTTGGAAATTCAAGTTGAACTTTAGAGCTAATAGGCTTCTTTTCTGTTTTTATAAGCGGGTTAGTTTCATTTAAATAACTTATTAAACCACCAGATGCTCTAAGAGCTAACTCCAACTCTTCTAGCCCAAGCCCAGCTATTGTTTTTAGTTTGTAATGCTTTCTTAGTATTGCTTTGGACTCTGCAACACTAAAAGAGGTTTTCGATTGTTGATTTAAATTTATATTTTTTGAGTTCCATGTTTCAAAAACTTTATTTCCTACTTCTTCGCAAATAATTTCTGATGCTTCAATATTTAATAGTTCTTGTTCAAGATTGCTTATACCTTCCCCTTCTTGAACTTTAAATTCGCCAGTACTTATATCAGCACTAGCTAAACCCCATTTATAATCTGAATTATTTTGATTTGATTCAACTGAAATAGCTGCTAACCAATTATTTCTTTTCGCTGGGAGCATTCCCTCTTCAATGACTGTCCCAGGTGTCAGGACTCGTGTTATTCCCCTTTTAATAAGTTTCCCTTCTTTGTTATGAATACTTTCCAGTTGATCGCATATTGCTACAGATAGACCTTTTTGAATCAATATTGAGCAATAGCGTTCTGCAGCATGATGAGGTATACCAGCCATTGGCACTCTCCCAATAGTTTTTCCACCTTCTTTGCCTGTAAGAGTAAGTTCTAGGATTTCAGAAAGAAGAATTGCATCTTCAAAAAAACATTCAAAAAAATCCCCAAGTCTATATAACAAAATTCGCCCTGGGTTTTGAACTTTTAGCTCAACGTAGTGTCTCAGAACAGGTGTCAGTTCTGTTTTTTTAACAAGGTTGTGATGAGACCAGTTAGGGCCATCTTCTTCTGGGGAAGAGGGATTTTCTTCTAATCCATTGTTTTCTCTTAAAGTTTTTTGTCTTGTTCGAGGTCTTAGTTGACCATCTTTAATCAATTCATCTTCACTTAGTGCAGAATCATTGCTCTTATTCTTGCTTTGTAAAGAGTTGGACTCTGTGGCAGTTTCTTCAGATTTAACGAAAAAATTACCTTGTAAAGGCATGTTTTCGGCAGTCATAGATTATTTTCTGCCAATGTTGTTGTTGGCATGGTAAGGCGATTTTGGGGTTTTGGATGTGAAGCCTCGCGACAACCCTTGTCATCTTTGTAAAAAATGTCCCTTCTCATGTGACAATTATTGAAATGAAGAGAGCTTTTGCTCCATCGCTCCATTCCCCATGCAGGTACTTAGTTCAGTTGCTATTAACGCCCTTCTTTTTGCGTCACTTTTATTAGTTATTGGTGTCCCAGTGCTTTATATGACACAATCAGATCCTCAAGATCGTCGTAATGGAGAGATCAAAAAGATAGAAATCATAGGGGGTGTCTGGTTTCACCTAGTTTTGATTAATGGCTTACTTGATTTCTTTGTTTGAATTTGAACACGTAGCATGCGATGGTAGTGGGTATATCGGGATTTTTCATAGCAAGACATGGTAACAATTGAAGGACGTTTCACCAATGCTTCTAATTTAAAGGTTGCAATTGTTGCAGCTCGTTTTAACGATTTGATTACTAATAAGCTTTTAAGCGGATGTCTTGATTGCTTAAGTAGGCATGGTATTGATATATCTGAAAATAGTTCCCAGTTAGATGTAGCTTGGGTGCCAGGATCGTTTGAATTACCATTAGTTTGCCAATCTTTAGCTAAAAGTGGCCGTTATCAAGTGCTAATCACACTAGGAGCTGTAATTAGAGGAGATACACCTCATTTTGATGTTGTCATTAATGAATCTAGCAAGGGTATAGCAGCAGTTTCAAGAGAAACGGGTGTTCCTATTGTGTTTGGAGTATTAACCACGGATACTATGCAACAAGCATTGGAAAGATCAGGTGTCAAAAGCAATCTTGGTTGGAATTATGCATTACAAGCTATTGAAATGGGATCTCTAATGAGTGCTTTGAATTAATCAACGAGTGTCAATTAAAAGAATCCATTGACCATATCCCCTTTTTTAGGGCATGCTTTATAAGAACAAATTTTTTTTTTCTGAATGCGGATGTAGCTCAGTGGTAGAGCATCTCCTTGCCAAGGAGAGGGTCGAGAGTTCGAATCTCTTCATCCGCTTTTGAAATCAAACTACTGCCTTCAGGTTTGTGAATTGCTTGCTTTCAAGAGCAATATTTGATTGTGGCAAGTTGAAAAACCCATTTGTTCATAGAAATTGGAACTATTAGTTGTCATTAAATAAATTTTTTCTACACCTTTAATTGCGTGATGGGATAAAAGTGCTTTCACTACTTGTTTTCCTACCCCTTGGCCTTGCAATTCACCAGCAACAACTATGTCCCATAAAACAGCTCGATATATTCCATCACTTGTTGCTCGTCCAAACCCAATGATTTTTCTATTTCTCCATATGCTTATGACGACTGAACTGCCTGCTAATAATTTTCGAATGCTTTTGATGTTTCGATCATTTGCCCAAAAAGTATGTTGATTAAGCAAATCTCTTAGTTTGGATAACCCTCTGGCAGGTAAAAGATTTGGACCTAATCCCAATATCCTTAGACCAGGTGCTCCTCTGGCATGTTTTACAAGTATTAATTTTTGCATTTGGACCACTCCATCATTTGAATGCCAATCTTGAATTTTGAGAGAAATTGCATATTTCTTTTATAGCGCGTAATTGTTTAGTGACGTCTTGGTGTATTGGTAGTTAGGCTGAAGAAGTCTTTTTACTTGCTGTAATTATGCTCAAGCTTTTGCTGGGAGATCCAAATGCCCGCAAGCTGAAGCGTTATCAGCCAATTTTGACTGATATCAACCTTCTTGAAGAGGAGATAACTTCTCTGACTGATGATGAGTTGAGATCTAAAACAGCTGATTTCCGAAGTCGTTTAGAGAATGCTTCAGATAATATGCTGCGAGATTGTTTAGATGAACTTCTCCCTGAAGCTTTTGCAGTAGTTAGAGAAGCAAGTAAAAGAGTTTTGGGTATGCGTCATTTTGATGTGCAATTAATAGGCGGAATGGTTTTGCATGAGGGTCAAATTGCTGAGATGAAAACCGGAGAAGGTAAAACTTTGGTGGCAACTTTGCCAAGTTTTTTAAATGCTTTGACAGGTAGAGGCGTACATGTTGTGACTGTGAATGATTATTTGGCACGACGCGATGCAGAGTGGATGGGGCAAGTACATAGATTTTTAGGCTTATCTGTCGGATTAATTCAGCAAGATATGAATCCTATTGAAAGGCGTAAAAATTATGCATGTGATATTACTTATGCAACAAATTCCGAGCTCGGTTTTGATTATTTAAGAGATAATATGGCTAGTGATATTAATGAAATTGTTCAAAGAAATTTTCAATTCTGTATAATTGATGAGGTTGATTCAATTCTAATTGATGAGGCTAGAACACCTTTGATTATTTCTGGACAAGTTGAACGACCCCAGGAAAAATATAAGAAAGCATCCGAAGTTGTTTCTACTTTAAAAAGAGCAGCTGAGGTTGGTAAAGATGGAATTGACCCTGAAGGGGATTATGAGGTTGATGAAAAGCAAAGAACATGTACCCTCACTGATGAAGGATTTGCTAAATCTGAGAAATTATTGCAAGTAAATGATCTTTTTGATCCTAAAGATCCTTGGGCTCATTATATAACTAATGCTTTAAAAGCTAAAGAGTTGTTTGTTAAGGATGTTAATTACATTGTAAGAAATAATGAGGCCGTGATTGTTGATGAATTTACTGGTCGTGTTATGCCTGGTAGGAGATGGAGTGATGGACAGCACCAGGCAATAGAAGCGAAAGAAGCATTAGCAATTCAGCCTGAAACTCAAACACTTGCTTCTATTACTTATCAGAATTTCTTTCTTTTATATCCTCGTCTTGCAGGCATGACAGGAACTGCCAAAACAGAAGAAGTTGAATTTGAGAAAACTTATAAACTTGAGACAACAGTCATTCCAACTAATCGCCCACGTTCCAGAAATGATTGGGTTGATCAGGTCTTTAAAACTGAATCGGCTAAATGGAGAGCTGTAGCCAATGAAACAGTAGATATTCATAACCAAGGTAGACCTGTTTTAGTTGGTACAACCAGTGTAGAGAAAAGTGAGGTTTTAAGTTCTTTATTGACCGAGCAAGAAGTACCTCATAATCTTTTGAATGCAAAACCAGAGAATGTAGAGCGAGAAGCTGAGATTATTGCTCAAGCTGGTCGTGCTGGTGCTGTAACTATTGCAACGAACATGGCTGGTAGAGGGACTGACATAATTCTTGGCGGTAATAGCGACTATATGGCTCGTTTAAAGGTGAGAGAGGCTTTGTTTTTAAAATTAGTTAAACCTGAGGAAGGACATAAGCCTCCTATTCCATTGCAACGCCAACAAGAATCTGCTTCTGGGTTTGGAGAGGGAAGTGATACTTCCAATTCTAAAAAAGAAAAAGAATTTATTGAGATGAGTTCAGTTGGTAACCTTTACCCTTGTGCTTTGACAGAGGAAACACAAGAGGTTCTCATTAAATTAGAGCGTGAACTAATTAAAGAATGGGGTGATCGAGCTCTATCTTCAATCGAGTTAGAGGATCGCATATCTACTGCTGCAGAAAAAGCTCCAACTAATGATGTTTTAATTCAATCTTTAAGGGAAGCTATTTCATTAGTAAAGTCAGAATACGATGTTGTTGTGAAACAAGAAGAAACTCATGTTCGTGAAGCAGGTGGTTTGCATGTTATAGGTACAGAGCGTCATGAATCTAGACGAGTTGATAATCAATTAAGAGGTAGATCTGGTCGTCAAGGAGACTTAGGTAGTACAAGATTCTTTTTGTCTTTAGGTGATAACTTGCTTAGAATATTTGGAGGTGAAAGAGTTGCTGCATTAATGAATGCTTTTAGAGTTGATGAAGATATGCCAATTGAGTCTGGGATGCTTACTAGATCATTAGAAAGTGCACAAAAGAAGGTAGAAACCTATTACTTTGACATCAGAAAACAGGTTTTTGAATATGATGAAGTAATGAATAACCAAAGAAGAGCTGTATATTCTGAAAGAAGAAGAGTGTTAGAAGGAATAGGCTTAAAGAAGCAAGTTATTGGATATGGGGAAAGAACAATGCAAGAAATTGTTTATGCTTATGTTAACTCTGATCTACCGTCTGAAGAGTGGGATTTACAACAATTAGTGAGTAAAGTTCAAGAATTTGTTTATTTATTGAGTGATTTAAAAGCACAAGAACTTCAAGGTTTAAATATAGATGAACTTCAATCATTTCTTCAAGAGCAACTACGTAATGCTTATGATTTAAAAGAGTCTCAAATTGAAGAGCAAAGACCAGGACTAATGAGAGAGGCTGAAAGATTTTTTATTCTTCAGCAAATTGATACATTATGGCGCGAGCATTTGCAAGCCATGGATGCATTAAGAGAATCTGTTGGCTTGAGGGGCTATGGACAAAAAGACCCTTTAATTGAATATAAGAATGAAGGTTATGATATGTTTCTTGAAATGATGACAAATATGAGAAGAAATGTTATCTATTCTATGTTCATGTTTCAACCTGCACCCCCATCAAATCAAGCAGAAAGTTGACTATTCTTCATCTAGTTTATCTCCTAGAAATTCAATAATTTCTCGATCTTTAAGACTTTGCGATTTTCCTGGTGATATATTATCGGGTAAATTGCCATTGCTGATTTCATTGAGATTGTTATTTAGAATTTGCACTTGACTTTCTAAATGATCAATTCTTTCCATTAAATTTCTAATTACTGACGCTTCAGCATCTGGAAGAGCTGAATGCGCTAGAGGGTTAATACGAACACCACTTTGGTGAATAATTCGTCCAGGAACTCCTACTACCGTGCTGTCTTCAGCAACATCTCTTACCACCACTGATCCTGCTCCAATCCTTGTATTTGCACCAACTGTTATAGCTCCTAGAACTTTTGCTCCAGCGCCTACTACTACATTTGCTGAGAGGGTTGGATGTCTTTTGCCATGGCTTTTCCCTGTCCCACCTAGTGTTACTCCTTGATATAACAGGCAATTATTTCCTATTTCAGTTGTTTCCCCTATAACAACACCCATCCCATGGTCTATAAAGACTCCTTTACCGATTTTCGCTCCAGGATGGATTTCAATACCAGTAAAAGTTCTATTGATTTGACTAATAATTCTTGGGATAAGCGGTAGCCCTAGCTTCCAAAGTTTATGGCTAATACGGTGAAGTACTAAAGCTTGAAAACCTGGGTAACAAAGTATTATTTCCAAAAGACCCCTTGCTGCAGGATCTCTTTCACGGATAATTGCTAGATCTGAAGAAAAAGCTTTAAGCATTTGCTCAAAGAAAGAAGTGTGTTATTTAAGAAGACCGATTTCTTTTTTTAGTCGTTCTAAAGTGGATTCACTGAGATACTTTTCAGCACAATGCACTTGTGGCATACGAATTAGTTGTGATCGGTTTTGACGAATGGTGTGTTCTACTAAAGGAAGACTAGGACTATCGCATAGAACGTAATTAGCTGCTCTTAGAAGTGCTAATAAACGACTCCCTACATCAGGATTTGCAGTCATCAGTAATAATTCATTACCTCGCATACTGTGCAAGATCACTTCTGCTGCACGAAGTATTCCTGGGCTAATGCTCACAATGCCTACACAACTACCGGACCGTAATTCTTTAAGCATTGCAAGCTCTTTGTCAAAATCACTTAGGTCTACAGCAATTGCTCGGACACCATGCCTTTTTGCTACTTCTTCTAATGGTTGAAGAAAATAGCGGCTAGTGACGACTGTCCCAATGTTCGAACTTTCAAGTACTCCTTCTAATTCTTCCATTGGTACTACTTCTATGGGTACATCAAGATTCGGTTCTAATTCTTCTGCTATTAACATTGATGCACCTAGGTCCTCTCTAGGAGTACTAACTAATACCCTTGCTCCGCAACGCAGCCTCCAGTCGATCTCTTGAGTAAACAGTTCTCTTGTTTGTTGTAGCGTGCATCCAGAATTAAGAAGTTCATCAACACTTTTTCTTACTTCATGGTCTAAATCAGTAATTGCTTTTTTCCTAAAATTATTAGAGTTTTGTGATTCTCGTTTTTTTTGGTCCCTAACATAAATCCCTGATCCAGCTATTGCTTCTACAACTCCATCAGTTTCTAACTGACGATATACTTTGCTGATTGTATTTCTATGCAATCCCGTCTGCATAGCTAATTGTCTTGTACTAGGTAGTCTATGAGCTGGAGGATAGTGTCTTGCAGCTATAGCAAAACAAATTTGATTATAAAGTTGCGTTGATGCAGGGATGTCACTCTCCTGCTGAATATG
The DNA here is from genome assembly GCF_000760215.1 of Prochlorococcus sp. MIT 0603. NCBI lineage: Bacteria > Bacillati > Cyanobacteriota > Cyanophyceae > Synechococcales > Prochlorococcaceae > Prochlorococcus > Prochlorococcus sp. MIT 0603. The sequence continues at coordinate 318,004 of NZ_JNAW01000004.1, read as the reverse complement.
GTATTTCACACCTTTATGTCAAGTTTCAATGAGGCCACGATACTCAAATAATGCTTGGGGGACAATTAAATGTTTGTCCTAAGCTTATGTGACAGGTTCTCAATTCATTTGAGCAATAAAAAGATTTTAATGAAATATTATTTTTTCTCTAGCTATATCAAATAATTCTGGGAGCGCTTATTCAATAGTTCTTTTTGCTTTGGAATTAACTTCCTCTTCTTTTTCTTTTTTTATAAGAGGGGTTTTTCTCGGTGTTAAAAACATAATCATATTTCTACCTTCTCTTTTTGCTGCTTGCTGAATTTCAGCCTGCTCTTCTAAGTCTTTAGCCATTCGGGCAAGAAGTGATTCTGCAAGATTTGTATGTTGAATCTCTCTACCTCTAAAAATTACTGTGCATTTAACTTTATCTCCTGCCTTAAGAAAGCGCGTTGCTTGGCCAATACGAACTTGATAATCATGCTGATCAATTTTGTAGCGCATTTTTACTTCCTTAACCTCAGTTTGATGAGATTTCTTCTTTGCTTCTTTTGCTTTCTTCTCTTGTTCGAATTTAAATTTCCCATAGTTCATGATCCTGCAAACGGGAGGATCAGCCTTTTCACTAACTAAAACAAGATCAAGCTCTCTATCTTGAGCTACCTCTAATGCTTCTTCACGACTAATAACTCCAAGCTGAGCTCCGTCAGCATCAACTACCCTGAGGTTTGGATATTTAATCCTTTCATTAATGTTTGGGAGCTCTCGAACAGGAGCTCGACGATCAAACCGGGGACGTGGTGGCATTCAATGTGTTGATGGAACAAAGCAGAAGAAATGAGGAATTAGCCCAATTTTGCATCTACTTACTTCACCCTATACCGTTTTGGATAAAAGAGAGAGCTTCTTCAAGAGAGTTTTTTTCATTTAGCCATTTTGGGTTATGTTGCTTTCGGAACCAAGTCCTTTGTCTCTTGGCAAATTGATTAGTTCTGACTGTTGTTTTTTCTATTGCTTCAGATAATGAATAAGATCCTTTAACGACTTTTAGAGCTTCCTCATAACCAATTGTTTGCAGCAAAGGCAGTTTCTCCCCATATTTGTGGATTAATTGTTTTGTTTCTTCAATTAGACCATTGTTAAATAATTTTATTGTTCTTTTAGCAATTCTTTGATGAAGGTTGCTTGGGTTCAGTCCCAGTTCAATTAAGTTCCAATCTGGAGGTTGGGAAGATTGCAAAGAGCTTATTCTTTTACCAGTTGCATAAAATACTTCTAATGCTCTGATTGTTCTAGTGGTGTCTTTTGGCGCAATTTTTCTGGATGCACAAGGATCACATTTCTCAAGCAATTGGTGACATTCCTTTTGCCCAATTTCAGTAAGATATTTCCTCAACTGCTTCTGGGGAGGTACTGCAGGTGGACATAGTCCACTGGTCAAAGCTTTTAAATAAAGACCACTACCACCTACCAGAAATCCAATTTTTTCTTTTCCAATGATTTTTGTGAGATTAGATTCAGCTTCTTTTTTGAATTCTTTTAATGTGATTGGATTGTTAGGTTCCTTTAGATCTAATAAATGATGCTTTATTTCTTTTTGCTGTTCTAAAGTTGGTTTTGCAGTACCAATATCCATCCCTTTATATAACTGGCGGGAATCAATATTATGAATACTGACTTTTATTTGCTTTGCTATTTGAATGGCAAGTTCAGTTTTCCCACTTGCTGTTGGCCCAAGTAACACTATGACAACTGGTTTTGACTTGGGCATAAAGGCTGCTTAGTAGATGGTCATAATTCTCTATTTAGAAAGGATTTTTGTTCTTTTAGTAATTTCTTGCAAGCCTTTCTTGGTTACCAGTGGTAGATTGAATTTTCCAGGTTGAATAAGGTTTCTTGGTAAATGAATTTTGTAAAAACACCTTTCCTGGGCATTTTTTAGGCGAATGAGCGAAGACTCCAAGGTTAAAAAGATTCAAGCCGCCTATGGCGCTGAACAGATTCAAGTTCTTGAAGGCTTGGAACCTGTAAGGAAAAGACCAGGGATGTATATAGGTTCTACTGGTCCTAGGGGTTTGCATCATCTTGTTTATGAGGTTGTTGATAATGCTGTAGATGAAGCTCTTGCAGGGCATTGTAATGAGATTGTTGTGGTTCTTTGTGCCGATGGTTCTGCATCTATTAGCGATAATGGAAGAGGAATCCCAACTGATATACATCCTAAAACTGGCAAAAGTGCATTAGAGACTGTGCTTACTGTTCTTCATGCTGGTGGCAAGTTTGGTAGTGGAGGTTACAAGGTTTCTGGAGGTTTGCATGGGGTTGGTGTTTCGGTAGTAAATGCACTAAGTGAATGGGTAGAAGTTACCGTGAAAAGGCAAGGTAAAGTTCATACTCAAAGATTCGAAAGAGGAGCTCCTATAGGAAATCTTCGTTCTGAGAAACAACTATCAGATCAAAAAGATACAGGAACAAAAGTTAATTTTAAACCTGATACTGAAATATTTACTAATGGAATTGTTTTTGATTATTCAGTTTTATCATCAAGATTAAGAGAGCTTGCTTATCTAAATGGAGGAGTTCGTATCGTTTTTCGTGATGAAAGGAAAAGGACTTCTGAGATAAAAGAAAATAGCTATGAAGAAGTTTATTTTTATGAGGGAGGAATAAAAGAATATGTTGCTTATATGAACTCTGAAAAAGATGCATTGCATCCAGAAATTATTTATGTAAATGCTGAAAAAGATGGAGTTCAGGTAGAAGCTGCACTGCAATGGTGTATTGATGCTTATTCGGATAGCATTCTTGGTTTTGCAAATAATATTCGTACTGTTGATGGAGGTACTCATATAGAGGGATTAAAAACAGTATTAACGCGGACACTTAATTCTTTTGCTCGAAAACGAGGGAAACGTAAGGAAGGTGATTCAAATCTGGCGGGCGAAAATATTAGAGAAGGTTTAACTGTTGTTCTTTCTGTGAAAGTGCCTGAACCTGAATTTGAGGGGCAGACAAAAACTAAATTAGGGAATACTGAGGTTAGAGGAATAGTAGATAGTCTGGTTGGAGAATCCTTAGGACAATATCTAGAATTCAATCCATCTGTAATTGATTTAATTCTAGAGAAAGCCATTCAAGCTTTTAATGCAGCTGAAGCAGCTAGGCGAGCACGTGAACTGGTTCGAAGAAAAAGTGTCCTAGAGAGCACCACTCTCCCAGGTAAATTAGCTGACTGTAGTTCTCGAGATCCATCAGAATCAGAGATTTACATAGTTGAGGGGGATTCAGCTGGCGGTTCAGCAAAACAAGGCCGGGATAGAAGGTTTCAAGCAATTCTTCCTTTGAGAGGAAAGATATTAAATATTGAAAAAACTGATGATGCAAAGATCTATAAAAACACAGAAATCCAGGCTCTTATTACTGGTCTTGGTTTGGGAATTAAAGGAGAAGAGTTCTCTTTGAAAAATCTTAGATATCACCGTGTTGTAATAATGACTGATGCTGATGTTGATGGAGCTCATATCCGTACCCTTTTGCTTACATTTTTTTATCGCTACCAGAAAGAATTAGTTGAGGGTGGTTATGTTTACATTGCTTGCCCACCTCTATATAAAATTGAAAGAGGAAAGAATCACAAATATTGTTATACAGAGGGAGACTTGAAGAAAACTATTGCTGGTTTTGGTGAAAAAGCAAATTACACTATTCAGCGGTTTAAGGGTTTAGGGGAAATGATGCCAAAACAATTATGGGAAACCACTATGGATCCTTCAACTAGGACGATGAAGAGAGTTGAGATTGAAGATGCTTTGGAAGCCGATCGAATTTTTACCATTCTTATGGGTGACAAAGTTGCTCCTCGAAGGGAATTTATAGAGACTCATAGCCTTGAACTAGATATGGCTTCATTAGATATTTAATGATAAATATGAAATTCTGTTTTCATTGGGGATGCTTGTTAAGCCTTGCGTTATTTGCACCTATTGCTTTACCAGCCGGAGGAGCTACTAGAAGCAAGTTAGAAATTTCTAATTCTAAAGAAATGGAATTTTTTATTGTTGGTAACTCTTGTGTTTTGCGTACTAGTCCTCATATCTCTGCGCCTTCTTTATTTACATTAGAATTAGGGACTCATCTTAGAGTAATACGTCTTTGGCACCCTGAAGAGGGTAACAGTTGGTTGCAGGTTCAATTACCTAACTTGGGATTGATTGATAGACCTTCTTTGTCAACTAGACGTGGATGGATAAATGTTTAATTTCTTAGGAGATCATCGATCTTCTTTGTTTGTGGCAATTGGGGCTGCTCCAGGTGCAATTTTAAGAATGCAAATTTCTAAAAAGATTTTTATACATACAAAATCAGATCTATATGGGGTTTTGTTAGTCAATTCAATTGCCACATTTTTGCTTGGTATCTTACTTGGACTCCAACAAAAAACATATTTTTTATTAGATAATGAGCCTCTCTATTTATTGTTAAGCATAGGCTTGCTTGGAAGCTTTAGTACTTTCTCTTCTTTGATTTTTGAGTTTCATCACTATTATTTAAACCATAGATGGATGGATCTATCTCTTTCTTTGTTTGTGTCTATATTCATTGGTATCATTATGGCTTTATTCGGTTTTTATTGTGTAAATGCTTAGGAGCTTCTATGATTTTGTTCTGAGAAGGGATCAATTTTTCTTGATTTGCATAGGCTCAATTTCAGGTGCTTTGCTTCGTTTTAAAGTTAACAATGATTTTATAGCTAATGTTTTTGGATCTGGTTTTCTTGGTTTGATTTCAGGATTCACAATTAGTTCTAGGTTTCAAGTTTTCTTGGTACTAGGTTTTTGTGCATCTTTAACTACTTTCAGTGGTCTGATTTTGGATGCATTTTTAATGATTAATAGCGGTTTATTGTTTCAAGCAATAGGTTTGATCTGCATCACCATGCTTGCGGGTTTTTTGTCTTTAACGTTAGGTTTTTTAATCGGTCAAAGAATTAGGCGATTATTTTCGTCCTTATAGACATAATATGTTTGAGGTCTTTCAGTGTGCCTATGAATGAACAGATAGGTACATCTATTAGTAATGATTCATCTGTAAATGGACCTCACTTAGCCGAGGTGGTTTCTCAACAGCTTGAGGCAATGCTTGCTGCTGGTAATTATGATGGCGTTAAGACTTTATTGGAGCCTGTTCAGCCTGTAGATATTGCGGAATCAATAGGCAGTTTGCCTTTGATTTTGCAAGCTTTGGCTTTTAGATTATTAAATAAGAATGAGGCTATAGAAGTTTACGAATATTTAGATGCTGCTGTACAACAAAGTCTTCTGGATCGACTTCGCTCCAATGAGGTTTTGGAATTAGTTGAAAGGATGTCACCAGATGACCGGGTGAGATTATTTGATGAATTGCCTGCTAAGGTAGTTAGAAGATTGTTGGCTGAATTAAGTCCTGAAGAAAGGCGAGTAACTGCTCAAATGTTGGGATATGAGGCTGAAACGGCTGGGAGATTAATGACTAATGAATTTATTGATTTAAAGGAATTTCATACTGCTTTTGATGCTTTAAATATTGTTAGAAGGCAAGCACCTTATACTGAGACAATTTATAGCCTTTACGTTACAGATCGCGAGAGACATTTAACTGGAATTTTATCTTTAAGGGATTTGGTGACGGCAGATCCTGATACAACAATTGGTGACGTAATGACAAGAGAGGTAGTTAATGTTCGTACAGATACTGATCAAGAAGAAGTTGCAAGGGCAATTCAAAGGTATGACTTTCTGGCCTTACCAGTCGTTGATCGAGAAAAGCGATTAGTTGGGATAGTCACTGTTGATGATGTTATTGACGTTATAGAACAAGAAGCTACTAGGGATATTTATGCAGCTGGAGCTGTTCAGGCAGGAGATGAAGATGATTATTTTCAAAGTAATTTGTTTGCAGTTGCTAGAAGGAGAGTGGTTTGGTTGATTGTTTTGGTTTTTGCTAATGGATTAACTACAAAGGTTATTGCATCTAATGGTGATGTATTACGACAAGTAGTTTTATTAGCAGCTTTTATTCCTTTATTGATAGGGACTGGTGGAAATATTGGGGCACAAAGTTCTACAGTTGTTATTAGAGGGTTAAGTACTCAAAGAATTCAAGCTTTAGGTTTTTTAAAAGCGATTTTCCGGGAAACGATTGCAGGTGCATTGCTTGGATTGCTTATGCTTTTATTTGTAGTTCCTTTTGCATGGTGGCAAGGAGAAGGTCCTTTAGTGGGCGCTGCTGTTGGTATTAGTTTATTGGCTATAACTACTTTGGCAGCCACGGCAGGGGCTTCTTTGCCTTTGTTGTTTCATAGGATGGGACTGGACCCAGCTTTAATGTCAGCTCCTTTTATCACCACAGCAACTGATGTGGTTGGAGTTTGGATTTATTTACGAACTGCTTCGTGGCTTCTAACCAAGATAATTCAGTAGACAGCTCTGCATAGGTATTTTTACCTAAATTCCCTGGAATTTGAGTTGATTTTCACAACTTTACAGTTCTTAATGATATTCTTTACAAAACGCAATAGATTTTCGTCGTGACTTCTGCTCAGAGTATTTCTACCAAGTCATATGTAAGTGGATCAACTAATAAAGTTGTAGCTGAGGTTGATCTAGTTCGCTCATATTTAAGGGATATTGGGAGAGTTCCACTACTAACAAACGAGCAGGAAATAACATTAGGTCGTCAAGTTCAAGATTTGAACTCTTTAGAAAAATTGGAATCAGAACTTGAAAGTATCAATGGAACGAAGCCGACCCAAGAAGAGCTAGCTAAAGAAGCTGGAATTAAAATTGCACAGTTAAAAAAACGTTTAATTCGAGGTAATCGAGCAAAAGAGAGAATGGTTGCTTCAAATTTGCGTTTAGTAGTTAGTGTTGCCAAAAAATATACAAAGAGGAATATGGAACTTTTGGATTTAATCCAAGAAGGAACAATTGGTTTGGTAAGAGGCGTTGAGAAGTTTGATCCTGCAAGAGGTTATAAGTTTTCTACATATGCATATTGGTGGATTAGACAAGGTATTACAAGAGCTATTGCTGAAAAAAGTCGATTAATAAGATTACCAATTCATATTACTGAAATATTAAACAAGTTAAAAAAAGGTCAGAGAGAGTTGAGTCAGCAGTTAGCTAGAACTCCATCTATGCAAGAACTAGCTAATTTTTTAGATATTCCAATCGAGGAAGTGAAAGAATTAATGTTCAGGGCTAGTCAGCCTATTAGCCTAGAATCAAAAGTGGGAGATGGAGATGATACAGCGCTATTAGATTTGATAGCTTCTGATACAGATTTACCTAATCAAGAGATTGAGATGGAATGTATGAAGGGAGATTTAGACGTAATATTGCAAAAGTTACCTCAAATGCAGCATAGAGTTTTAAGAATGAGGTATGGCATGAATGGTGAAGAGCCTATGACTCTGACTGGTATTGGTAGGATTCTTGGTATAAGTAGAGATCGAGTGAGAAATCTTGAAAGAGATGCTCTGCGAGGATTACGCAAGTATGGAAATACCGTTGAAGCTTACGTTGCTTGCTGAACTAGTTTTACCAAAATAGGGTTAACTTTTTCAGGGCTTTCATCGTGAGGGCAATGACCTGAATGCTTAATAATTTCAAGAGACTTTATACATGGAATTGTTAAGAACCAATTTTTCGCTTCAGTGCATGATTCCCAAGGATCATCTTCACCCCAGATCATATCCACCGGTAAATCCAATTCTTCCATTAATTCTGGTGCTAAGGAATCATTGAATATATTTATAAAGCCATGAAATGCTTCAGGGGCTCCCAATCCTTTAGTTGGTTGATGAAGAAGGTTAATTAAACCATCATCAATATTGGATCCACTTGGATAAGCTTTTTGCAAAACCTTCTTTATAAATGAAGGCTTTGCAGCATTTTTAAATAAGCTTCTGCTTAACCATCTTTGTTTCGTAATGAACTTAAGTCCAGGTCTTAATATTTTTTGCAAGGTTGATTTTTTACTGAGTTGTTTGTCATCCATTAACCTTTGGGCACAATTGATTAAAATTACTCTTTTACACTTTTCTTTCAGTATTTGTGCTGCTTTTAATGCAATCACGCCACCAATAGAATTTCCAATTAATACAACGGGTTTCTTAATAACTAATTTTGAGAAATCTGCAATTTGGTTCCCCCAATTTTCAAAGTTATAACAATAATTATTTTCGTTTTGCTCTTCCCCATTAAGTCTTGAAATAGGCTGGCTGCTTTCTCCAAACCCTATTAAATCTATTGAATAAGATGGCGCTATTGTTCCAAGAACAGTTTGGTTATGTCTCCAATGATTTTTATTCGCTCCAAAACCATGAATCAACAAGGTAGCCACTTCAGATTGCGTTGATTGGCATTCTTTTTTCCATGCGACTTTTAATCCATTCCAGTTGAGAATATGTGTGCCAGCTGTATACACGATGATGACTCTATAAAAGATTTGTGGAGTATTGACAAGATAGAAGATATGCAAGCAGTTTTATTAAATTGGTTTGCATTACATGGTCGTCATTGGATCCCTTGGAAGCTTAAACCTAATGGTGCTTTGCCAGAAAAATTAGAAAAATTACCTGTTTATCCCATCTGGATTGCTGAGGTCATGCTCCAGCAAACACAATTAAAGGTTGTTTTACCTTATTGGAAGAATTGGATGAAAGCTTTTCCAACTTTAGTTGATCTGGCTCATGCAGGTGATCATGAGGTTTTGCTTCTTTGGCAGGGCCTTGGTTATTATTCGCGAGCAAAAAGGACACATCAGTCGGCTAAAAAGTTGCTTGAAATTATTGGATCGAATAACAGCTTAAATCCATTAGCTTGGCCGGTGAGCATATCTACTTGGGTTGATTTGCCTGGTATTGGTAGAACAACTGCTGCAAGTATTATTTCTTCAGCATTTGATCTTCCTGAAGCATTGCTTGATGGCAATGTAAAAAGAATTCTTTCAAGATTAATTGGTAATGAGCAATCACTTTCTAGATCTTCTTCAAAGCTTTGGTCACTAAGTAATGATCTGCTTGATTATGACTCACCAAGGAATTTTAATCAGGCACTGATGGATCTTGGTGCCACCGTTTGTTTACCAAAGAATCCAAAATGTTTTTGTTGTCCTTGGAAATCATACTGTTGTGCTTATTATCAAGGTGATCCATCAAAATTCCCTATGAAGGCTCCTAAAAAAGCCTTGCCTAACTTGGTAATTGGTATTGGTATAGTTTTTAATGATTTTGGTGAAATTCTTATTGATCAAAGGAAACCTGACCAAACCATGGGAAGTATGTGGGAGTTTCCAGGTGGTAAACAAGAAAAAGGTGAATTAATCGAAGATACAGTAATTAGAGAAATTCATGAAGAATTAGGAGTTCACATTAAAGTTCTTCAAAACCTTATAGAATTTGATCATTGTTATTCACATAAGAAACTTCATTTTGTTGTTTATATTTGTAAGTTAAGCTCAGGAATACCTAAGCCTTTATCAAGTTTGCAAACTAAATGGGTTAAACCTGATGATTTAATTAATTATCCTTTCCCTGCAGCAAATAAATATATGATTAAAGCTTTACAGGATTATATAGTTCCATCTAAAGAAAAGTAATTTGTTGAGTTTCTAAGTATTTTGAATAAAATGTGTAATTTTTTTGGAGTAGATCAATGAAAAGCTCCGAGGTGATTTGTTTAGGTGAAGCTTTAGTAGATCGCTTAGGCCCTTTGGGTGGAGACCCTACTCTTGAGATAGGAAGCAAGGATTGTTTAGGTGGTGCTCCTGCCAATGTTGCTTGTGCTTTAGCTAGGTTGGATATAGATGTAGCTTTTGTTGGTTGTTTAGGTGATGACTCTATAGGTCAGCAATTCTTTAATTTATTTAATTCTCGTGGTGTCAATATCTCTGGTTTACAGGTTCATCCAACTCTACCTACTAGGGTTGTTCTGGTTCATAGAGATTCTCATGGGGAAAGAAGTTTTCGTGGTTTTGCTGGTGAAAAAGTAAATATTTTTGCAGATCAGGCTTTGGATTTAGACAAGTTGAAAATGGCATGGCCTTCGGTTGCAAAAGATGCAAAATGGCTTCTATTGGGAACTATTTTATTGGCTCAAGAGGGCTCTAGAAAGGTAGTTGCTTGGGCTCTTGATCAGGCAAAATTAGATGGTATGAACATAGCAATGGATTTGAATTGGCGACCTACTTTTTGGGATGTACATTCTCGTCCAGACAGTCCTCCAAGTAATGAAACTCGCTTTTTAGTTAAGTCATTTTTGGCTAAAGTATCTTTGCTAAAGCTTGCTAAGGAAGAGGCTATTTTGTTTTTCAATAGTCAAGATCCAAGAGAGATTTCTGAGTCGTTACCTTTGCACCCAAGTGTGATCATTACTGATGGAGCTGAATCCATTAGATGGTTATTGGGAGATTACCGTGGAGAAACTCAATCATTTTCACCTCCTTCAGTAATAGATACAACTGGAGCCGGAGATTCATTTATGGCAGGAGTGATATCTCAAATAGCTGTTCATTCTGTTAATCCTAAAAGTTACATTGAGGCAGATTCAATGATTCGCTTTGCTGCAGGATGTGGGGCTTTGGTTTGTGCTGGTATGGGTGCAATTGATCCGCAGCCATCAAATCGGTCTGTACAAGATTTTTTATCATCATTAAGTTGAAGGTATTAATTGAATTTTTCGTCCTTGTGCCCCATGTGGTAAATATTTAATCGATATTTGATAGGCATCATCAACTTTTAGGCTTAATCGGGAAGGCCATTCTATTACTATCAGACCATTCAACATCGTTGCTGTTTCTTCTTCTTGAAGAAATAATTCATTAGCTGCTTGAGCTTTTTCTAATCTATACAGATCTAAATGAATTAGGGCTCTACTTCCATGCAGGTAATGATGTGATAAAGCAAAAGTAGGACTTGTAATTGGTTCTTTGATATTTAAACCTTTCGCTATGCCTTTCACTAATGAGGTTTTTCCCGCTCCTAATGGTCCTTCTAGGAAGAGTATATTTGTTTTTTTAAGAGTATCGGCTAATGACTGGCCAAACAGAATTGTCTCGTCATGATCTCTAAGTACCCAGTTTGATTGGTTAGAATGTTCTTTGATTATGGTGTTAATTTCTATTTTATGAATCACCTTACTTCGCTTTGGATTAAAAAGTAATCATGGTTTCATCAACAGCATCACACTTGACTTCAGATTCAGCTTACCTAGTGGCTGATATAAATCTTGCTGAGTTTGGCCGCAAAGAGATTTCTATAGCTGAGAAAGAGATGCCTGGATTAATTTCTTTGAGAGAAAAGTTTGGGATGGAGAAACCCTTGGATGGGGCAAGAATTGCAGGGAGTCTTCATATGACTATTCAGACAGCTGTATTGATTGAGACTTTGGTTGCTTTGGGAGCCAAAGTTCGATGGGCATCATGCAATATTTTCTCTACACAAGACCATGCTGCTGCAGCTATTGCAAAAGAAGGAATCCCTGTATTTGCAAAAAAAGGTGAGACATTATCTGAATACTGGTCTTATACACATTCCATACTTGAATGGGGCGATTTTGAAGGACCCAATATGATTTTGGATGATGGTGGAGATGCAACAGGTTTAGTAATACTGGGCGAAAAGGCAGAAAAAGATATTGCAATATTAGACAACCCTTCGAATGAGGAAGAGATTGCACTTTTTGCTTCCATTCGGCAGAAATTATTAGAGGACAAATCTTTTTATTCACGAATTAGAAGAAACATTAAGGGGGTAACAGAAGAAACAACTACTGGTGTGGCAAGGCTTTACCAGATGCAGAAAAATGGAGAACTTCCTTTCCCAGCTATAAATGTGAATGACTCAGTTACTAAGAGCAAATTTGACAACCTGTATGGATGTCGTGAATCACTTGTGGATGGAATTAAACGGGCAACTGACGTAATGGTTGCAGGGAAAGTCGCTCTAGTTATTGGATATGGTGATGTGGGAAAAGGATCAGCTCAGTCATTAAGAGGGCTTGGTGCAACGGTCATGATTGCTGAGATTGATCCAATCTGTGCACTTCAGGCTGCAATGGAAGGTTATAGAGTTGTTCGTTTAGATGATGTGGTTGAAGATATTGATATTTTTGTTACTGCTACAGGAAATTATCAAGTTATTTGTCATGAACATCTTATTCGAATGAAAGATGAGGCTATTGTTTCCAATATTGGTCACTTTGATAATGAGATTGATGTTGCTTCTTTGAAGTCATATCATTGGGAAAATATTAAACCTCAAGTTGATCACATTACACTTCCAAATGGAAATAAGATTATTCTTCTGGCTGAAGGTCGCTTAGTGAACTTGGGATGTGCTACTGGTCATCCAAGTTTTGTTATGAGTAATTCATTTACTAATCAAGTATTGGCGCAGATTGAATTATTTACTAAAGGAAATGAATATCAAAAAAATGTTTATGTATTACCTAAACATCTAGATGAAATGGTAGCGCGTTTACATTTGGATAAAATAGGGGCTCAATTAACTGAATTAACTAAAGAGCAAGCAAACTATATAAATGTTCCTATTAACGGTCCATATAAATCTGAACAATATAGATATTAATTTGATTTAATACCTTCTAATAATATTTTAATGAGCATTGTTGAATTTCTTACATCTTTACCTGATTTTATTGGTGATGCGGTTGCAACTAATCAGTGGATTGGTTATGCATCAATATTATTAGCAATGTTCTTAGAAAATTTATTTCCGCCAATCCCTTCAGAGTTAATTATGCCTCTTGGTGGATTTTATGTTTCACAAGGCCAGTTAAATTTTCTTCCAGTAGTTATAGCAGGATTAATTGGAACTGTTTTAGGAGCATTTCCATGGTATGGAATTGGTAGATTAGTAAGTGAGAAAAAGCTTGAAAATTGGTTGAAGAAATATGGCAAATGGATTGGAATTAGTCCAAGAGAGTTATATAAAAGTCGTGATTGGTTTGGAAGATATGGAAAAGCATTGGTGTTTTGGGGAAGATTAGTACCTGGTATTAGAACATTGATTTCTGTACCAGCTGGGATTGAGTTAATGCCTTTACTACCTTTTGTTATTTGGACAACAGCAGGCAGCTTGATTTGGGTTTTGTTTTTAACCTCTATGGGAATCTTCTTAGGTGAAAGTTATCCTTTAGTGGAGGTTTGGATTGAACCTTTTTCAAAAATTATTAAATTGATTTTGGTTTTTGGATTAATTAGTGGAATTTTATGGTTATTTATCCGTTTATTTTCTTCAAAAAAGTAGAATTAAAAAGGAATATCTTGATTACTTCCCTTGGTAAATGATGATGGATTATTTGTTATTTCATTATTTGCAGAATCTTTTCTTGAGCCTAGAAGATTTAGTCGGTCAACTCTAATAATTGGCTTAGATTTATTTTCTCCAGTTGTTTTATCTTTCCACTGATCTAGTTTTAAGCTTCCTGTAATTCCTATTAGTGAGCCTTTTCTTACATAATCTGCTGCGACTTGAGCTTGCTTACCCCATATTTCTAAATTAAACCAATCAGGTTCGTCATTTCTACTTCTTCTGTTTACAGCAAGTGTAAAATTTGCAACAATGCTTCCTGATTCGAAGTATCGCACTTCAGGATCTCTTCCAGCTCTTCCCACTAGATTTACTGCATTTAAACTCATTATTTATCTAAATTATTTTGTAAATTGAATATAGCTCCATTTAATTATAGTTGTTTGAAAAGTTTTTTTTTGAAAACGACTTTTTGTTTTTTGAAGACTCCTTTATTAGTCTTATAAAACGATCTTACTAAACTCTCTCTAAATTAATCCCGTGTTCTTTCGACGTTTTAGACTTTCTCGCGATATAGGAATAGATCTTGGCACAGCCAATACTCTAATTTATGTACAGGGCAAAGGGATAGTTCTTGAAGAACCTTCTGTTGTTGCTATGGATTTAGAGGAAGGTGAGCCTTTAGCTGTTGGTGATGATGCCAAGATGATGTTGGGGCGTACCCCTGGAAATATTCGTGCAGTCCGACCATTGAGGGATGGAGTTATTGCAGATTTTGATGCAGCAGAGCAAATGCTAAAAACGTTTATTCAGAAGTGCAATGAAGGGAGAGGAATTATAGCCCCAAGATTAGTTGTGGGAATACCAAGTGGTGTAACTAGTGTTGAACGTAGAGCAGTTCGAGAGGCTGGCTTGGCAGGTGCTAGAGAAGTCCATTTAATTGATGAACCTGTTGCAGCAGCCATTGGTGCTCATCTTCCTGTTACAGAGCCAATAGGAACGATGATTGTAGATATTGGTGGTGGGACAACAGAAGTAGCAGTTCTTAGCTTGGGAGGAACCGTTTTAAGTGAATCAGTTCGTGTGGCTGGTGATGAGATTAATGATGCAATCGCTACATATTTAAAGAAGGTACATAATCTTGTGGTTGGAGAACGAACTGCAGAAGAAATCAAGATTCGAGTTGGATCTGCTTTTCCCAATAATGAGTTTGACTTGGAGTCTATGGATGTTCGTGGTCTTCATTTGCTTTCTGGTTTGCCTCGATCAATTTCTTTGCAGGCAGGTGATCTTCGAGAAGCAATGTCTGAACCTTTAAATAAAATTGTTGATGCAGTAAAAAGAGTTTTAGAAAGAACACCACCTGAATTGGCTGCAGATATTGTTGATAGAGGAATAATGCTCGCAGGTGGTGGCGCGCTAGTTAGAGGAATAAGTGATCTTGTAAGCCATGAAACAGGGATATTCACGCATGTGGCTGAGGAGCCTCTTTTATGCGTAGTGAATGGCTGCGGTCAGGTTCTTGATGACTTTAGGCGTCTCAAAAGAGTTGTCGATACACCCGAATTTGCAAGAAATGCTGTAAGGGATTAATTAAATGGTAAATACTCGACGAAAAGTTGCTTTTCGTTGGTGGTTGAACAGAAGTATTTGGACATGGTTTTTCCTAACTTTATTTTTTATTTTTGTTAGGTTTTCAAAAGGTTCGTTAATGCTTGATGCATTCTCCTTTCTGACTAGACCTTTTTGGCCTGGAACAGCTCAAAAAGAATGGATAACAAATGGTATTGATATAGAACAAAAAATCAAACTTGATTTACTGGAAAAAGATAATCTGCGTTTAAGACAGTTATTAGAATTAAAAAACTCTAATAATAAAAATCAAATTTCTGCGGCTGTAATTTCTCGAAGATCTAGAGATTTTTGGCAGCAATTAGATCTAAATAAAGGCTCTATTGATGGTATTTCTATTGGAGATGCTGTATTGGGTCCAGGAGGATTACTTGGTCTAATAGATAGTGTTACGCCAACGACTTCAAGAGTAAGACTGCTTACATCTCCTGGGATGAACTTAGGTGTTTGGATAGAACGTTCAAAAGTTCACGGAGTCTTGTTGGGAGTTGGAACAAATCGTCCTCAGTTAGAATTTTTGAATAAAATTCCTAATGCGCGATTAGGCGATGTTGTTAGCACTTCGCCTGCGAGCACTCTTCTTCCGCCTAATATTCCTGTTGGGGTTATTCAGTTTATAAACGAAGAAACCATGCCTTCCCCTAATGCTGTAATTCAATTAATTGCTTCGCCAGAGGCTATTGATTGGGTGAAAGTTCAAAGCCGTCAATGAAAAGAGAAAACAAAAGAATTTTGTATCAATTTTTAGGGTTAACAGTTCCTTTTTTCACGTTTTTATCTCCTTCATGGCTTGCTATCTCTGGTGTAGGTCCTAGGTGGGCTCTAATATGGTTATTACCCTGGGCTTTAGAAGAAGGACCTGTTCTTGGACTATTCGCTGGTTTATGTTTAGGAATCATTTTAGATGGAATGAATCTTGACGGAGTTACTGAAATCCCAGCCTTGATGCTTTTAGGTTATTGGTGGGGAAGATTGGGAATTAAAGAAAAATTGACTGACAACATTTTCGCACTTGGCTTTTTGATTTGGATTGGTTCATTTCTAAGTGGTCTGAGTATATGGTTTCAACAAATATTTGCTTTTAAGGGAAGTTTTTTCAATCTATGGGCTTTTTATACCATTTTGGCTGGATCAATCATAAGCGGATTGATTTCCCCATTTCTTTGTTCATCAATACTTAATTTCTTTTTCAAAGGAAAAGCTGAAAGATCAAGCTGATAAATGGATTTTTCACAAAGAAGTACGTTCAGAAATCACTGATAATAGAGTTTCAAATATCTTGGCGAGTGTTAATAATAGGCATTATTGCCTAAGGGTAAATACTCTCGAAATGTTAAATTTTTTGGAAAAATATAATATTTAGCCTTATAGGAATTGCCTTGGGTTGGGGGTGGAAGGCTATGTTTACATGGCTAAATGAGGATTCAACATGCATGATGAAGGTTCATCCATGCTTCATAAAAGCAACGATGGGCCCGCTTCGAAGCCAGTTGCATCTCCAAACGCAACAATTTTGGTTGTCGATGATGAGCCAGCAGTGTTGAAAGTTTTAGTTACAAGGCTTGAGCTTGCTGGATATAATGTTGTTTCTGCTAAGGATGGAGAAGAGGCATTAGATATTTTTCATCAGGAAGTTCCAGATCTTGTTGTTTTAGATGTAATGCTTCCCAAGCTTGATGGATTTGCTGTTTGCAGAAGAATAAGGGCTGAATCGATAGTTCCAATAATTTTTCTTAGTGCTCTTGAGGCTATTTCTGAGAGGGTTGCTGGACTTGATTTAGGGGCTGATGATTATTTGTCAAAGCCCTTTAGTCCGAAAGAATTAGAGGCCAGAATAGCCACTATCTTGCGGAGGATGGGTCCTGGAGCATCTGTTGCAGAGCCAAGAGAGATTCCTGCTGGTCAAGGAGTAATGAAATTAGGGGAATTAGTAGTTGATACAAATAGACGTCAGGTAAGTAGAGGTGGAGAAAGAATCGGTTTGACTTATACAGAATTTAGTTTGCTTGAATTGCTTTTCCGCGATCCAGGTAAAGTTGTTCCAAGGGCAGAGATTCTGGAGCAACTATGGGGATACCCCCCTAGAAGAGCAGCTGATTTGAGAGTTGTTGATGTTTATGTTGCCAGATTAAGAGGAAAACTTGAGCCAGACCCACGTAACCCCGAATTAATTCTGACTGTCAGAGGTATTGGCTATTCTTCCCAGAGGTTAGGGGAGTTCCAAACAGTTAACTCTTAAATACAAAGAAACACTTTTTTTTCTTAGCTAATCTATCTACTCTCAGTAGAAATAAATGATTTGATTCTACTTTGTCTGATTTAAGAGAAACACGTTTAACTAAGGCTAATTCCATGCGCGAAATGGGTATAGAGCCGTATGCAGTTAATTTTCAACCAACACATAAAACTGTTCAATTGCAGCAAGATCATCTTGATTTGCCAAATGGTCAAGAGAGGGATCTTGAGGTTTCTATTGCAGGAAGAGTTCTAGCTCGCAGAGTTATGGGAAAGCTTGCTTTCTTTAAGTTGTCTGATGATAGTGGAACGATTCAGCTTTTTCTCGAGAAGCTGACTCTGGAAAAATTTAATACTGCTCAAGCAGATCCTGGCCCATTCAAACAAATAACAGATTTTGTTGATTCAGGAGATTGGATTGGTGTCTCGGGAATTTTGAGACGAACTGATCGAGGTGAGTTATCTATAAAAGTTTATTCATGGAAAATGCTATGCAAATCATTGCAACCATTACCTGATAAATGGCATGGTTTAGCTGATGTAGAGAAGAGATATAGACAGCGCTACCTTGATTTAATTGTTAATCCAGATTCACGTAAAACCTTTCAAAAAAGAGCTTTGATGGTTAGCTCTATTCGTCGATGGTTGGATAATCATGGATTCCTAGAAATTGAAACACCAGTTCTTCAGGCTGAATCTGGTGGTGCTGATGCAAGGCCTTTTATTACTCATCACAATACGTTTGATGTTCCACTTTTTCTAAGAATTGCTACTGAACTCCATTTAAAGAGACTTGTAGTAGGAGGTTTTGAGCGTGTATATGAGATAGGCCGAATCTTTAGGAAT
>NZ_JNAW01000003.1 GCF_000760215.1 Prochlorococcus sp. MIT 0603 | reverse complement strand
TTTACAAGTGCAGCAGCCTCAAAACGAGTAAGAGCCTGACCACTCTTGAGATTTTGTGTGTAGGCATTGTCTACACAGCCATAGCTCTCACTTAAATTTTGAAGAGCAGTATATGCCCAATCTCCTGGTACAACGTCAGAGAATTGAACAGATTTAACGGCTTGAGCTTGATTAGGGCTCTTGGCATAGTTGGCAACATCATTGATGTTAACTTCAGCTGCAGTAGCAGCTAATGGTGCCAAAAGACCTAAAGCAGCTGGAGCCAGCAGCAATTGCTGGAAAAGCTTCATTTTAGGATTCCTCACAATAAGCCCACTAATAAAATGGGCTATCAAATTTTAGCATGATTAGACGCAAAAAGCACTTATTGCTGTATCAAATGCTGCTAATTTTAATCTCCTGGGCAAGTCCCTAAAAGAGGGAATCCCATGCTTTTTCTTTCTTCAAGCCATAACTCTGCAACTTTGCGCGCTAAATTGCGAATACGGGAAATTGTTGCTGTTCTTTCAGTTACTGAAATAACCCCTCTTGCCTCTAAAAGATTGAACGTATGGCTACATTTTAAAACATAGTCTAGAGCTGGCAAAGCTAATTGATTAGATATTAGAGATTGAGCCTCTAATTCATATAAGTCAAACAATTTATTTAAAGTGTCAGGATTGGAATCTTCAAAATTGAATTTGCAATTTGCTTTTTCAAAAGATAGCCAAATATCGCCATAACTATATGAATTATTCCATTTTAAATCCCAAATGCTTTCAACACTTTGAAGAAACATAGCAATCCTTTCTAAGCCATAAGTGATTTCTATTGAGACTGGACGACAATCAAGTCCCCCGCATTGTTGAAAATAAGTGAATTGTGTAACTTCCATGCCGTCTAACCAAACTTCCCATCCAACACCCCATGCCCCAAGTGTAGGAGACTCCCAATTGTCTTCTACAAATCGAATGTCATGTTCTTCTTGCCTAATGCCTAGCTCTTTAAGAGATGAGAGATATGTCTCTTGGATTTCATCTGGTGAAGGCTTTATAAGAACTTGGTATTGATAATAATGTTGAGCTCTATTGGGATTATCGCCATATCTTCCATCAGTTGGTCTTCTGCATGGCTCAGGGTATGCAACAGCCCAAGGTTCTGGCCCAATTGCTCTTAAAACAGTATGAGGATTCATTGTTCCTGCACCCTTCTCAGTGTCGTAAGGTTGCAGTAAAAGACAGCCTTGTTTGCTCCAAAAGGCATTCAATTTTGAAATTATGTCCTGAAAGTACACTAGATAGTCCCCCGCTTGATTTTGGGTTTTTTAATGGTGGGTTTTGGTGGTTTTTTTATCATTAAAATAGCTAATGACGACAAGGGATCTCTCTTTGCAAATCCCACCGTTGATGGGTTAAATCTAGCTTAGCTACACATAGATAATAATTTTGGTGGGTTTTTAAATGAATAAATTAAAGGGGATTTTGCAGTTTTTAAATATATATAAGAATGCTTTTTTAGCTAATTAAATGTACTTCTAATAACTACTGGCTAAATCACCTGATTGAATCTCGCCTAAAGAACCCCCTTCTAGTCTTTCTAAACATTCATTTTGCATTGCAATATGAGCTTCTGGTTTTTGATTCTTAGTGGTGAGATTCTCTCTTTTTGACTGCATCGCTTTCTTGTACTTCATGCTGATCAGAATTTGCTTCTAAGCAAGGATCTATCTCATTCAAGAAATTAGAATCATTTTATATAAAGTTTCCACATCTATTAGTCTCTGTCTGAAAGAGATTAAGCCACTTAGGCAACCAATTAATCTCTTTGCTTTCTTCTGGGGCAACTGCATCAACTGCTCTAAGGATATCTACAATAGAAACAGCAAAGTTTAGATTCTGCCCTTTCCCTCCTGCTCCAAGATAATTAAATGTATTAACTCCTACAACTTCTCCTCTTGAATTGACGAGTGGGCCTCCACTATTGCCAGGGCTTATTGCTGCATCTGTTTGAATTAAAGTTACATAACTAGGTGCAACACCTTCTAGTTTGCCTGCAGGGTATCTAATGGCACTAACTATTCCTGTGGTAACTGTTCCTGCAAGTCCACTTGGGGAACCTAATGCAACAACTGCTTGTCCTGGAGTTGGATAGTCCGCATAGCATAAAGGAAGTGGTTTAGTTCTCTTCATACCTTCAGAGCTAACCAAAGCAAAATCCAACTTTCTATCTACATATACAACCTTTCCATTGGCTTTTATTCCTCCTTGAGCAACTATCTGAAACTTCTTATCTCCTCCAGCAACAACATGTCTATTAGTCACGATAAGTCCTTTGTTATTAATTAAGAAACCACTTCCTAGGCCTCTTTCGTTTTTTAGCATTACTACTGATTGAAGTGTATTTTCTGCGATTTTCTCAATTGAAATTGCATTCTTGCTAACTTTTGTTCTTGATATTTTAAACTCTGGCCTTGTCCATGATTTTATCCCTTTAGTATAAAGTTGCTTTAATGAAGATATTGTTCCACTACCTATTGGGATGACAGCACCACTGCTCCCTTTTAATTTTAAATTGACTTCAGTATTTTCATTGCTTTTTTTTATTAATTCTACAAAAGATTGAGGTAATTGGAATTCGCCACTATCTCCATATAATCTAAAACTTTTACTAGCAACAAATAGCTCTATAACATCTGGTAAATCATTGTAAGATGACCTTTGATATGTACAAGTTAAAAGCCCACATCCTCCAGCTGAATAGGTATATCCTCGCAGCATATCGGTTGTCCATTTAGGACAACTCTCTCGCTACCTCCTGACCATAATCCACTTTTGTAATCTCTATCAAAAACAGCAAGTTCATATTCACCATCTAGTAGGGATGTAACTTTGACTATTTTTGAATAAGGAAGCTTATCTCTGGATTTTGACTTCCAATCAATATCTTTGACAAATTCAATTACTTCTAACCCTGACTTTTTGTCAATTGTTTTGGTCCCTTTAGATTTATCGCATGATGGATGATCTTCCCAAGCAGATGACTCGCAATCTATTTTGACCTCAGATAATGCCCCTATCCCATTGATCATTCCAAAGGAGGCAATAGATAAGGCGAATAATTTAGGAGAGACTTTCTTTAAAACCTTCAAGGTGCATTTTTGAATTCAAAAAGCTTTCTAGCAGGAAAAGATAGAGGAAACCTCTTTTTAGGAAAAGTTTGTTGCTTAAATAAGACTAGAAAAGGCTTTATAGAGCCGATATGTTTGAATCCTCTTTTTAAATGCCTCCCATTGCGTTGAAGACTCTTCAGGAAGAAAAACTTGATTTTCCTTGAAATAGACTTTATATGGCTGGTCTAAACTTTGACTTTTAAATACAGACCTTTAACAAAACGAGCATAAGAATGTGATCCCTGTAACCTTTGGTCATGTCTACCCATCGGAACATCTAAATTTATGCAGACCTATGGTAATCCAGACGTCACTTATGACTTTTGGGCTGGTAATGCATCTGTTACCAATCGATCTGGGCGATTTATAGCCTCGCATGCTGCGCATACTGGGATGATCGCTTTTGGAGCAGGTTCTAACACATTATTCGAACTTTCTCGCTTTGACCCTTCGTTGCCTATGGGTGATCAAGGGTTGATATTTCTTCCTCATTTAGCATCAGTAGGTATTGGCTTCGATGAAGCTGGGGTCTGGACTGGAGCTGGTGTGGTAACCATCGCAATCGTTCATTTAATTTTGTCAATGGTTTATGGAGCAGGAGGATTAATGCATGCCATTTACTTTCCTGATGACATGCAGAAAAGTAATGTTGCCCAAGCTAGGAAGTTCAAATTGGAATGGGATAACCCAGACAACCAAACCTTTATCCTTGGCCATCATCTAATACTTTTTGGCCTTGCTTGTGCATGGTTTGTTGAATGGGCAAGGATACACGGAATATATGACCCAGCTATTGGTGCGGTTAGACAAGTTAATTACAATCTTGATCTATCAATGATTTGGGAACGCCAAGTTAATTTCCTAAATATTGATAGCCTTGAAGATGTAATGGGAGGTCATGCATTCCTTGCATTTGTTGAGATTACTGGTGGATGCTTTCATGCAATTGCAGGTTCTACAAAATGGGAAGATAAACGCCTTGGGGAATATGACAGGTTAAAAGGAGCTGGTCTTCTTTCAGCAGAAGCAATTCTTTCATTTAGTCTTGCTGGCATCGGCTGGATGGCAATTGTTGCAGCTTTCTGGGTTTCTCAAAACACCACGGTTTACCCCGTTGAATTTTATGGAGAGCCACTAAATCGTGCTTTTGTAATTGCCCCAGCTTTTGTTGACTCAATAGACTACAGCAATGGAATTGCACCTTTAGGACATTCAGGACGCTGTTGGACAGCTAATTTTCACTACATTGCAGGTTTCTTTGCTATCCAGGGGCATCTTTGGCATGCACTTCGTGCAATGGGATATAACTTCAAGGAAATTGGAGCTAAATTGAACTTCAGTACAAGTTCAAATTAACTTTCTTTGCATATACTAAAAAAGGCCTCGTTTATACGAGGCCTTTTTTGTTTTATACTATATTAATAAATAATTGGAAAACCATTGAATTTAAATTCTATAAGTGATTCAATCTCAAAAGATTCTTAATGATTATTATGATATTTATTAATTCAATGGGATTGAAATTTTATAATGAAGAAAATAATTAAAAGAAATGAGTAAACTTATAAAAGAGAAAGAAGAATCTCCTAAATTACAAAAACTAGTTTTACTAATTTTTGGATTAGGACCAATAGTTATTATGATCCTTTACCTTGCTTCAACGGGCTTCTTTGATTCCCCTTGATTTTAATGTCTCCCAAGAGAATATATTTAGACTTTAGCAAAGTACTCCAATTAAGATTTAAAAAGAAATAACAAATAATTTTAATTAATTTACTCTCCCCAACGCCTTCCTATGTCAAACCCCCATGACTTGGCAAGCTTTACGACCTGGTCATGTGAAATGCATTTCTCTAATTGAATTTTTCGACTTGGAATTTTTTCAATAGAATCAATTAAAGCGTTAA
Organism: Prochlorococcus sp. MIT 0603; assembly: GCF_000760215.1. Taxonomy (NCBI): domain Bacteria; kingdom Bacillati; phylum Cyanobacteriota; class Cyanophyceae; order Synechococcales; family Prochlorococcaceae; genus Prochlorococcus; species Prochlorococcus sp. MIT 0603. Next base: position 185,412 of record NZ_JNAW01000003.1, on the reverse strand, counting down.
GAGCATTGACTTTTTCAATGAATTTATTGAGATCTTTTCTAGACATAGATTCAGCCTTTTCAGGTAAGGCTTGATAAGATTAATCTTTTTGCATTCGATTTGAAAGCAGGATTAGCAAATTCATTTAAAGAGGGAGTTGTCAAGAAAAAAGATCATGACTCTTACCTTCTCGATCGATCTGGACGACATGATAAGCTTTCTTTAGGTTTCCTTTATATTTGATGCTCTTATGACAAGCGCTTTGTCAAAGCAGTCATGCATCTTATGCGTCAAGAGGGATAGGCTCAGATTGACTCATGCTTTAGTAATGGCAATAAGGGAAATTTCGTCAAGAAAAACTTAGAAGAAACTTTTCTGTTGATAGTTATAAGCGAGATGAATTAATTAGGATTAGAATCTTTCGTTTCGAGGCTTTCTCCAGTCTGAAACAACGCCTTCCTTTTTTAGAAGGATTTCTCTTTGTTTAAGAGTTCCTATATCTAGACGCAAAAGCTTATAGATACCAAAAGAACTAATTTCCTTTGCATTCATTCCTTGCCAGTGCGGGTAATCATTTGTTTTCTTGTCTATAACAACAAGTACAGTAGGAGACCTCCCCTCTGAAAAGGTTGTTTCGTTAGTCCACTCTGCTCTATTCTCTTCACGTAATCTTTCAGATAAGTTGACAAGTGCTACTACATCATTTGATTCGTAAAATATTAATTTATTCGCATAAAAATGAAGAGAGGGCTTCTTTATACCAACCATTGCTATTGGTTCTTCATTTTCCTTGTGTAGCAAAGTGAGCTGTTTTGCAACTTCTCTAATAGGCTTTTGACGTAAGCCATCTGCAAGTTTCCAGATCGGAAGCATTACAAAGATTTGAAAAATAATAAATGGCAATTGAAGTAATATTAGATTTCTCGACTTTTTCCCTATCGCGAAATAAAGGCTTATAAATGCAGGTAAGTAAAAATATATAGCAGCTCTTGTAACTAAACCACTTTCTAATAATTCTGATGCAAGTTCAGGCATTTCAGGATCATTTATAGTGTTAATCCATATTTCGGGATTTGAAAGTAATATGGCCATCAAAAACATGAAAAAAGATATTGACAAATAGTGAATTGAAACTTTTCTATCATCATGGATACTTTTGCCTGACGATAAAGCAATAATTATTGCAGCAGCAGGAGTTGCAGGAAGCCAATAACTAGGAAGCTTCGTGGCTGCAAATGTAAATAGTATAAAAACAGAGATGAGCCAGCTGCCTGCAAAATTAAGTAAAGAATTATCTGTTTTGTTTATATAGTAGCTTCTATTTGGACTTAATATTTTATAGAAGTAGTTAATTAAACCAGAGATTAGAAAAGGTGTAAATGGAAATGATGCTATTAATAGCATCATTACGAAAAACCACCATGGTTGAGAATGACTATTTACAACTGATGTTAATCTTTGAAGATTATGGTAACCAAAGAAACTATCAAAGAAAGGCTTCCCTTCAACAATCAACTCGGCTATATACCAAGGACTACTTATTAGAACGCTAATACACAAACCTTTTAATGGTTTAGTCTTTTTTATTAGAGTTAAATAATCCTTTTGAAAATATCCAAAAATAATCAAAGTCATTAATGTTAAGACTATTGCAACTGGCCCTTTTGTAAGAACAGCTAATCCCAGTACGACCCAAGCACTCCACCAATTATTAGAACTATCTTTGTAAACATATGTTCTCCAATTGAGAAGTAAACTTATTCCTAAGGTGCAGCAAAGAAGCGCATCGCTAACTGCGATGCGGCCCCATACAATAACTATTGGAGACAGTGCAAATGCAAGTGACGCCACCAGAGCTGTCCTTCTTGGAAAAGTATTATTTCGCACTGGATGTTTCATTAATGTGTCGCCAAGGAAAAGCATCATCATCAGGCTCGACATAGCAGAAGGAAGTCTTGCAGCCCAAGTTCCTAGTGGATCCCAGAGGTCATGTCCTGGTATGGAGTAAAAGGATCCCATTAACCAATAAATCAAGGGAGGCTTGTCAAACCTATTTAATCCATTAACTCTTGGAGTAAGCCAATTACCTGTTTCACTCATTGCTCTGCTTGCAGCAGCAAATAGAGGAGGTGTCTCATCGATTAAACCAGTTGATCCAAGTTGAAAAATAAAAATAAAAAAACCAAACAAGAGAATTGCAAATATTCCTTTCTGGTATTCAGATTTAGAGATAAATGACTTCACTTTGACTTTAGATATATTTTAAAGAATATGTGTATTTATTTAATTGCAATTTCATTTGTAATCCAACAATGAATTCTTTTCGCAAGTTGTTGATAAGAAGAAGATTGAATAGCCCATTCTCTGCAATCTTTTCTATTGATTTTGTTTGCTTTTAATACAGCTTCTCTTAATTTATCAATATCGTCTGGAGGAACTAACCAACCTGTAACGCCTGATTTAATTAGTTCGCCAGGCCCACCCCGGTTATAAGCAACTACTGGGACTCCACAACCCATGGCTTCCATTACAACATTCCCGTAAGCTTCATTCCACTTTGGCGTATTGATAAGTACTCTACAAGCTCCCATTTGAGATTGGAATTGATGAGTGTTTAGGAACCCTCTCCATTCAATTGTTCCTGGAGGTACAGAGGCCTCAATTTTAGAAGCATAGTCATTATTTTCGATGAAACCCCAAACCAGTAAAGTATCCCCTAGAGATGCTGCGACTTTTGCTGCATCCTCTAATCCTTTCTCTGGAGCAACTCTTCCAGCCCAGCCTATAGGTCCTGTTGAATTTGCTTGAAAATCATAATCTCTAAAATCAAATCCATTCCCTACAATAATAGGCTCCTTCTCTAATCGATAGTCTGAAGCTTGAGTATATGTATGAAATGCTAATCGAGAATGATGTGTTTCAGATATATTTTTAATAGTATTTTTTATTATCTTAGAAACACCTCCCATGCTAATTAAATGAAATATATTTGCATTTATATATGGAGTAATCCATATGGGTAACCAGTCATAGGATAAATTTAGGATTGCATCATATTCTTTAGATAGATTAATTGCTATCTCTAGAAATTTAGGAAGTATTCCATCCATAGGTATTTCAATAGGGGAATCATCCTTTTGCTGTTGCCAACTAACTTGATCTACCCCTTTAACTTCTATAATATTAGCCTTCTGACAAGAAGAAGGTAAAGAAGATCCTTCTGATGCAATTATGGTAATTTCATATCCCATCTCTAATAATCCTTTTACTATAGAGACCAAAGTTAATTCAACACCACCACCTCTTCCGCTCCCGATAAATCCAATAGGAGTACTAATGATAATTAATTTTAAATGTTGTAAATCCATTCTTATATATCTTTTGAAATACCACCATTAAGATTAGTCCAAGGCTCCCATAACCTAGACCGTTGGCTAACTAAAAACACAGAGAAAAGAACAAAACAAACACCAATCCATTGTATTGAATTAAGTCTTTCTCCTAACCAAACACCTCCTGAAATAAGAGCAAATACTGGGGTTAAAAATGCAAGGGCACTAAAACTTGTAAGTTCTTTTTTGCTTGCAAACCAAAAAAATAATCCATAAGCCAAAGCGCTCCCTAATAAAGTGGTATAGGCCATTAAGCTCCAGTCATGGAAAGACCAATGAGGGAATAGGGGCCATTCCCGATCAAAATAATGAACCAATGCCAAAGGAATACTTCCAATTACCATGTGCCATCCGGTTACAGAGACTGGGTCACTTCCTTTACAAGTAAAACGAATTAAAACAGTTCCTATAGCCATTGCAATTGCAGCACATAACATCCAAGTCTCTCCATTATTTAAAATATTAAATCCAGAAACTTCTTCTCCCATTAAGAACCAGTTGCCTAATAAATCTGGCGAAATTCCTATACAAGCTATTCCTCCAATCCCTAAAGTCAAGCCAATCCAACCAATAGGATTAATAGGATCTCCAAAAAGAGTTCTAGCTAGTAATGCAACGATTAATGGTTGAGAATCAATGAATACAGAACCTAATCCTGCGCCGGTTTCCGCCAAGCCTCTTGCTAAGCAAAATTGAAATAAGCTTCCATCAATTAACGAGAAAGCTACAAACCATAACCAATCAGTTTTTGCAATTTTTAAAGGTCTTTTGAGGCAAAATGCTGCTAATAGAAGTACCACTCCAGCAGGGAAAAGCCTTAAGGTGGCTACAACCTCAGGCCCACCTGATTCAACCAATGGTGACATGGCTGCCATTGCAGTCCCCCATAATGCGAAGGGTAAAACCATTAACAACCAATTCAACTTTTCAAACATGACCACACTTTGAAAGCTTTTTTTTAAGATTCAATGGAATACGTACTAAAGAAATGATCTGGCCTTGGCGTCGCAAATCCAAAAAAAGGATGGCAAGAATAATTATTGATGGACCCATAGGAGGTTCCACAAGAAAAATTGTTCTTAAAGCTATTCGACAAGTTGAAAAAAGAGAGTTCCCAGCTCTTCTTCTTCGCATTGATAGCCCAGGAGGCACTGTTGGTGACAGTCAGGAAATACATGCTGCACTACTTAGACTTCGAGAAACGGGATGTCATGTTATAGCAAGTTTTGGCAACATATCAGCTTCTGGGGGCGTTTATATAGGAGTTGCTGCTGAGAGGATTATTGCAAACCCTGGAACCATTACAGGTTCAATAGGCGTGATTCTTCGTGGCAACAACATTTCGAAGTTGCTTGAACGTATAGGCATTCAATTTGAAACAGTAAAAAGTGGTGTGTTTAAGGACATCCTTTCACCGGATAGAGCTCTTACAGCTGAAGAACGTTCTCTTCTTCAATCACTTATAGATAGTAGTTATGGCCAGTTTGTTAAAGCAGTTGCACAAGGAAGAAACCTTAGCGAGGAATCAGTAAGAGCCTTTGCAGATGGAAGGGTGTTCACTGGTGATCAAGCAAAAGAGCTTGGATTAGTAGATGAAGTTGGAGATGAAAATGATGCAAGGCTTTTAGCGGCAGAGCTTGCAGACCTTGATGAAAAACTCCAGCCAATTACTCTTGGCCGTCCAAAGAAAAAATTAATAGGTCTTTTGCCCGGTGGGAGTATGATTGCATCATTAATCGAACTAATAAGTATTGAATTTTCTACTAATGGTCAAATCCTCTGGCTATTTAGACCATAAGTTATAACTGAAAAAGAAATTAAATGAACATTCAATCTATAAGAGGAGCAACTACATGCTTAAACAACACAGTAGAAGCTATTGAAGAAGCAGTTAATGAGCTTGTCGCTGAATTGGTAAACAGGAATAGGCTTCAACCTAGTCAAATTATTTCTGTAATTTTTTCAGTTACAACTGACCTAAATGCTTGTTTCCCTGCAAGTATCGCGAGAAAACAAACCGGATGGGAAACGGTCTCTTTAATTGATTGTCAGCAAATGTTTGTGAAAAATGATCTGCCTAAGTGCATCAGGATACTTGTGCATGTAAGACTCTCGGAAAATCAAGTTCCTAATCATACTTATTTAGGAAAAGCGAGTATCTTAAGACCAGACAGATCTATAAAGGCATTGCCTTAGATTTTTGTTCTTAATAGATCCAATCTGAAAGCTTCAAATTAAGAATTAGTATCTTTGAAGCTTGAACCCTTATTCATTACAACCTATTTAAAAATGCGTCAGATCTCCAATAACTCAACTTTCAAGAATTCGGCAAAGAAACTATTAAGTTCATCTTTGGCAATTGGGGCATTGTTTGCAATTGGAACAATTCCAAATAATCCTAGTTTGGCAAATACAGGGATAGATTTCATGTGGGATCCTGACCCTAATTACGTCAGACTTAAATATGTACAATCATCCAAAGAAAAAAGAGATCGTTCAACCTACTATCTGATCTTAAGGTCTAAAAATAGAAAAACTGGTATTTTAAAATTAACAATTAAAGTACCAGATTATTTTGAATCAAAAATCAAACCTGAGAAACTAGAATTTTGTAGAGCACAGGTAGGAGGATATAGCACAAGAACAAAATGTTTAGAAACTATTCCTGGCATTATAGAAGTCAGTAAAGATCAGACAGCTATTGACTTCTATCCAGATCAGCCAATTCCAGTAGATAAAAAATCATACGCTTTGAGGATGAAGATATTCAACCCTAATAGTGCTGGAATGTTTCAATTCCATGCTTATGCTCAATCACCTGGTGCTGTACCAATATCTGGGTATGTTGGGTCTTGGAACATTGCAATCGAGTGAGCTGATAAATTAGATAGGCTTAAAAAATTTCTAAATAAGGCAGCATTCTCATGACAAAAAGAACATTTGGTGGAACCAGTAGAAAAAGAAAACGCGTATCAGGCTTCAGGGTTAGGATGAGAACCCATACTGGGAGAAGTGTTATTCGTAGTAGAAGAAGGAGAGGTAGATCTCGTATAGCTGTCTAATCATCAAAAACTTCCTAAGTAATTAATATGGTTCTACCCAAGGCAATGAGATTAAAAGGATATAAGTGTTTTGACTATATACATAAGTCATCCAAACGTTTTAGAGGTGCTTCAATGAGCCTAAAGGTTAGTAAAGCTAGAAATAATTTAATAAGAGGCTCTAAGGAAACCATGGGAAGTAGCTCTTGCAAATGTGCAATTTCTATAAGCAATAAAGTTAGTAAAAAGGCTGTTGTGAGAAATCGTTTGAGACGACGACTCCATGATCATTTAAGAATGAGACTTTTTAACAAGAAAGATTATTGTAATTATTGGACTTTGATTAGCTTAAGTCCAAACTGTTTGCGAAAATCCCCTTCCACATTGCTCAAAGAATGCGATAAGTTACTTAGTGAGGCTGGATTGCTTCAATGATGAAGTCTTCTGAAATAGTCTTTTATGAAGGTGCTCCTGCCAAGGAAGATCTCGTTTTGAATCTACTTGCAGGAATTACTTTAATTGGGCTTCCTTTTACTTTTGGAGCTTTAGTAAGGGCTTTATGGGTTCGCTTTAAGATTACAAATAAAAGAATTTCTGTTACTGGTGGGTGGATGGGTAAGGATAAATCCCAAATAGCTTATAGCCAAATTAAAGAGGTTAGGTCAATTCCAAGAGGACTTGGTTCATATGGAGATATGGTTCTAGTTATGGAAGATAATGCAAGACTAGAACTGCGTTCTATGCCAAACTTTAGAGAAGTTGAGAATTTTATTAATCAACAAATTAATCAAACAAGTTCACGAAAGTCATCATTAGATGCAACTGGGTTCTGAACTTCAATTAAATTCACCAAATCCTTAAGGAGCTTATTATCTTTTATAAATAGTGGCATGCGCCTTTTGTCCTTTCTTTTTGAATCATCGTGATCGGGTACATCTCTGACAACCTCCTAATACCGATTCTGGATTTCTTCTATGGCTTGTTTCATAGTTATGGATTAGCAATAGTTGCACTGACAATAGTAATTCGACTGGCTCTATTCCCTTTAAGTGCTGGATCTATAAGAAGTGCTCGTCGGATGAGGATAGCCCAACCTGTAATGCAAAAACGTCAGGCTGAAATTAAAAGTCGTTACGCGAATAATGCACAAAAACAGCAAGAAGAACTTTCCAAGCTTATGGGCGAATTTGGAAGTCCACTAGCTGGTTGTTTGCCTCTTTTAGTTCAAATGCCAATTCTATTTGCATTATTTGCAACCTTAAGAGGGTCTCCTTTTGCAGATGTTCCTTATCTAGTTAATTTGAAAATACTTCCACCCGAGCAGGTGGCCACAGTAGAACCTAAGCCATTTACAAGCCCTAGGCATTCTATTTTTATTACTGACAAAGATCACTTCCCTGTTATTGCATCTCTACCTGGAGGCACGAAAATTGGAGCTGGAGATTCCGTAAAAATAAAACTAGAGACACTTTCAGGAGAAAAATTTAGCAATGTCCTAAACAACTTTGATAACGGCTCCAAATTCTCACCAACTTGGAAGTTAACTAAAGGGGCTGATTTGGCAACTGTTTCTCCTGATGGAACGGTTACTGCAAAGTATCCAGGTGATGCAACTGTTGAAGGCAAGATCCCTGGCCTTGCTGCTAAAAGTGGCTTTTTATTCATCAAAGCACTAGGTCAAGTAGGCTTTTATGTAGATGGTTCAATTAACTGGGACATAGCAATTTTAGTTGGGGGATTTGGCCTCACGCTTGTTATTTCTCAAGTTCTTTCTGGTCAAGGGATGCCGCCAAATCCTCAACAAGCTACAGCACAAAAAATAACGCCAATAATGATTACAGGGATGTTTTTGTTTTTCCCTCTTCCTGCTGGAGTGCTTTTATATATGGTAATTGCAAATGTTTTCCAAGCTTTTCAAACATTTCTCTTAAGCAAAGAAGCTCTGCCTGAAAACCTTCAAAAAATACTTGAAGACCAGCTTAGGAATAAAGGGAAGGTTGCCATGTCTACTGAAACTATTTCTGATTCAGAACGACTTCCATTTGAACCAAAAAGTAACAAGTAGAACCTACGAATTTAGAAAATTGCAGTTTTCCTTCTAATTTAAAAAAAATTAATTTGCTTATAATTCAACATGCTTAATTAACTTATGCAAACCTGGAATGAACAATTTGATCTTTTAGTTAAATCAAGAACTCCATTAATTCTTGTTAGGAGTCGTGAAGAAGAAAGACTTGAGACTTTAGTAAAGGAATCAACTAAAAGATTGTCTAATTTTCGTCTTGCAACTTGGGATTATGTTGAGGGTTTAACAGGCATACTCAATTCAGAAGGCATAGGCGCAAGGCAGCCAATGGCAATTCTTCAATGGCTTCAAAATGTAGATCCATCCTTGCCAACAATTCTTCTCGCAAAGGATTTTCATAGATTTACTGAAGATGCTGGCATAGCAAGAATGCTGAGAAATCTATCTTCAGAATTTAGAAAAAAGCCTCATACAATTGTTCTTTGTTCTTCTGATTGGTCTCCATCAAGCAATCTGGATGACACTCTGACCATTCTTGACTTGCCTTTGCCGCAAGAGAATGAATTAAAAACTTTACTTAGAAATATTGCAACTGCAAGTAATTCTGACTTAAATAAAGAAACCCTTGAAGAGCTTACCCATGCATGCAGTGGCCTTAGTGAAGTTAGAGTTCGACAAGTTGCTGCAAAGGCACTAGCTCAACGAGGCAAGTTGAGTAAAGAGGATATTAGTGAAGTCTTAGAAGAGAAGCGTCAGGCTGTCGCTCGCAGCGAAGTTCTTGAATATTTTGAAACCAAGGCCTCACCTTCTGACATAGGTGGTTTAGATGCCCTTAAATCATGGCTTGATCAACGTCATGAGGCTTTTTCAGATGAAGCAAGGGATTTTGGCTTGCCTTTACCTAGAGGTGTATTGCTTATTGGCCCTCAAGGAACAGGCAAATCATTAACAGCTAAAGCAATAGCCCATAGCTGGTCAATGCCTCTATTGAGACTTGATGTTGGCCGCCTTTTTGCTGGTCTTGTAGGAGCCAGTGAAGCAAAAACAAGAGAAACAATTCAATATGCAGAATCAATGGCGCCATGTGTTCTCTGGATAGATGAAATTGATAAAGGGTTTGGAGGGGATGCAAGGAGTGATGGAGGCACTAGCCAGAGAGTCTTAGCAAATCTTTTGACATGGATGGCAGAAAAACAAAGTGCTGTATTTGTTGTCGCAACTGCGAATGGGATTGATCGAATGCCAGGAGAATTGCTTAGAAAAGGACGGTTTGACGAAATCTTCTTACTGGATCTTCCAACACAATCAGAGCGATATAAAATTCTTGAACTTCATATAAGCCATAGGCGTCCTAATTTAAGTTTGCCTATTGAGACAGTTGTTGACCGTACTCAAGGTTTTTCTGGAGCAGAACTTGAACAAACAGTTATTGAGGCAATGCATCATGCCTTTTCTGAGAGGAGAGAACTTATGGAAACAGATTTAATACTTGCTGCTACTCAATTAATACCTCTTTCGAAAACAGCAAAAGAACAACTTGATTTCCTAAAAGACTGGGCCTCTTCTGGTAGAGCAAGACCAGCATCACTTAATATCCATTAGAAAAGCTAGTGCTAGATCCAAGAGAAATTAGAGAAAATACTGCTTTTGTAGAACAAGGCTTGTCTCGCCGTGGTTTAAAAGTTGATTTAACTTCACTTAAAATTGCTAGTGAAAACCTTATACAACTTGAGAAACAAAGAAGTGAATTACAAGCAGAAGGGAATTTAATTGGTAAAGAAGTAGGTCAAAAAATTAAATCAGGTGAAATGGCTAATTCTGATGAATTATCTTCTTTGCGAAAAAAAGGTAATGAAATAAAATCAAAAGTAAGCACTCTGGAAGAAAAAGAAAAAGCTCTAGCAAAGTCAATCAAAGAAAAGATTCTTCATTACCCAAATATTCCTCATGCAAATTGTCCTGAAGGGAAAGATGAAAGTGATAATTGTGAAATTCGCAAATGGGGTAGTCCACTAAGAGGGAAGCAATATAAAGAGCATTGGCAAATTGCGGACGAACTGGGCCTTATTGATACTGAGAGATCTGTACGTATTGCTAAAAGTCGTTTTGTCACTCTTTTCGGTCAAGGTGCACGGTTGGAGAGGGCATTGATCAACTTTATGCTTGATATGCATGCCGCAAAAGGTTACACAGAAATACTTCCACCTGCTCTTGTTAATACTTCAAGTCTTGAAGGCTCTGGGCAGCTCCCAAAATTTGCTGAAGAGAGCTTTCGTTGCACTGACGATGATCTATGGCTAACTCCTACAGCAGAGGTCCCTTTAACGTCTTTACACAGAGATGAAATTATTCCATCTGATCATTTGCCTCTTAAATATGTTGCTTACAGCCCTTGCTTTAGAAGAGAAGCTGGAAGCTATGGGAGAGACACTAGGGGGTTGATCAGACTACATCAATTCAACAAAGTAGAACTTTATTGGTTTGTTCAATCAGATCAATCTAAAGATGCTCATGAAGAAATCACAGCTGATGCAGAAGCTGTTTTAAAAGAATTAGAATTGCCTTATAGAGTTATGGAGCTTTGTACTGGCGACTTAGGTTTCTCAGCAGCCAGTACATACGATTTGGAAGTGTGGCTTCCTGGAGCTAATGCATATCGAGAAATTTCAAGTTCTAGCATATGTGATGATTTTCAAGCCAGGAGATCTTCAATTCGAACAAAGGAAGGCAAGAAAACCAAGCTTTTACATACCCTTAATGCAAGCGGATTAGCAATTGGAAGGACAATGGCAGCAATTCTGGAAAATGGGCAACAGCCTAATGGAAATGTTCTTCTGCCTAAAGCATTAGTCCCTTATTTTGGTCAAAAACAATTAACCTCTAGATAAAAAATATGAATTTACTTGCATCAGTGAGTGTCCTGGCAATATTAATTTTCTTTCATGAAGCAGGGCATTTTTTAGCTGCAACTGTTCAAGGTATTCGAGTTAGTGGATTCTCTATTGGTTTTGGACCTGCACTACTTAAAAAAGAATTTCAGGGGGTGACCTACTCGATTAGAGCTTTGCCTTTAGGTGGCTTTGTATCATTCCCTGATGATGATGATGATTCGGAGATTGCTAGAGATGATCCAGACTTGCTTTCCAATAGGCCAGTTTTACAGAGATTATTTGTTATTTCTGCTGGTGTTATTGCAAATTTGTTAATAGCTTGGTTCGTTTTATTTGGACAGGCAACCTTTGCTGGGCTCCCTAGCCAGCCTGATCCTGGAGTTCTTATTGTAGATGTTCAGCAAAATCAAGCGGCAGCAATGTCTGGATTACATGCTGGGGATAAGATCTTTGGTATTAATGGCATTCCCCTAGGGACAGGACAAGATGCAGTTAAGATTTTGGTCGATGAAATTCAGGCATCACCAGGTCAATTAATTTCATTACAAAAGAGTACTAATGGAATTAAGGAAATAATAAAAATAACCCCTACAGATTATCAGGGGAAAGGAAAAGTTGGTGCTCAATTGCAGCCTAATATGGAGAGTAATCTCAGGCCAGCAAAGGGCTTTGGTGAGGTATTAAATTATACTAATTTAAAATTTTCCAATATATTAATAAAGACCATACAAGGTTATAAGAGTTTATTTACAGACTTTAGTGCTACATCAAAACAACTTAGTGGACCTGTAAAGATTGTTGAACTTGGTGCACAGCTTTCAGGGCAAGGCTCTCAAGGTTTAATATTATTCGCGGCATTAATATCTATTAACCTTGCTGTTTTGAACTCGCTTCCATTCCCTTTGCTTGATGGCGGGCAATTCACACTAATTATTATTGAAGCAATAAGAGGCAGACCTATCCCAGAAAAGGTTCAGCTTGTATTTATGCAATCTGGGTTTGTTCTTCTGGTTGGTCTCAGCATCTTGCTTATTATTCGCGATACAAGTCAATTGGAAATATTTCAGCAAATGACCAATAGATAACCAAAAACTTTAGGGCAAGGAGGTAAAATCTTACAAATGTAAAAAGACAAGACTTACATGGCCAAGAAATCTATGATTGCGCGTGATGTAAAGCGCAAAAAACTAGTCGAACGTTATGCTTCAAAGCGAAAAAGCCTATTAGATCAATTCAAATCTGCTAAAGATCCTATGGAACGCTTGGAAATACATAGGAAGATTCAGGCGCTGCCAAGAAACAGTGCACCTAGCCGAATGAGAAATCGTTGCTGGGCAACAGGAAAACCTAGAGGAGTCTATAGAGATTTTGGACTTTGTCGTAATCAATTAAGAGAAAGAGCTCATAAAGGTGAGCTGCCTGGAGTAGTTAAATCAAGTTGGTAAATAGGGAAATCAAGAATTTACCTTTAACTCAAAAATTAGGGTGTTTGCATCAAATGTCTTTTGCCTAAAGGTTTTTCGGGTAAAAAGGACATCTAAGAGCACATAAGAAAAACAAGTAATTGCATATTTAACAATCAAGAAGTGCCTATCAAGTGCAAGAATGTTCACATATAAAAAGACATAAGCAAACACAACGTGCAAGGTCAGACAACGTCGGTCTCTTTCGATGGTCGGGAAATACGGCTAACCACAGGGAGATATGCCCCACAAGCTGGTGGATCAGTAATGATCGAATGCGGTGATACTGCCGTCCTCGTAACTGCTACCCAAGGGCAAGCTAGAGAAGGTGCTGATTTCCTTCCTCTAAGTTGTGATTATGAGGAAAGACTTTATGCCGCAGGGAGAATTCCTGGCAGCTTTATGAGGAGAGAAGGCCGTCCTCCTGAAAGAGCAACCTTAATCTCTAGACTTATAGATCGACCACTAAGGCCACTTTTCCCTAGTTGGATGAGAGATGACATACAGGTAGTAGCAACTTGCCTTTCATTAGATGAGAGAGTTCCTGCTGATGTCCTTGCAGTTACAGGCGCATCTATGTCAACACTTTTGGCAGGGATTCCCTTTTATGGCCCAATGGCTGCAGTGAGAGTCGGTTTGCTCGGTGATGACTTTGTTCTAAATCCAAGTTTCAGAGAAATTGAAAGAGGCGATTTGGATTTAGTAGTTGCTGGAACTCCTGATGGGGTTGTAATGGTAGAAGCTGGATCCAATCAACTTTCGGAACAAGATGTAATCGAAGCCATTGATTTTGGTTACGAAGCAGTTAATGAATTAATTAAAGCTCAAGAATCTATTCTTAAAGATTCAGGAATGACTCAAGTAAAACCTGAAGAACAAAAAACAGATGAAACAGTCCCTGCATATTTGGAAAAAAATTGTACAAAAGCAATTAGTGCTCTTTTAAAAGAATTTGAGCTTTCAAAAGAGGATAGAGATCTTAAACTCGATGAAATTAAATCTAACTGTGTTGAGAAAATAGATTCCCTAAAAGATGATAATGCAGTTAAGAAGTTGACTTCTGCAAATCCAAAATTAGTCTCAACTAGCTTTAAAGCTTTAACCAAGAAGCTAATGAGAGAACAAATTGTAAAAGATGGTAAAAGAGTTGATGGTAGAGCTCTTGATGAAGTTAGGGAGATATCTGCAGAAGCTGGAGTCCTGCCAAAGAGAGTACATGGTTCAGGGTTGTTCCAAAGAGGATTAACTCAAGTCCTCTCGACTGCAACATTAGGAACACCAAGTGATGCTCAAGAAATGGATGACTTAAACCCTAGTCCTGATAAAACTTATATTCATCACTATAATTTCCCTCCATATTCTGTTGGTGAAACTAGACCAATGAGGACTCCAGGGAGAAGAGAGGTTGGCCATGGTGCTTTAGCAGAACGAGCAATTATTCCAGTACTGCCAGCTAAAGAATCATTTCCTTATGTTTTGAGGGTTGTTAGCGAAGTACTTAGTTCAAATGGCTCAACATCAATGGGATCTGTATGTGGAAGTACAATCGCACTGCTTGATGCAGGAGTACCTTTAAAGGCTCCTGTTAGTGGAGCAGCTATGGGACTAATTAAAGAAGGAAAGGAAGTTAGGATTTTAACTGATATTCAAGGAATTGAAGATTTCTTGGGTGATATGGATTTCAAAGTTGCCGGTACCGAAAAAGGCATCACTGCTTTGCAGATGGATATGAAAGTATCTGGACTACCTGTAAAAACTATCGCAGATGCAATTAATCAAGCAAAACCTGCAAGAACGCATATCCTCGAAAAGATGGTCGAAGCAATAGACAAGCCTCGTGAGGCATTGTCCCCACATGCTCCACGACTTTTAAGTTTTAGAATAGACCCTGAGTTAATAGGAACTGTTATTGGTCCAGGTGGGAGAACAATTAAAGGAATTACAGAACGCACGAATACTAAAATCGATATTGAAGATGGTGGCATAGTCACAATCGCATCTCATGATGGCGTTGCAGCTGAAGAAGCTCAGAAGATAATTGAAGGTCTTACCAGGAAAGTTCATGAAGGTGAAGTGTTTAAAGGCTCAATAACACGAATTATCCCAATTGGCGCATTTGTAGAAATACTTCCTGGCAAAGAAGGAATGATTCACATATCACAATTATCGGAAGCAAGAGTTGAGAAGGTTGAAGACGTCGTGAAAGTAGGCGATGAGGTTACTGTAAGAGTTAGAGAAATTGATAATAGAGGAAGAATAAATCTTACTCTCAGAGGTATTCCACAGAATGGAGATATGCAGTATTACCCTCAACCAACGCCTACGCCAGTAGCTCCTTTAATGTAAATAGGACTTCTATCTTTTGATTAAAGTAAAATGTTTTGATCAATAGTTAATAACTCATATTGAATGGTTTTACATAGTTCTTCGTGGTGCCTTCCATGACTGGCAACTATGCATCCCCATTGATTGATATCTCCAGTGTTATAAGAAATTGCTTTATTATTAGCATGGGTAAATTTACCACCTGCAGCCTTAAGAATAATTTCAGGAGCAGCAATATCCCAGTCTTTTGGGGCTGATTTCCCAGATAGAGATAAATAAAAATCAGCCTCACCTTTTAAGATTTTAGCAATTTTGCAACCGATACTACCGACTGCTTTTTTTTCAGCAAAAGGTATGCGTTCCAGCAAATCTTCTAATATTCCGTCCCTATGATTTCTACTTGAAACAAGTATCATTTCTGAGATTTGATCTCTATCACTAAAGGAAAACGGTTTCTTATTACCCAATCTATCTTCGCACCATGATCCAGATCCAATTAATCCAATCCAAAGTTCTTCCAACTCAGGTATCAAAACAACTCCTAAAATAGGCTCATTGCTCTTAACTAAAGCTAAATGGACTGCGTACTCCCCTGTCTTCTGAAGGAAGTCCTTTGTTCCATCAAGAGGATCTAAAATCCATATCCACTCATCTTCTATAGGAACACCTTTTACAATTTGCTCCTTTGCCGTTTCTTCGCTAACCACAGTCCAAGAAACAAGAGGGAAATTAGAATTCAAGCCATTAATCAGCCAGCTATTAACTGCAAGATCTGCTGCTGAGACGGGACCATCTCCTCCCTCTTGAACATTTAAAGCTTGAGGGAATCCATATGGAGGTTTCTCTCCTTTTGCATAAGCCTTCAAGATGTCTGCGGCGCCCCAACTAAGGACCCTAAGCTTCTGCAACAAATCATCCAAATCTACTTTCTTTGGCAGTTCGACCTTTGTATTCATAATGGATCTAGAAACAGGTTTCATTTCAAAAAATCAACTTGAACCAAAACCAGGTGTTCTTTATATAGTAGGAACTCCTATAGGTAATCTTGGAGATTTCTCAACAAGAGCAAAAAATCTTCTTTCAAAAGTTTCAGTTATTGCATGCGAAGATACTAGACACAGTAAGAAACTTCTTAACAGCTTTAACATTAAAACTAAACTTTTAAGCTTTCATCAGCACAATACACGTGCAAGAGTCCCGATTATTATTGAACTACTTGATAAAGGTGAAAGCATTGCTCTAATAACTGATGCAGGTTTGCCTAGCATTAGTGATCCTGGAGAAGAGCTTATAGCTGCGGCAAGAAAAACGATGCATGATGTTATATGTGTGCCAGGACCATGTGCTGCAACAGTTGCCTTGGCAATAAGTGGGCTCCCCTCACAAAGATTTTGCTTCGAAGGATTCTTGCCTTCTAAAACAAAAGAGAGAAAATTAATTTTAAATTTAATTGCTCAAGAAAAAAGAACTACAGTAATCTATGAATCTCCATATAGGCTCCTGAAACTTTTAAAAGATTTAAGTGATTTATGTGGAGAAGAAAGGCCCATTAGTATTTCAAGAGAACTTACTAAAAAACATGAAGAGCAAATTGGACCAACAATTGGTGATGCAATTAATTATTTTTTAGATACAAAGCCAAGAGGTGAGTTTACCATTGTTTTAGGTGGTGCAAAAGGAATAAAGAAAGTAGAAATTAATGTCAATGAATTAATTGAAGAAGTTAAAAGGCTTATTAGCAATGGATCGAGTACAAATAATGCAGTCAAGGAAATAGCGCAAAGAACAGGATATCCACGAAACTTTCTTTATTCACTAATTCATGAAAATAATAACAAGAATATCAGTGCATAAATTATCTTATCTCTATAATATCTTCTATATAAATCCAACTTGCTATAATGCGCAAAGCCTTTATCTTGGGAATTAGCATAGCGCAGACTTCGCTTCTTGTTTTGATGTTAGCCTTAGGCTCTCAAAACCTAAGTGAAAGACATAGTGTTAATTTAGGTATCTCTTCTACAGAGAAATTGCCATCAGGCTTCTTAATTGGCATTTCAATTGCATTAGGTTCCTTAACCGGCGGTTTGGCAACAACTTTTTTGATGCCTCTTAAGCAGTCAAGATATTAGAAAATGTTATTTAGATAAATTATCAATAGCGATTAAAGATTCATCCATTATTAATCTAGTAATACCCTTGGAAAGTAAATACGAAGAAGAAAGAATGAATACTCTCGAATCAGGAACTTTTAAAACTTTTTGACTTCTACCACAATTTCTTTTAGCAACACGTTGATTTGAGTATAGAGGAATTGCCAATCTGGCTTTATCCTGATCTGAAAGGAAACTCCACTCTGAGAATTCATTTAGAGCTTTTGAATCAAGTTCATTCTTTTTATCAATTAACATATATACAATTTGTGGTAATGCTTCTGATTCAAGTGGAATGCAAGCAATCTCTTTCTGATCCTCGCAGAAAGGGTCTGAATTCAAAGGGGCAATCTCCCTAAACATACCTATTTGATTATCAGGAGAATTGGTCTCTAAATTGATTGGTTTTTCGTTCTCTCCATTTATCTCCCCAGCTAATTCCTTTGAATCAATATTAATGTTATTAGAGACATTGGATACCTCTGGCTTTATAGCAGTATCTTTTTCAGAAATTCTTGAAGCTTTAGACTTGCTTTCGAGCCTATTAGATGAGCGGGCTTTTTTAGCTCTTTTCTCTTTTAATTGAACATACTCATCCTCTGTTAAAAAAGTTTTAACTGCTCTTGTAATTGTTGCTGGAGTGCATCCATAGGACTTAGCAAGAGCGCTAAGGGAAATACCTGAAGAAAATCCTTCGAAGATTTCTTTTTTTAGAATTTCTGTGAGTTTTTTAGCCACAAAATTCTATTCAAATATCCTTATTAACTTACTTTGGAACCTATTCCACTAGGTGAAATTTAAATATTACTTCTTCCCTCTCTGACTATTAGAGTAACGAGAATTCTAGCTCTTAATGCAGAAAACTATAAAACATAAGCTAAACAGCCACTTCTCTGCTCTGCAAAGCAAGGCGCTTGAAAATAAATCTCAATTGAATTTAGACAACTTTGTTTGCAGCCCTGAATTTAGATGGCCTATATGACTAAATGTTAGTAATGTTGTACATACGGCAAAGCAATGGTGTCTTCCTGTCTTTTATTAAAGCTAATTTTGGGCATCATTAGTCTTCCGAGCTCCGTTAGCTCAGCTGGATAGAGCAACTGCCTTCTAAGCAGTGGGTCTCAGGTTCGAATCCTGAACGGAGCGTTAGAAATTTACTTTTATTAAACAGTTCATGAACAGATGAATGAAAAATTTCAAAGAAGATTTAGCTCTAAGAGTATTTCAATATAAATCTTATAAAAATTCAATTATAAATTTAATGGGGGTATAAGAATCCATTTGGATTTAAAGATTGCCATTTATAACCGTCATAGCACATATCTTCTAGACTTCTTTTTGGGGTCCAATTTAAAAGACATGTTGCCAATGAATTATCTGCTATTACTCGAAAGGCATCTCCTTCTCTTCGACCAGTAAAAACATAAGGTATTTTGATATTATTAACTTTTTCAAAAGTATGTATCAATTCTAAAACACTAGTACCTTTTCCTGTTCCTAAGTTCAAATTTAGAACTTGTGGTTCTTTACTTAATAAGTATTCGAAAGCCTTTTCATGACCATCTGCAACATCCATTACATGTATATAGTCTCTTACTCCAGTTCCATCTGGAGTTGGCCAATCATTGCCATAAATATTTAACTTTTCAATATTACCTGTCGCCACCTTTGAAATTAGAGGGAATATATTATTAGGTGTACCTAAAGGATCTTCACCTATCAGTCCTGAAGTATGAGCACCTATTGGATTGAAATAACGTAAGTTTGCGATTCGCCATTTCCCAGGCGAGCTAAGTGAGATATTACTTAATAGATTTTCCACAACAGCTTTTGTTGTTCCATAAGGATTAATTGGTTTTACTTCAGATTCCTCATTAATATTATTCTCATAAGTATTTCCATAAATGCTTGCGCTACTGCTAAAAACAATTGATCTACATTTATAATGATCCATAACTTTTAATAAATTAATTGCGCCATTTACATTTACGTCCCAATACTTTAAAGGGTTTCCAACGGATTCTCTAACTGATTTCAACCCAGCAAAATGAATAACACCATCAATAGATTGACCATCTAATGAGGCATCTGAAAATATTTTTTTTAAAATATGTTCATCTCTTAAATCACCTTTAATAACGTGCAATTTATTAGAAACTGAAAATTTATTGTCCTCACATATCTTAATTACTCTTTCAAGAGATTTATTAGAACTATTTATGTATGAATCTATCACAAAAACTTCATAACCTTTTTGAAGCAAAACCAAGCAAGTATGACTACCTATGAATCCAGCCCCACCAGTTATTAAAACTCTCTTCATTTATTAGCTATCTAGTATATTTTAATGATACATCGTTATTATGCTAAAAAACTCAATTGGATTAACTAAAGTTGCAATCATATGATCAAGAGCCTATAATTAGATTTTTCTAAAAGGCTTATATCATAATTAAATAAATGAGCATTCAAATTAAAGAAATTTGCTGTATAGGGGCTGGATACGTAGGTGGTCCTACAATGGCAGTAATTGCTCATCATTGCCCACATATTAATATAAATGTTGTTGATTTAAATGAAAAGCGTATAAAGGACTGGAATGATTCTGATCTCTCTAGGTTGCCAATTTTTGAGCCAGGTCTGAGAGAGTTAATTATAAAATCAAGAGGCATAAATCTCCATTTTTCAACTCAAATAGAAGAGAAACTTAGATTCGCAGACATGATATTTATATCTGTCAATACACCAACAAAAACCAAAGGTATAGGAGCAGGACAAGCTAGTGATCTCAAGTGGGTTGAAGCATCTGCAAGGCAAATCTCAAGATATGCTAAGGATAAAGCAATTGTGGTTGAGAAAAGTACACTGCCAGTTAGGACAGCACAAACTATTAAACAAATACTAGAGGCACCAAAAAGAGATTTAATTAATGATACATCTAAGCTTAAAAGTTTTTTTGTTTTATCAAACCCTGAATTTCTATCTGAAGGAACCGCAATAAATGACTTGGAGAATCCCGATAGAGTATTAATTGGTGGCGAAGATAATGAGGCTATTAATTCCTTAATAGAAATTTATTTAAATTGGGTAGATAAAGAGAAAATATTGACTACTAACCTTTGGAGCTCTGAACTGTCAAAGCTAATCTCAAATGCTTTTCTTGCCCAAAGAATTAGTTCTATTAACTCTTTCTCAGCTCTTTGTGAAGCTACAGGGGCAGATATTAGAGATGTTTCTCTAGCAATAGGAGCTGACAAGAGAATTGGGAAATATTTCTTGAATTCAGGGCCTGGTTTCGGAGGAAGTTGTTTCAAAAAGGATCTCCTGAATTTAGTATATATATGTAATCATTATGGACTCTATGAAGTTTCATCATATTGGCAAAAAGTTGTTGATATTAATAACTGGCAAAGAAAGAGAATAGCAAAAATCATTATAGAGAAGCTGTTTGGTACAATTACTGGGAAAAATATAGCTATTTTCGGATTTGCATTTAAAGCAAATACAAATGATACGAGAGAATCATCTGCTATAAGTATATGTAAGGAATTAATAGAAGAAGGTGCCAATTTATGTATTTATGACCCTAAAGTAAGTAAAAATCAAATAGAAAAAGATTTAGAATTAGATGAAAATAATCGAGACTCAAGCACTAATCAGGAAGGATCTTGGTCATTTTGCGAATCAATTGTTGAAGCAGCAAATGACGCTGATGCAATTGTAATTTTAACTGAATGGCGTGAATTTAAACAAATAAATTGGGAATTATTATCCAATGTTTTAAGAGAACCAGCATGGTTGTTTGATACAAGGTCCATTGCAAATACAAAGCAAGCAAAAGAATTTGGTATAAATGTATGGGAGTTAGGGAATGGAGTCTGAAAAGATAAATACTTCTAATTTGATCCCTTCACTATTAAAGTACTAATTAATGGAGTTTAATTATTAAAGTGAGAATTCTAGTTACAGGATCTGCAGGTTTTATTGGCTTCCACCTTTGTCAGAAACTTATAGAAAATGGGAATGATGTATACGGATTGGATAACCTTAACTCCTATTATGATATATCTCTAAAAGAAGCAAGATTAGGAGTCCTTGAAAAAACCTCAAGCAAACTTTTGGGGAAGTGGCATTTTTTTAAAGTAGATCTTGAGGATAAAGAATTATTGGAAAAACTTTTTAAAGATAACTCTCCTCAGGTGGTTGTTCACTTGGCAGCTCAGGCAGGGGTTAGATATTCTATAGATAACCCCAGTGCGTATGTCAATTCCAATCTAGTTGGTTTTGCCAATATCCTTGAATGTTGTAGAAGATTTCCAATAGATAACTTGATCTTTGCAAGTAGCAGCTCTGTATATGGAGGAAATACAAAGGTGCCATTTTCTGAAAAAGATGGAGTTGACCATCCCGTCAGTCTTTATGCAGCAACAAAAAAAGCAAATGAACTAATGGCACATAGCTATAGTCATTTATATGGGATATCTTGTACTGGAATAAGATTGTTTACTGTCTACGGCCCATGGGGGAGGCCAGATATGGCGCCAATGATTTTCACTAAAGCAATTCTTTCTAATAAGCCAATTCAAATTTTCAATAATGGAAATATGAGTAGAGACTTTACTTATATTGATGACGTTATAGAAATAATTACTAGATTAATTGCTAAGCCAGCAACTCCTGATATTAACTTTCAAAAGGATTCACCAGATCCTTCATCTAGTTGGAATGCATACAAAATAGTTAATATAGGTAATAGTAAGCCAGTGAATTTAATTGATTTTATTCAAACTATAGAAAATGAATTAGGAGTCAAGGCTAAAAAAATATTTTGCTCAATGCAAAGTGGAGATGTTCAGGCAACATCAGCTGAAACAAGTATAGTAGAAAACTGGACAGGGTTCAAGCCAAATACGCCTCTTTCTATAGGGATTAGGAAGTTTGTAAAATGGTATAAGGAATTCTATAATCATTAAAATATGATCAAGTTTTCTGGAATTAATTAGAGATTTAAATATTTACTCTTTCTTATTTTAGTGCAATAAATAATGCCAAAGAAGAACTACATAATGAGCCTGAGCAAATAGTTAGCAATGATTTGTTTAATGAAATACCCTTTGCAAGCATTCTATGATGTATGTGACTCCTATCAGGATGAAAAGGTGATCGACCACTCTTTAGTCGATTTAAAATAACAAAAACCATGTCTGCTAAGGGAATAAACAAAATTAATAATGCTAATAATGGATTTAGGCCAAGGTTCTCTTTAGAAAGACCAATTATACTAATAATAGAAAGGGAAAAGCCAAGGAAATAAGAACCACAATCTCCCATTAGTATTAAAGCTGGTTGACAATTATAGCGAAGGAAACCTAAGGAACTTCCTAAGAGAGCAGCAGAATATAAAGCAAATAAATAGTTATTAAATGACAAGCATATAATTATCAATGCTATAGAATTAATTGATAAGATAGTAGAAGCAAGACCGTCTAATCCATCAAGCCAATTGATTGAATTTGTAACACCTACTATCCAAATAACTGTAATTAATAAACTAAAGAAATCAGGTATTGATATTATTTCAATATTACTGGAAAGCCAACTTAAATCAATAACCTGAACACGAATATCAAAACCCCAAAGGATTATTGCTAGTAAGACTTGAAAAAACAATCTATAAAATGGTGAAATCTCAAACAAATCATCAAAAAGCCCTATTAGAAAAAAAGAGAATGCACCTCCTATAGCAATTAAGAAGATTTTATAGTTAAGAATTGATAGCCAATCTCCTGATAAAACTATTGAGAAAAGTAAAGCTAAAAAGAAACCTATGAAAATTGCAATTCCTCCAATTCTTACTAAAGGCTTTTTATGCTGTTTTCTTTCATTTGGGTTGTCAATTATGTTTAGCCTTTCTCCTAACCTTCTCAATGGAGGTGTTAAAACTATAGTTAGAAAGGTACTTGCAATTACGCTAAGCACTAGTAGCAGAGAGGTGCCTGACAAAGAATCCTAGTAAAGGGACAACTTATGATCACATTATAGTTAAAAGAAGGGGTTAAAAAAAGAACTCTTATTGTGAAAGCCAGTTTTTCAACGATTCAGTATCCTTTGAAAGTAGGTAAGAACTCTTGTTTTCCAAAAGCTGTTTATAAATCTCTATGGTTTCTAATGTAATTTTTCTCTCTGAGAAAGTTTCTTTGGTAAGTTCAAAACAAGTTTTTATTTTATTTGTTATGGAACCTTCTTGATATTGATGAATCAATTCTTTAAAAGAATCTTTATATGAGATAGGAGTATTATTCAAAGGGAGATAAATATTTTCTTTAGTAAATACATCACATGATGCTGATTGTGAACATATAACAGGTATCCCAACAGAAAATGCTTCAACAATAGACCTTGGGAATCCTTCGCCATAAGATGATGGTAAAACTAATATAGGAAAATCAAAATTACAATTAAGTAAAGGATCGATAGTTTCACCATGGAAATTTAGATTTTTGTGTTTTTTACTTAATAATTGTATTTCATTAGATGATAGTGAATCTTTACTAGATGGATCTATACCACCATAAACTTCAAATTCATGCTCAGGGAGAATTTCAGACAAAGATAAAAATATGCCTATACCTTTAGATTGCAAAAGTCTTCCACAGTAAATGAATGTACAAGTTGGTATTTCCTTTTCCGATTCTTTCTGTTTCATCCATAAATTAGAGTTGAAACCATGCTCTAAGTATCTATCTGGAACTCCAGAGCCATGAATTATTTTGCTATTATTAATGGGAGATGAAATAATCGCTTTATATAGATTCATATCTTTGGGATTCTGAAATATAAAGTAAGTCCTATTACGACTTAATTGCCATGACCACCTTGTATTTCTTTGCCTATTAGAAAAGAAATTAATTAGCTTTAAAATACATATAAATATTAGCCTATAGATAAACTTTTTTTTAGATAGTTTGCCCATTCCAGCAAAAGAAATTACAGTAGGTATTCCATAAATGGAAGAGACAAAGGCTGTAATAAGGTTGACTTTTAATGTATGCGAATGTAAGATTTTTGGCTTTATAGCTCTTATAAATATTGAAAGTTTTAAAGTAGATGCAAAAAGTGATATTAAGCTTAGATCATTCGATCTCTTTATTCTCCATGGTATATGAGTGAGTAAAGTCGAAAGAAATGCTGATGACGAATCATATGGACATAAAGCTAATACACTAAACCTTAGCTGTTTAAGTGAAGATATTAAGTGACTCCTATAATGCTGGAGATACCAACTGCTATTCGCTAACAAAAGTATTGGCCGATGTTCATATATGTTGGGAACTGATTCTTCAGCCTGATTCATTTTAAGATCTTAAAATAAGATAAACATGAATAAACATATCTTGCTATTACTATCAATGAAAGTCCAGAGAGCATTTCTTATATTAATCGCTTGTAACAAAATAAATTTATTACTAATAGCCTTACTCTAATAGAAAAGAAATTCGAGAGATGGATCTAATAAGCTAGATATGTAATTATTTTCATGAATATTATTTTGTCCATTCACACCCCTTTTCAATAAGTATGACTTGACCCCACATCCCTTTCCTGCTAATAGATCAGTAGTCTTATCTCCTATAAGTATAGAATTTTCTGAATTACATTGATAGTAATTCAATGCCTTTTCGATAAGACCAGTTTTTGGCTTTCTACAATTACATAAGTCAATTGGTTTATGCGGACAATAAAAGAATTTATCTATGCCTGGATGATCAGAGTTTTTTCTAATTAAACTATTAATTTTATTATTGAATTCATTCATTTGATTAAGACTAAATAAGCCTCTCCCTATACCTGATTGATTGGTAACAACACATACCTTTATATTATAATTTATTCTAGTAAAAAACTCATAAACATCATCAAATAATATGCATTTATTATAATCATGGGAGTAGCCATCTTCATCTATGTTTATTGTTCCATCTCTGTCAAGAAGCATTAGGTTATAATTCTTATGCATTTTCCAAATAGCATGGAATGGAAGAAATCATAAAAAAGATCTTATTTATAAGGAAATTTGAAGAGAAAATAATAGATGTGTACTCTTCCGACGTAATTAAGTCACCAGTTCATCTTAGTATTGGACAGGAATTGTTCAGCGTATTATTGGCTTCTCATGTTAAAAGGAAAGACAAGGTAATTGGGAACTATAGAAGTCATGCATTATCCCTGGCTTTGACTGACAACCCCCAGAAGATTACTGATGAACTATTCGCAAAAAAAACAGGAGAGTTTGGAGGAAGAGCTGGATCAATGCATCTGGGTTGCCATGACAAGGGGATGACATGGACGAGTGCGATAGTTGCATCAGGGATCCCAATTGCAGTGGGCATAGCCGAAGCACAACAACGCCTTAATCAAGAAGATGGTGGAAACAGGATTGTTATATGTCAGTTTGGTGACGGCGCAATGGAAGAAGGCGTTTTTATTGAGTCTATAAATTATGCATCATTAAAGTCATTACCTATTTTATTTGCATGTGAGGATAATGGGTTAGCCATTCATTCATCTAAAGAAGCAAGGACCCCTTCGAGCTCATACAAAACAAGAGTTCAATCATGGAATATGAATACTGATGAATCAACTTATGAGGATCCAATTAAGTTGGTTGGAAAAGTCCAAGATTCAATCAAGCAAGTAAGACTAGGTGAACCTTTATTCCATATTGTGAGGTGCTATAGATGGTATGAGCATGTTGGTGTCGCTACAGACTGGCATTTGGGTTATAGAGATGAGAGTGAGTTGAATTATTGGAAAAAATTTGATATTGAAAGTAACCCTAACTTATGGGGTGTATCTGATGAATTTGTTTTAAGAGAATCCAAAGATGCAGAAGATAAAGTTCAGAAGTTGTTTTCTTCTGCTTTAAAAGAGAAGGATTGTGACCTAACAAATCTGACCCAATTTGTATACTAATAATCATGGAAAAATATCAATTACTTAGTTATGGAGAAGCTTGTGGTCAGGCAATTAAACTTTCTATGCGTAGAGACACAAAAGTACTTGTATATGGCTTAGGCGTAGATGACCCTAAAGGAATGTACGGGACCACAGAAGGACTAGTAGAAGAATTTGGTGGCAACAGATGCTTTGATACACCTCTATCTGAAGATGCAATGACTGGGATAGGGATTGGCATGGCCTTAAATGGATTCAGGCCTATTCATGTACATCAGAGATTTGATTTTTTGTTGCTTTGCATGAATCAGCTTATTAATTTAGCTGCGAAAGTAAAATATTTATCAAATGGCAAGGATTCCTGCCCATTAATAGTTAGGGCAATTATAGGAAGGAGCTGGGGGCAAGGCGCACAACATTCTCAATCATTTCATAGTTTTTTATCATCAATACCTGGACTGACTGTAGTTGCACCTGTTACACCTCACGACATGTTTAATACTATATTATGGGCTACTAAGTATGAAAATCCAGTTATCATTGTGGAAAATAGAATGTTATATAGCAATAAAGGCAATGTATATATAGAAGAAGGTTATGAGCCTAGTATCAGGAAGCTAGAATCTGGCAATGATATTACAGTTGTTTCAATATCTCATATGTCTCTTGAGGCAAGTAGAGCTATTGAGGAATTAAGTTCTAAAATGAATATAACCTCAGATCATTTTAGTATTGTTAGACTAGATAATATTTCTACAGAAGTTATTCTCGAGTCTGCAATGAAAAATAAAAATCTATTAATCATAGATAATGGTTGGACAAAATGCTCAATAGCTAAAGATATTCTTTGTGAACTTTATTTAAATGGATTTATGGGAAAGTCTAAAATAATGGGCTATTCAGATAGCCCATGCCCAACTCCAAAAACTCTAGAAAATTATTATTATCCAAACCCAACCTCTATAGCAAAAAATATATTAGAATTATGTAACATAGATGATGATATAATGATCGATGAAAGTCCAGAGATTAAATCATTTAGGGGACCATTCTAATGTCTTATTTAAAACATGACAATGAATTTGGTGCTGAATTTGATTCTGCTTTAAACGAATTGCAAATATGTATACAAAAGCTATATTCAATAAGAGCTATTCAGGAAACTAACGAAAATAAACCAATTAGGTTACATGATTCCACTATAGAATCTTCCTCTGCTTATTCTTGCATTAGAGCAATAGTTAGAAATCAGATTACTATGGGTAAATTGGTTGATTTCTATGAAAAATCATATTCAGATTATTTAGGAGGCTCCTTTAAATCACTTTCATGCAACTCAGGTTCCTCTGCAAACCTATTAGCAATATCAACTCTAATGCAATCAGGCCGATTATCTGTAGGTGATAAAGTAATAGTGCCCGCTCTATCATGGTCCACTACTGTATTCCCTCTTGTCCAATATGGCCTTGTACCTGTTTTTTGTGATGCTAATGATACTGATTATAATATAGATACTTATCATCTAAAAAGCTTAATTAAAAAATATAATCCATCAGCTATAATGCTTATTCATACTTATGGATGTCCTGCAGATATGAATCAAATTTGTTCATTATGTAATGAAAATAATATGTTAATTATAGAAGATACTTGTGAAAGCATGGGCGCTGAATACTCTGGAAGAAAAGCAGGAACCTTTGGAGAAGTATCAACATTTAGTACTTATTACTCTCACCATATTTGCACACTTGAAGGAGGCTTTACATGCTTTAAAGACGAGGAATTATTATCACTTGCAAAATCAATAAGGTCTCATGGCTGGTTAAGACATTTAGAAGATAATGATCCAATATTTTCTCAATATAAAGAATTGGATAAAGGTTTTCTTTTTAGCAATATTGGCTATAACTTAAGGCTTTCTGAACCTCAAGCCGCAATTGGTATAGAGCAAATTAAAATGCTAGATAGCTTTATAGAAAATCGTAAACAGATGGCAATGATCTACAGTGAATATTTTCAAAACCATAAAGATATATTTTCTTTTATTGAGCCTTTACCAGAGGCAAACTCAAGTTGGTTTGGCTTCCCACTTGTACTAAAGGGGCGTTTAGACAAACAAAGAAGGCATTTCAGAGATTTCCTGCTCGACAAAAAAATTGAAACAAGACCATTTCTTGCAGGTGATTTTACAATTCAACCTGTAATGAACAAATTCCAGCATATAAAAGATGGCGATTTCTCTGTTACAAGTGCAATAACTTCTAGTGGCTTAGCATTGCCTTGTCATCAAGGTTTAAAGTCTAAGGATATTGAGAAAATATTATATTATGTAGACCAGTTTATTAAACTAGAAAATTATTCGACATGACAATATTAATTACTGGAATAACAGGAATGGTAGGGTCACATCTATTAGATTATGTTCTTGAAAATACAGACGAGCAAATTATTGGTTTATCTAGATGGAGGACTTCATTAGAAAATATCTCCAATCATATTCCTTTAATTAATCAAGGCAAAAGGATTAAACTCGAACATTGTGATATTAGAGATGCTATAGGTGTAGATAATATTTTCTCTAAATATAAGTTCAAATATATCTTTCATTTAGCAGCTCAAAGTTACCCGCATGTATCTTTTACGAATCCAATTGAAACTTATGAAACAAATATAAATGGAACTGAACATATTTTAAGATCAACTTTAAAATATTCCCCTATGGCAATAGTACATGTTTGCTCATCATCAGAAGTCTTTGGAAGGGTTAGTAAGGATAAGGTACCTATAGATGAAGAAACATCATTTCATCCAGCTTCACCATATGCAATTTCTAAATGTGGAACTGATTTAATTGGTAGATATTATGCAGAAGCTTTTTCATTAAACACTCAGATCACTCGTATGTTTACTCATACTGGACCTCGAAGAGGTGATGTGTTTATGGAGTCAACATTTGCAAAACAAATAGCTCTAATTGAGAAAGGTTATCAAGAGCCTATAGTTAAGGTTGGAAATCTTGATTCATTACGAACAATAGCTGATGTAAGAGATGCTGTTAGAGCATATTGGACCTTATTAAATAAGTCGCCTGAACCTGGATCATATTATAATATAGGTGGCAATACAACATTAAAGGTAGGAGAGATATTAGATAACTTAATTGCTTTGTCTACAAATAAATCAATTAAATATAAAGTAGATCCTGATAGACTTAGACCAATCGATGCAGATTTACAAGTACCTAATATTAGTAAGTTTGTTAAAAAAACAAATTGGTCGCCTAGCATTTCTTATCAACAAACAATTGAGGATCTATTGAATTACTGGCGTATAAAAATAAATAAGTCAGGCAATACATTTCTTCAACGATAAATGATTATAACTAGAGCTCCATTCAGGGTTTCATTTTTTGGTGGTGGAACAGACCATGAATCTTGGTATAAAAATAATGGAGCTGTCGTAATAGGAACAACAATCAATTCATTCTGCTATGTAACTCTTAGACCATTAACACCATTTTATGGAACAAGGTTTAGATTGTCTTGGTCAAAGATAGAGGAGGTCAAGGATCCTAGTGAAATTGATCATCCAGCAGTAAGAGGAGCCCTAAATCATTTTAAAATAAAACAAGGTTTAGAAATTCATACAGATGGTGATTTACCTGCAAGAAGTGGCCTTGGGTCCTCATCTTCTTTTTCTTCAGCTTTAATACTTGGCCTAAATACATATTTAGGTAAAAAAGTCTCAATAAGAGAGCTAACAGAAAGTACAATTAATTTTGAACAAAATATACTAAAGGAAAATGTAG
This sequence comes from Prochlorococcus sp. MIT 0603, assembly GCF_000760215.1. NCBI lineage: Bacteria > Bacillati > Cyanobacteriota > Cyanophyceae > Synechococcales > Prochlorococcaceae > Prochlorococcus > Prochlorococcus sp. MIT 0603. The sequence continues at coordinate 155,379 of NZ_JNAW01000003.1, read as the reverse complement.
GAATTCAAGATCAGATACAAGCATGCCAAGGAGGCTTTAGCTTGATTAATATACGTGAAGATGGTTTATATAGAACACTTAGACTAGACATTAGTGATGAATTAGTTAGAAAGATATCGCAGGAAATGTTGTTATTATATACTGGTATATCTAGGACATCTTCGGATATTCACAATGCAAATAAGAATTTAGATCAACAGATAAAGGATGAATCTCTTAAGCAAATTTGTCGTATAGCAAAAAAGGTTAACAGCAAGATTTTAGATGGAGAAATGAAGTATGAAGATTTCTGCAGTTATTTACGAGAATCTTGGCTACATAAATCAAGCTCATTCCCACGATCTAAACTTAGTGAAAACCTTCTATCGATATACGAAGAAGCTATCTCTGCTGGAGCTCATTCAGGCAAATTACTAGGAGCAGGTGGTGGTGGTTTCTATTTATTTTTAGTGCCTAAGGAAAAGCAAAATAGATTTAATGAAGCAATGAAATCTTATAAGATCAACGATCCTGAAATAACAAACGAAGGTTGTTCAATACTCTATAAGGATTAAAAAATATGGATACTTTTAATGCAATCAAATACATATATTTAATATTAAAAAGCTCTAAGGTTGATTCTTATAGATCTAGGATTATATGCTTGATAAGCTTAGTCTTAATATCATCCTTGGTTGAGTTTATATCTATATTTCTTGTTCAGCCAACCTATAGAGTTCTCATAGATAATTTTTCTTTAAATAGTGCCTTAAGTATACCTAAAAATTTAATTGATTTCAGCATTTATAATGAATTAGAACAGAAATTAATAGCCTTATCAATATTTTTATTTGTTTTTTGTTTTTCCAACGTTCTCCGCACCTTACTTATGTGGCAAGCCTGTAGGCAGTCTGGTGAAATAAGTGCAGGTATTTTCTCAGCATCATATTCTCAGTTATTAGCTCGAGATTATGGAGATTTAAGTTCTGCTAATCTTAGCAAATACTCTAGTATTTATAGAACAAACAATACTTATTTTGTAGCAGTATTTAAAAATATAATATTATTTTCTGGTTACCTTCTTTCTACGGTATTGATACTAATTTTACTAGCATATATCAATACAAATGTTACCATGCTTTCATCAATATTCTTAATAACACCGTATATAATATTATCTCGAATTATTAAACCTAAATTAAAAAGAATATCTAGTCAAATAGGTAATTTAAATGAAGATATATCACGATATACTCAAGAAGCTTTTTCCTCATTAAAAACAATTAAGCATTTTCATGCAGAAGGATATTATAGTAGTTATTTTGAGTCAAGAGAAAGAAAACTTCGCGAGAGGATAGCTACAGGAGAATTTCTTGAGCAGTACCCTAGATTTGCCTTGGAAGCATTAGGAGTTATATTAATAACTTTGTTATTTATATTATCTATTAAAATCAATTCTCTCAATATTCAGGTAACATTTATAATAACATTTGTATTTGCCTCTCAAAGGCTTTTGCCCACTTTACAGCAACTTTATCGAATATGGGCATATATATCAACCTATAAGTATTCTATAATAGGTTTATATGATAGTATTAAAGAAGAAAAAGAATTTTCCAATAAAGATCTAGATAGAAGAGATCCTCAAGGTATAATAAAAATCAAAAACTCTTCCAAAAGCATTGTTTTGAAGAATGTCTCATTTGCTTACTCTAGTAATTCAAATGCAGATGATATAAATTATATAATTAATAATACTAACCTTAAGATAGATATACCTAATACTATATCTATAACAGGAGCTTCTGGTTGCGGTAAAACTACTTTAGTCGATTTGATATCTGGGCTTTTGAAACCATCGCATGGAACAATTGAATTGCCAAGTTATTTAGAGAATGGATCATCTATAGGTTATGTTCCTCAGGAGGTCCCTATAATTAATGGTAATATCATAGATAATTTAACGCTAGGCAATACAAATTTAGATATTAATAGCGATTTCGTCTGGAATTGCTTGAGATTAGCTGAATTAGAAGATTATGTACAAAGTCTTCCCTTTAAACTTGATTCAATTTTAGGTGAACAAGCTATAAATATGAGTGGAGGACAAAAACAAAGACTAGGTATTGCAAGGGCCCTAATTGTTAAACCAAATATTTTAATATTAGATGAATCAACAAATGCATTAGACACAGATAAAGAGAATCGACTTATTGATAAACTATTAATAGAACTAAATCAAAGCCTTATTTTGATAATTACACATAATAAAACTATAGCAGCAAAATGTAGAAGCAATATAAATATTGATAGCCAAGGTAATGTCATTTTCAACAACATAATAGCAAATTGAATGAAAAACAGTTTTACTTTTAAAAAGCAATTTTTATTTTATGTACTTTATAGACTTATAATAGTTTGTGTAATGTATGGACTGCTAAATGAGCTTACTGATAGTTTAGGAGATGCAACCTATTATATGGGTCTTGCAGATGATCATGAACCTGAGAGTTGGAGGTCTCAATTAACTTTATGGATTTATGTAAATCTCTTTGGTCAAGATAAATTAATAGCGAGCTTTCTACTATCAATTGTAGGACCTATATTGCTGTGGAGTTCAGTTAAAAGGTTTATTTACGATAAATACACATACTTATGGTGGCTAGTTCTAGCATTGCCAAGTATGGTCGTTTGGACAGCAATTCCATCCAAAGAAGCTCTTGTATGGCCTGTTGCTATCTTTTATGCAGTAATTGAAGGAACGAATTTAGCAAGAAATGATATAGATAAATGGAATAACTTAAGGAGTTTAATCCTTAGGTTTAGTCTTTTATCACTACTTTATATATTAAGAGGGGTTTTGGTTACACCATTGTTTTTAATTGGCATAACTACAACTATATTCCCATTGATAAGACTTAAGTATAAACCATTGAGAACATCGCAATTGGGATTTAGTCTAATACCTATAATAACCCTTTCTTTAGGATTCTTGATTGTAACTATAGTTTATCTCACTAATAGATTTTTCATTGAGTGGATTGATATGGTTGTAACAGGAAGTTTTTTATCACTAGATGCTAATTTCTCTAGGTATTTTCTTGTTGACTTAGGGGGATTTTATCAGTTTAGTAATTTTATTAGGCTTCCCTTTCTTGCTTTGTTTCCCACAGTAAGTGAAGTATTAAATAGCCCTATGAAATCAATGTTTATTTTATTAGACTCTTTTATATTTCTATTTTTATATTATATCACTTGGACAAGGGCTTTGCGTAAATGTTCTGAAAATACTTATTTAAAGAGAGTATTGAATATTATTTTCTTTGGCATTACATTCATTTACTTAACATTATTTTGTGTCCCGGGAGCATTTAATGTCGGGACAGCTCAGAGACATAGAGTTAACTTTATACCACCAGGAATAGTTTTCCCTTTAGCAGTTATTAGTCAACTAGAGAAAGATAAAAAGTTTAATTACTCTATCTTGAAATGATCTTTTGTCATCTGAAAAATATTACATATATCTAAATATCCTGTTTTGCTGTCAACAAATTTTTTCAATACTTCTGTTTTATCACTATTAAATAATATTATACCATTTTTCGAATGATAGCCTGTCCCTGAATCCCTTTTTATTAGTTTAAACCCAGCTTCTTCTATCCTTATTTCTTTATTATCTAGATATATAATAGCAGCTTCGTTAAGGCCATGAACATTAGATATAATTATATTAACTGTATTTTGCTTAGGTTTATAACGTAATTGAAGAATAGGCATATTATTTATATCCTTTAACCTATTTATATTCTTTAATAGTAGATTTACATAATGTTCAGAATCACACTCAATATTTATATCTGGATACATGGCTGGAATAAATTCATACATCTTATAATCTAGTTGTAGAATCTTAAGTAATTTACTGTCTTCTTCTAGGAGTAGTTCATATTCCTGTAAATCATTCCTGAGAATTGCCTTTTGACCAAAACCTGAAATAATCCACAAATCTCCACCTCTATTTTCTTGCAATTTTAATAGATTTCCTATTTGAAAATCTGCTAAGTCCATTGCTTTAATTAAGCTTTTTGAATTGAATTGTTTATCTATAATTTTTTCGTCTTCTAGGATTCCAAAATCCTCTGGGAAAGAATGCATCCAATATCTATGCATTGTAGATGCTATATGATTAGAGAAAAAAGTAGAGTATTGTGGCTCAAGATCAATTAAATATTTTTTATATACATCAAATGAAATCAATGCTTGAATGTTAGCCCTTCTTTTTTTATTTCTATTATCATAAATCTCCTTTAACATGTGAATTGATGTTTTTAATAAAACGGAAATAGATATAATATTATTTTTGATTAATTTACTAAGATTAGTTATGTCTCTTTTTTGAATGCCTTGAGCAACTGCTTTATTTCTTTTAGCTAGATGAAGATTAAACCTTTGGAACAATTCCAGTTCTCTTGGGATAGCCTTGGATTCTGGAGAAAAGGTATCCGGAAGATAGAATTTTACATTGCCTCCCTTGTAAGGAGGATAAGATTGTAATGAACCAAATATTCCAATACTTATTCCGGATTTCTCTAATACCTGCCAAATAGGTGGATATTTACTCGCACAACTTAAATCTTGGTTAATAAACCGAATATCATGAAGATCATTCGTCACTCCTCTGTGGACAGAAGGCCAAGTACTCCAAGGATGCAATTCACCTGAATCCCTTGTAACAGTCTCAATAAATGAACCTCTTTTATATAGTTTAGAAATATTGCTATATGGTCGGTGCAAAATATAATGATCAATTACTCTCTTTGGGACCTCATTTAATTCGTAAACAATTAAATTTGGTGGCTTTATACTCATTACAGTTTGAACTTTTCCTTAATATAGTGATTTTAGCGATTATAGTAATATTAGGCAAATCGCTATAAATCTAATTATATGACAAATAGTTATTTAATAAATGGTATTTTAGACTCATCTAAAATCAGGCTTTTCAAAGACTTATTTAAAAATACTATGTTTTGATCATCTGTAATAAAAACGATTGAGCCAGAAGGCATCTCTTTTATATCTCTAATGCGATGACCTACATAAATACGTTCTACAGATAAGATATTCATAGTTAATGGATCAATATCTAATAGAAATAATGATTTTGCTTTTAAGCTAGAAACTATAAGCTTATCCTTCCAATATGGAAACTCATTTCCTTTATAGTGTATTATCTCGCTAATAGCAATTGATGGTGTAAAGTAAAATATTGGCTTCTTATATTTATTAGTGTGTTTAACTCTATGCTTTGCATGAAAGTCATAACCTATTCCATATGAATAGTAAGGCCATCCGTAATGCTTGCCATCGGAAATTAAATTAATTTCATCACCACCTCTTGGCCCATGCTCTGTTATAATAACTTTTCCATTAAATATAACCATACCTTGTTGATTACGATGTCCCATAGATATCACTTTGAAAGAACCATCATTGTCTATTGATATCACTTTCCCAATTGCATTCTTTTTAGACTGAGCAATCCTTATATCACCATCTAAATTATGGTCAAGATCTCCAACTGTAAATAATATTTTATTATTTAAACGATTAATTCTGCCACCCAATGCATGTCCACCAAAATCAGAATTACAAGAATTAGTTTTGAAAAGCTCTGTAAAATTTAGGCGCTTACTTTTGTCAAAGCTTGGGTTAAGTATAATTTTAGACTCATAAATTGCCATTCCATAGCAGCCTTGACCATTTACATCTACAACCATTGAGGCGAGGACTCTATCATACTTCCTATCTAAATAAATATCTCGAACTCCAAATCTACCTCTCAGATTTTTAATTACTTTACGCTTATAATTCTGACTGGCAAAGATTTCACTTAGATTTGAATTTAATTTATGCGCGGACTTCTTCTTTACATTAAATAAAAACATTTCTCCTTTCCCATTAGAGCCTATAATAATCTCATCATTTATTATATCGATATAACCCCCTGGTAACTCACTATAATCCTTATCTTTGCTGTAATGATATAGATAATTTTTCAACGATATAGTGCTTTTGTCTATATTGTGCCAAGCACTTGAGATATGCTCTTTATTTAAATTAAATAAACCCTTATTATTATCCGAGTATTTTAGACTATTATAAAATCTAGTGGTAAACTCAGATAAAGCCTCATTGGAAGAGTTGTTTTGAATACGGACTAGACTTTTTCCATTTTCAATAAATAAGAAAGCTGCAAAATACAATACAGAAATACTAACAAATCCATAAAATGATATAAAGATCTTAGATCTGATTTTCCGTAATTTTGAGCTCATGGTTTCAATATATACTATAAAATCTATCAAAACTATCTTAACAGAATTATTTTATTTATAACAATGGAACATATCTCATGATCTCGTTATTCCTATAAGGAATTGCACCGGGAATAATATTACCTTTTGCATTTAGAAATTTCCATTGTTCTTCTGCAAATTCTAAAAGAGTTTTTTCACAGCCGCTACCTATATTATTAATCAATGGCTTCCCCATCTCAATTTCCCTTGACACATAAGTCTCTATTATTCGAACTGTATCTTGAACACTTTGAAAATCTCTAATTTGCTCGCCTTTTGTCATTTTAAAGTCTTCATCATTTAAAGCAGCTTTTGATAGCGATCCCCAAAAACCTAATTCTGATTGGCCTCTACCGTATATATAGTTAGGTCTTAGAATTATTACTTCTATTGGGTGTTCAATGCACAAGCTAATAGCAGCCATTGTAGCAGCAGCTTTTGATGCTCCATATGCAGTTGTAGGAATCAATGGAGCATTAGAAGGAATATATTTGTAATTTAAGGCTGATAAGCCATATTCAGCACAAGAACCCAAGATGATAAGTCTTTTTACGCCAGCTTCAATTGCTTGTAGCCATAGATTTAGGGATTTCTCCACATTTGTCTTAAAGCAGTTAACCCAATCATTTGAACCTTCAAGAACACCATGGCTTGCAAAATGAATAAGAACATCAGAGACCGATAATTCTTTTTTCCAATTAGAGTCTAAAGAACCTCTTTTCCAAACAGGCTCTTTAAGAAGTTTGATTTTTGGAGAAGAACTATACCTTTTAATGGCAGTTATATCATGACCGCAATTAACAGCATGATTTAAAAAATGGCTGCCAACAAAACCAGTGCCTCCAGTTAAAAAAACCCTCATTTATAAATAAGTGTATGGGAAGAAAATCTATGCTATGGTTAAAATTTTAAGTAAATGAGCAGATAATGAAAGCTGTAATACTAGCAGGTGGATTTGGAACACGTCTTTCTGAGGAAACTAATATTCGACCAAAACCAATGGTTGAAATTGGAGAAAAACCAATTTTATGGCATATACTCAAGTCATATAGTTCCTATGGAATAAATGATTTTATTATATGTTGTGGTTATAAAGGTAATTTAATTAAACAATATTTTGCAAATTATTTTTTGTATACAAGTGATGTTACATTTTATATGGAAAAGAATGATATTGAGATTCATCATACTAAGACAGAACCTTGGAAGATTACTTTAGTGGATACTGGAATAGAAACAATGACTGGGGGAAGATTAGCTAGAGTAAGTGATTATCTTGACGAAACATTTTGTTTTACATATGGAGATGGAGTTGCAGATATAAACATAAAATCTTTAATTGATTTCCATTATCAGCATGGTAAAAAAGCAACATTAACTGCTGTTAAACCACCAGGAAGATTTGGTTTGATTAACTTGGATAGAAACAAAGTAACTGATTTCATTGAAAAACCTAAAGGAGATGGTTCTTGGATCAATGGTGGGTATTTTGTACTTCAAAAGTCTGTACTTGAATTAATAAGCGGTGATAAATGTACTTGGGAGGACTATCCTTTGAAAACTTTGGCTAGAAATGGGGAATTGTTAGCTTATAAACATGATGGTTTTTGGCAACCAATGGATACAATGAGGGATAAACACAAGTTAGAAGATTTATGGGCTTCTGATAATCCACCATGGAAAGTATGGGAATGAATAATAAGAACTTTTGGAAACAAAAAAGGGTATTAATAACTGGTCATACTGGTTTTAAAGGCTCATGGCTTTCACTTTGGTTAAAAGAATTTGGTTCTGAGGTTTGTGGATTAAGCCTTGAACCTTTAACACAGCCAAATTTATTTACCAAACTTAATTTACATAAAATCTTAGATAAACATTGCATAGTTGATATTAATAACCTTTCCAAAGTTGAGGATACATTTAATAGCTTTCAGCCAGAAATAATATTTCACTTGGCAGCGCAGCCTTTAGTAAAAAAAAGCTATCTTGAGCCAGTATATACATGGAAAACTAATGTAATGGGTACTATTAATATTTTAGAATCATTAAAGAAAATAAAAGGAAAGTGTGCCATAGTAATTGTAACTACAGATAAGGTTTATCAAAATAATGAATGGCAGTATGGATATAGAGAAAACGATCCTCTAGGCGGATATGATCCATATAGTTCAAGCAAAGCAGCAGCAGAAATTGCAATATCAAGTTGGAGATCTAGTTTTTTCACTAAAGCAAATTCACCTAATTTTAATCATGCTATAGCTTCAGCAAGAGCTGGTAATGTTATAGGAGGTGGAGATTGGTCTGAAAACAGGATATTACCTGATGCTATTAAAGCTCTTGCAAATGGAGCTGTGATAAAAGTAAGAAACCCTGCTTCAAAACGGCCTTGGCAACATGTATTAGAACCATTAAGTGGCTATATTAGTCTTGCGGAGAAACTGTTTTCTTCGGAAGGCTTAAACAATAAATACAACTCTGCATATAACTTTGGTCCCAATCAAGAATCAAACCGTTCTGTAAAAGATTTAGTTGAATGTGTCTTATCCTATTGGCCAGGTCAATGGGAAGATATAAGTACTATAAATCAAGAACATGAGGCAAAGAATCTTAATTTGCAAATAGATAAGGCATTTCAGGATCTAAATTGGAAACCAAAGTGGACATTTGAAGAAGCAATAAAAAAAACAATTTATTGGCACCAATCTTTTTCAGAAAATCCTTTATTAGCAAAAGACTTATGTATTAGTGACCTTAATGACTATTTGAGTGATTAACTGCTATAAAGATTTTTTTATACCATGGTTTTTTAATGCTTGCTAGGATTTTATATTTATAGCCAATATTGATATTTAGCTTATAAAAATAATTACTATCTAGCATGATAGAATAAATAAAAATAAACTATCAACTTATTTAATGGATCAGAAAATCTCTTATGCTAAAACTGTATATGGAAAGGAAGAGATAGATGCAGTTGTAAAGTGTCTAAATGAATCCACACAGATGGGCAAATATTCTAGGAAGTTCGAATCAAAGATAGCGGATTTATTTAGAAAGAGATATGGGCTTTATGTTAATTCAGGCTCATCAGCACTTTATTTAGCAATAGAAGCTTGTGAATTTAAAGAAGGTTCTGAGGTTATAACACCTGCGCTTACATTCTCTACAACTGTAGGGTGTTTAGTAAAGAACAATCTTGTACCAGTATTTACTGATATCAAAGAGAATACATACCTCATCGATACTAGTCAGATTGAGGATCTTATAAATGATAAAACAGTGGCTATATTAGCACCTAATTTGTTAGGTAATGTTTGCCAATGGGACTTAATACGTAAAATTGCAGACAAGTTTGGCTTGGTATTAATAGAAGATTCTGCTGATACTTTAGGTGCAACTATAAATAATGGCGAATCTACAGGAGTATATACTGATATTTCAATTACAAGTTTTTATGGTTCACATATTATTAATTGTGCAGGAAATGGTGGTGCACTTACTTTAAATGATTCAAAGATAATGAAAACTGCGAAACTTTTAAGATCATGGGGGCGCAGTTCATCATTATATGATGAAAATAGTGAGTCTATAGAAAATCGCTTTAACACTTGTCTTGATGGAATAGATTATGATGCTAAATTTGTCTTCGAAAGAGTTGGCTACAATCTTGAGGGTAATGAACTTGGAGCCGCATTTGGATTAAAGCAATTAAATAAACTCAAAGAGAATATAAAATTAAGACAAAATAACTTTATTAAGCAGTTTAAATATTTTTCTCAATATTCTGATTTATTCACAAATCCAGAAGAAACAAAAGGAGCAAATACAGCATGGCTGGCCTACCCTATTATTATAAATAAAGGAGCACCATTCACAAGAAAACAATTCCAAATATATTTAGAGGAAAGAGGTATTCAAACCAGAGTAGTTTTTACAGGGAACATATTGAGGCAGCCTATGAGTAAAAGTTTCTACAAGAAAGTAACCGCAATGGGGCTTGAAAAATCAGATAATGTTATGCAAAGAGGAGTCCTTCTACCAGTTCACCATGGAATGACTGATAAGATGTTTGATAAACTTCATAATACAATCGATGGATTTATAGCTCTACATAGATAAATATATAAAGCTCGAATAGATTATATAAATTAAATAAAATAATTTTTCACTCACCATTCCTTATTTTGATTAGTTTATTACGCATTCTGAAAACAAATTTAGAATAATACTTATTCTTTCTTGTAGGCTTTTTATAATAAACCAAGTATTGCAATTTAGCGGAAAGAACTAATATTGATCGATATAGCCTAGCTATTTTTAATTTTTTTAGCCAGCTAATTAATCGAAGCCGATCGATTTCATTCCTAATATTACTTGTCTGAAACTGATTTATCCTGTAACTATATAAATTAGAATTTTTGTGCTCTATAAATAAACCTCTGCTTGCTAAGTAGCATACTATCCTAACATCCTCAAATATAGATAGATTACGCAGTTTGTTGCTTCTCCAATAGTCACAGAGTACTTCTCTTTTATATGTAATTGTTGGAAAATCAACAGTACGTTCAAAGGGAAGAAAATATCTATTTAAAATGTTTGAAAGATTTAATTTAATTGACTTGTTCCTAGGAATATGTTTTCTATTTTTTAATTTATTAGACAATTTATCTATAGATTGAGTTCTATTTGAATATGCATAAGGCTTATTAGCTGTGATCATGCAAAAAGAATTTTGCAAATAATTTCTATCAAATATATCATCATCATGAAGGAAAGTTATATAGTCTGACTTGCTATAATTAGATAGCCATTCCATATGCCTCCAGAGGCTTTTGTGAGGTGATTTATGTAATATTAAATGAACTTTTTGAGTATTTATATAATCAGATAACTCTCCATATAAAACTTCAGTTGTAGATATATAAAACTTAATAGTTTCAGTACAAATTGAATTATTCAAGCAGCCTATCGCTTGCTTCGTGAAATCATTATTTGTATTAATAAGAAGGAACGCATCAAGGTTGACCATTTATGCATTAACCTCAACAATAAGATGCTAGCATATATCTTAAGATTAAACAAATATGAATATATAATAGCGAATTATACAATGACAATTATATAGGACTAGTATCAAAATTAGCAAGTAATTTTATTATTTTGATAGCCAAGGAATATCTCGAAGACATTAATCTTGCAGGAGAAATCCGTCTAGGAGTAGGTATAATTTTGTATAATCATAAGGGTATACTACTTGAGCAAAGAAGAGATTGTGGTAAATGGGGTCTTATAGGGGGTAGAGTTGAAGTGGGAGAACAAGTTGAGGAGTCTATCATTAGAGAAACTTTGGAAGAGACTTCATTTCGCATTCATACAAATGAGATAAGGATGTTAGGAGTTTTTTCTAACCCATTGCATAAACGTATAATTAAATACCCTGATAATATATTCCATGCAATTGACATAATCTACTATCTCAGGCTAGTGGAAAATAGAGAACCAATTATCAGTCATGAAAGTCTAAATCTATCTTTTTTCCAGCCAGAGAAACTGCCAATTGATATTGTTCCACCAGCTATTATTCCGCTTAAACAATTTATTAGAAGCATTTACTGATAATAAACTTTTTATACAGAGCATTATAAGTAAGATGCTCTATAATAGTATTAAACAAAATAAATAGATGAGTGTATTAATAACAGGAGCTACATCTTCTATAGGTCAAGCAACAAAAAACATCTTTAGTTCATATGGCAAAGAAATAATTCAATTAGGAAGAAATTCAAAAATAGATAGTGATTCCCTTTCAAAAAAGCAAATTCATTATTTTCAGTTGGACTTTTCTTCTTCTAAGTTTGAAGATGATATAGATTCTGTATTTTCTAATATTGATCTAAAATCAATTGAAACTGTTGTTCATTTGGCAGCAGAAGCAGGAGATAGGAATAATATTTCATCAATGACTTATGAAGAGATATCCAGGTTATCTAGAATTAACTTTATAAATTCTATTTGGTTCACAAAAGTATCTTGTGATGCATTAGCTTATAGGTCTATTTCTAATAATAAGGCATATATCTATGTTTCAACTCAATTAGCTAAATATCAGGCTCCTGGGCTTTCAATCTATAGTGCAGCAAAGGCAGGTATGAATAATTTATGTAAATCACTTGCTTATGAGTATGGACCTAATGATTTAAGAATAAATATAGTCAGCCCTGGCAAGGTTGATTTAATCAACCTTGAAAACCCTATAGCTCCTGTTAAGGGAATCCCCTTAGGCAGACTAGCTACACCAAAAGATATTGCTGAAACTATATACTTTCTCTCTTCAACTAGAAGTAGCTATATTAGTGGAACAAATATAGATGTAAATGGAGGGAGATGAATAATATTATAATATTACTAGTAACGATCTAGCATATTAATGTATACAGTCATATTGTGTGGAGGGAAAGGTACACGATTTCAAGAGGTATCTAGTACTTTACCTAAAATACTGGTAAAAATAAACAAAAATCAAACTATGCTTGATTGGTTGGCCAATGATTACCTCCCACAAAATTCAGAAATAATTTTAGCCACAGGTCATCTTCATAACATAATTGAAAATTACATCTCCTCAGTTAACTATCGTTCAAGGATAACCTTCTCCAAAGAAAATCAGCCTTTAGGAACTGGAGGAGCACTTGCTCTAGCTTCAAGACTAATAAAAACCAAAGACTTTATTGCTCTTAATGGAGATACAATTCAAGAAGTAAACTTACTTGAATTCTTACAAAAAACTAATATGGATGATTCAGTTAAGCTGAATATTGCATGTACTGATAATAATTATGATGATTCCGGATCTATCCATATAGATTATAATAACTATATTATAAAATTTGCTGAAAAGACATTACCTGAAAAACAACATCACTTATCTAAAATATACACAAGTATAGGCTTATATAGATGTAAAACAGAATACTTTAGGAGTCAGAGCGTAATTTCATCTTCCTTGGAATCAGATATTATCCCTATGCTTGTAAAAGAAAAGTCTGTAAAGGCAACTCCATTCAGTGTTAAATTTCATGATTACGGCACATTAGATAGATACAAAAAAATGAATAAGAGATAATTATTTGTGAAAATACCAAGATTCCATTTGAATCTAAATTACACTATAAATTAGATCTTATATACACAATGCAGCATAAATTTGATGTTATACATTTATCACCATCTAATAAGATTGGAGGGGCAGAGAATGCTGCAAGGCAAACGTCTCAAATTCGATCTAAATACTTTAATTTTAATGTTTTTTATATTAATACAGCTTATCACAAGAACTTCATCTTAAGGCAGATAAATTTTTTATATAAATACTTTCTTTCTGTTTATAATTTAACAAAAGAACCACCTGATATATTAATAGCCTCTTTATGGAAAAGTTATTTAGTCGCATTAACCGTTTCTATTTTTAGGCCAAATACAAAATATATCATGCTATTACATAGTGCTTATAATAAGCATTTTGCAGAAAAAATTGTGACATCTTTATTTTCATTACGTACCTCTGAAATATGGGCTGATTCCAAAACATCATATAATAATAGAGCTTCACATCTATATTTTAAACATAAGACCAATTACCAGATAATAAGTTTTATATTTCAAAATAATTTACCTTTTATAGACCACTCTGAATGTTCTGATTTTATTTATTGGGGAAGACTTTCTCCTTTAAAATCCATAGACATCTCATTGAGATTATTTTCTTTGTTTTCAAAAGAAAATACAGACTCTAAATTTTTTATTATAGGACCAGACGATGGTGATCTTGAACGATTGAAATCTCTAGTACGATCTTTTAATTTAGAAGAGAAAGTTTTTTTTCTAGGACAATTAAATTTTCAGCAGATTGTAGAAATTTCAAAGAAATGTAAGTTCTTTCTACAATTAAGTAAGAAAGAAGGCATGGCAATGTCTGTTGTGGAATCCATGCAATTGGGGCTTATTCCAATAGTAACTAGTATAGGGGAAATTAGTTCCTACTGCGTTGATGGATACAACTCCCTAATATTCTTAGATAATGATATGTCAATATTGGTTAATAAAATAAAAGATATTCATTCTGACCATTTAAGATTTAAGGCGATGCAATTAAATGCATTTAACCATTGGGAAGGTAAACCAAGTTATAAAAAAAGTTTATTAAAAGCATGTAAGGATTTAATGATAAATAGCTATACATAAATTTACTATATATAGTGTTTGTTATTATAATTTACTCCAAAGAACAAATAAGCATATTTATTAAATAATAACTAACAGATATAGAGCATTACTGCTTTAACCTGTAGAATCACTGTATAACATTATATAAGAACCTAAATGTCTAATGTTTTAGTAACAGGTGGAACAGGAATGATAGGAAGGTATCTAGTAGAACTACTAGTTCGTGATTCTCATAATGTTACTGTCGCATCACTTGATGGACAAGAGCTTTGTCATCCCAATGCTAAATTTAAACAACTAGATCTAAGAGATATCAACAATTGCATAGAAGCCTGTGAGGAAATTGAAGAGGTTTATCATTTAGCAGGAGTCAAGGGATCTCCAAAGATGTGCAGAGAACAGCCAGCAGATTTCTTTGTGCCTACAATTACATTTAGCTTAAATATGATGGAAGCTGCTAGAAGAGCAGGTGTAAAGAAGTATCTTTATACCAGTTCAGTAGGGGTCTATCATCCAGCAGAAATATTTAAAGAAGATGATGTTTGGTCTACATTCCCTTCTGAGAATGATCGTTTTGCAGGCTGGGCAAAAAGGATGGGAGAGTTACAAGCGGATGCATATAGGATCCAGTATCAAAACTCATCATCAATATATTCAATCGTTAGACCAGGCAATGTATACGGAAGGTATGACAACTTTGACCCTGAAAATGCAATGGTCATACCTTCATTAATTGCTCGTCTATATAAAGGAGAGAATCCATTGAAAGTATGGGGAGATGGCTGTCCTATAAGAGACTTTGTACATGCATCTGATGTTGCAAGAGCAATGAAGTATGTAATGGATAATAATATTCAAGAACCAGTCAACGTATCATCTGGGAACCCTACAACAATCAAGAATGTTGTAGAAGAGGTTATTAGAAATTTCCATAATGTAAGCTATGAATTTACAGAGTCGACTTTCCAAGGAGATAACAAAAGGCTTATGGATGTTAGTCGACTCAAGAGTAAAGGGTGGAATCCATTAATTACTTTAGAGGATGGAATTGCTGATACAGTTAAATGGTTTAAGGAAGAGGGCTATTTGGGGTATAAACGCTACAATTCCTTTAAGGAGAGCAAATAAGCATGAAAATTATTATTTGTGGTGCTACAGGCTTTATTGGTAGGAATTTATTAGAACACTTTTCGAGAGATCAAAGAAATGAAATTATTGCAATAAATTTCAAGAGACCACCTTTAGACGGATTCAATAACAATGTCCGATGGGTTAATACTGATTTAAGATTAGCAGGATCATTAAAAGAATATATTAATAATACTGATCTCTTCCTTCAATTTGCAGCCACTACTTCGGGCGCTAATGATATAAAAAATAGACCATATTTACATGTAACAGATAATGCCGTAATGAATTCTCATTTGCTTAGAGAATCTTTTGAATCTCATGTCAAGCATTTTATCTTTCCTAGCTGTACTGTTATGCTTGCATCATTAGAAAAACAAAAGGAAGAGGATTGGGATGAATCTACTCAAATAAACCCTACTTATTTTGGAGTTGGAAACACTAAAATATATATTGAGAAGATGTGCAAGTTTTATTCAAATCTTGGTATGAAAACAACAGTAATTAGACATTCTAATGTATTTGGACCTTACGATAAATTTGATTTAAATAAAAGCCATGTTCTTGGTGCTACTATAAGAAAAGTAATTAATTCACCACAAAAAGGTGAATTGAATGTTTGGGGAACAGGTAAGGCTAGAAGAGATTTTATATATATAAAAGATTTAATATCATTTATAGAAAAGTCATACTCTAATCAAACTGATTCTTTTGGACTCTATAACTGTGGTATGGGAGAATCTATCTCAATTAATAAACTGGCCGAATTAATAATAAGATTAAGTGGGAAAGACTTAGATATCTTTAATGATATATCAAAACCTGATATACCTACTGCCTTGTCATTGGATTGCTCAAAAGCTTTGGAAGACTTAGGATGGGAAATAAAATCAGACTTTACTCAATCATTAGAGTTAACATATAGATGGGCTGAGAATAATATAAATATTTTGTAGCATGATAGATAATAAATTAATCGACTTTTCATATTCAGATCATATACAAACACTTGATTTTGTAAAGAGTGATAATTTCTCTGTTTTATTTAAGCAATCTATTGATTTAATATACTCTAAAATAATCAAGGGGAAGAATATTTTTTCTTGTGGTAATGGTGGATCATTCTCTGATTCTCAGCATTTTATAGCAGAATTAGTTGTGCGTTACAAGAGAGAAAGAAAACCTTTCTCTGCTTATGCCTTGGGAGCAAATCAATCAGTTGTTACAGCTTCAGGTAATGACTATTGTTATGAGGATATATTCCTAAGAGAATTTAAAGCACTTAGTCGCAAGGATGACTTGGTAGTTGGAATATCAACAAGTGGCACTAGTAGAAATATATTAAAAGTTATAGAATATGCATCAGAAAATTCAATAGATTGGATTCTTCTAACATCAGATCTTAATACCATACAACATAGTGACGGCATTATTATTGATTTTCCATGGACTACTACTGCCTCTATTCAGGAAAGCCATATCTTTTTCCTTCATTTATTATGTAGAGCTTTAGATGAACTTGTACTAGGTAATGATAACTAAAAAATAAATTATATCTATACTTCACTGAATTCATTATTAATTGCCTCAGCCAATGTAAAAGGAGGGCACCAATCTAAAGACTTTTTAACATATGAATTGTCAATAATAAAATTTACTGATAACTTTTTGAAGGCTCCCCCTATAAATGGGATCATTTGCGCAATCTTCATAAGTATATAGTTCAACTTGAAAAAAGAATTCTTACTATTTCTTACCTTACATATATTAGCGATGAATTCTTTTGGAGATATAGATTCATTATCTGATAAAACATAAGTGTAATTACCAAACTTTTTACTCTTAATAATAGAGTCTATACAAGAAGTAAAATTACCTATAGAAAGAAATGATCTTTTGTTGTTAAAATTCATTATTGGTAATGGTAATCCCAAGTCAATAATACCTACCATTTTTTTAATATTTCCAGGGGCATTTTTACCATAGACAAGAGATGGTCGAACTATTGTTAATGCTGAAGATTTATCGTCTAATATTCTATTTAGACATGCCTCAGCTAATAACTTCGATCTAGCGTATGGACCATTTGCTCTTATAGCAGAAGATTCATTTATAGAATCAACGTGATCTGTATTATCACCATGAATAGCAATTGTACTTATGAAGATAAAGTTTTTTATACCTAGCCTTTTAGTTGTAATAGCTAATTTTCTAGTTAAGGTAACATTACTTCTATACATATTAAATATATGATATATGTTATTCGAGTATTCTTTATGGGCCAGACCAGCAGCATGAATTATATGTGTGCAATTATTTAGTTGGCAATCATTAGCTGTAGAATTAAATAAATCCGAATAAGAAATTTCCTTAAAACCATCATGATATTTATAAGCATTTCTCCTAACACCAATGACTTCATGTATTTCAGAAAGATATTCACATAAGGATTTGCCTAGAAATCCGTTAGAACCAGTCACAATGATTTTTGCCATTAATAGCTTTAGTTGCGATCTATAATCAATTATATATGATATAAAATATTACCTAACAATCGTTTCATGGTAGATATATTTCTTTTTCTTTAATGTAAGATTATCGTTATAAATTAGTTATAAACCATTGATAATGAACCCTTTAGCTCTTAAAAGCAAAAGATTATATACAAGAAGAAATAGCATCTTTTATTTCCATAAGGAGTTTTTTGCTAGAAATTTCACTTTTGGTATAATAGAGATGGTTAAAAGTTAAATTTATATTAGATGCTTCATCAAATTTTGAAGAAAGGCTCTAAAATTATTTTTTATGAGCAAACTATAAAAATCTCAAATATAGTAGATTTCTACTTTTATAAAAAACCTTCATATTATAGCTTTTAAAATGTCTATCTATGTATTAGGAGATCCAATACTCGACAAGTATATCATTGGCCAATGTCATAGGATATCTCCAGAAGCCCCTATCCCAATATTACAGATATCAAAAGAATATCAACGGAATGGCGGTTCCATGAACCTTTTGGAAAATATATTAGGCTTAGGGTCACATGTTAATTACATTTATCCATACAACCCCAATGACTTAAATAGTAAATATTTCTTAGGACTATCAAATAAATACCCAAACCTTCTATTCCATTTAATAGAAGATACATCAGTTTCGACACCTATAAAAACAAGATATATTTCTTCAAGTCAACAATTACTCCGAACTGATTATGAAAGAAAATTTAAATTATCAATAGAAACAATAAATAAGATTTACGATATAATAGAAAAAATTAAAATAGATGATATATTGGTACTATCAGATTATAACAAGGGTTCAATAGACCAAGAAGTCGTACACTATATCTCCGAAAGAGCTTCATTGAATAAAATACGCTATATAGTAGACCCTCATCCAAAAAACTTTCATTTATACAGTAATTCATATTTGATGACTCCTAATAACCGAGAAGTATCAGAATATTTAAGAGAGGAAGTTACTATATTTAATTACAAAGATATTCTTTTACGCTTAAAAGAAGAGTTGAATATATACTACCCATGCATTACATTTGGTAGTGAAGGATGCGTTGCCCTAATTGATAATCAATCTAAACATATACTAGCTAATTCAAAAGAAGTTTACGATGTTACTGGAGCAGGCGATACTTTTTTAGCAGGGCTAACACATTCAATTGATAAAGGAAAGAACATAGATGAATCATTGCAATTTGCAAATAAGCTAGCTGGGATAGCTGTTTCTCATTTCGGAGCTTATGTAGCAAATAACAAAGACTTGGAAAAATCATGAAACAAATAAAGGTTTTTACAAACGGATGTTTCGATATTGTTCATCAAGGACATATAGAATTATTATTATATTGTAAATCTATAGGAGATATATTAATAATAGGAATTAATAGTGACTTATCAGTTAAACTTAATAAAGGCACTCACCGTCCCTTCCTGGATGAAAAAATAAGGAAGGGGTTTTTACAATCATTGCAAATAGCAGATGAAGTATTGTTATTTAATGAACAGACTCCATATCACCTTATACAAACTTTACAACCAGATATAATAGTAAAAGGAGGCGATTATAACAAGAATGATGTAGTAGGTTTTGATCTTGTAAAAGATATCAGAATATTTCCTTTAAAGGACGGTTTTAGCTCTACTAAGATAGCTAATCAAATCATCCAAAAAAATTATCAAGAAAATCACATTACTAAAGATATAGATTCACTTATAGCAGCAATTAAAGAAAGTCGTCAAAGTATTCTGAACTATACAAATACTATTAGTCAGAAAATTAGATTAGCCATGTCAAATAATTCTCGTATTATAACCTTTGGTAATAATACTTCTAGGGATTTTTATCAACAGCTAAATAGTCTTACCTCTTTTAGACATAAGACTAATAACATATTGAATATTAAAACATTTATAGAGGATTCAAATGATTTACATGATATAGAAAATTTAACAGGTCCAAATGATGTCATAATCGCTATCAGCTACCAAGAAGATGATATAAAAATCAAAAATACACTAGATCACCTTAAAAGTAACCTTTGTATAGATAACGTATTTCAATTTGCTGGAAAATCTAAACTAACTCTAAACCAAACAAATATTTTCAATGTTGTTAGTAACAACAATTTTGTAATTGATACAGTTCATAGAATACTTATTAATGAAATATGTAAATCTTTAGATAAATAGAATGACCTCTACCAGCAAAATATATATTTTATCTCAGAGACAAGTTGGCGATATATTTTTAGATACCATAGTACTAGCGTCCATTGATAATATTCGACATGACTTGGAATTTATGCTTATAGTGCAACCACATTACTATTCAATAGCTAGACAAATACAGAAACTACTTAAAACCAATATCAATATTATAACTACAAACGATCCAGTAGAAAAACCTGTATTTGAGTTGAGCCCATTAGAACGATCATTTTTCCCTTTAATAGATTTAATAAAATATAAATTTAAGTACAATATAACCTTCTATAGATACTGGAGGCCTCTCAGGACAAAAGCACCCATTAATTTAAAGTTTGTATATCTAGCAGTACAATATATTTTCCTGTCACTAATTGGTTCCCGTAAACTTAAAGCGAATTCTTCAGATACTAAATTTTTCCTTAATGAATCGAAAAAATCAACCCATGTTTTGGACATATTAATTTCAACATCATCCAATTATTTTAGGATTGATCCACAATTAATACGAGATAATATAATTTTCAATGTTCACAATTCATATCTAGCAAGATCAAAAGATAAAGCTTATAATGATATCCTTGTTCTACCTTCTGTAGGAGTTGCCTCCAAAACAGGCCCAAATAAAGAAATACCACAATCAATTATAGACGAAATAATTACTCTAAACTCATCCAATAATAGAATCATGGTATCTTATTATGAATCAGATAAACGTATAGATTCTTATGCTAACCACTATGCAAGTTTAACTGATTTAGTAAATCTTATAACTTCTTCTAATCATATCATTGCATCAGATTCATTCCCTGCTCATTTAACAGTTTACTTAGGATCTCGTATAACAATCTTTTTACCTGGTTCACATTATGGCCTCTTCCACCCTTACCCTAAATGGTTTCCTAAAAACTCACTGACAGAATATATAATCGACCGAGATAATATTAAAAACTTTAATTGTTGTGGAAATTGTATTAAGTGTTTAGAAACAATGCATTGGGATAGAATACACAAGAATTTTATTTGACATCATAATCCAGTTTTAATAATGATACATTGTCAATACTATTTATAATTAACAAACTATCCTTATATTATTTTGGATAAAAAATAATAAGAAATTCATAATTCATCTAATATTTGCTATATAATCTAAATTAAGCTTATAACTTAAATTGAATACCAAACCTAATATCTACTTTGCAGAACAGTATTTTTATCCAGAGGATTGGTCTGGAGCTCAGTTGTCCAGAGATATAGTCAATCACCTTAATCAAAATGGTTATAATATTAATGTTATTTGTTCATCAGTCAGCTATCAAAACTCATCTACAATAATTTCTGGAAGACCACCTTCATTTAAAGGAATACCTATCAAGAGAGTAAACCCTATAATATTTAAACCCAGGAACTATTTCCATAGATTATTTAACGATATTTACTTTTCATTATCAGTTCTTATATATTTTCTCAGCTCTAATAAGCCTTCTCTATTTTTAATTCAAACTAATCCACCATTTTTGATCTTAGTAACAGCCTTAGCAGCCAGTCTCAGGAACATTCCATATAAAATAATTGCAATGGATCTTTATCCAGAGGTTTTCAACGCAACTTTCAACAATAGGTGGACAAAAATAATACAACCTCTAACCCAAATAATCTTTAACGCCTCTTATTCGCGAGCTCAAACTGTTTATTCATTGGGACCATATATGTCTAAAAGACTCATGATAAAAGGAGTCAAAAGTACAAATATAGATATTATTAGTAATTGGTCTACAGGTCCTATAGAAGATATAGATCCCGAAAAAAATCCCTTTGTTCAAAAATATAAACTATATGGTACATTTAATATCGTCTATTCAGGTAATATCGGGAATTCTCATGAGTTGGAATCTTTTTTAGAAGCAGTTGAGTATGTATCTTTATCTCTGTCAAATATCAAAGTACTTATCTTTACTAATTCAACGAAAGCAGATCAGATAAAAGTTAGAGTAAATAATTCCAAATTACATAATATTGTTTATATAATGCCTTTGGTTCAAATGGAAATGCTGCCAAAATCTTTATCATTATCAACATTAGGACTAGTTAGCCTAAAACAAAGTTTTTCAGGCTTAGTAGTTCCAAGTAAATTATTTGGTTATATGTCTAGGGGTATACCTGTCTTATATATTGGACCGCCTTCTGATATAAGTTATTATTTAGAACAAGCTGAGGCAGGTTTTTCTTTTCAAAATTATAATATATCAAAAATTTCTGAATTCCTATTATATTACGCAAGACAACCAGAGAAATTAGTAAAATATGGTCAAAATGGTAAGAATTATTATAATAAATATTTAGCTAAAGACGTAGCACTTCAAAAGTATTTGAATTCCATATAAGCTACAATGTTACTTATATATACTAGTATCATACAATACTGACTTTTATCGATGTTTTATTTAGAAACTTATATATTAAAGATTATATATTTTATTTTATCTTTTATTATCTCTTATATTTGTATATCTCTAATTATTCCAGTACTTACATCTAACTTCATAGATATACCCAATAACAGAAGCTCACATGTTTTGCCTAAGCCATCTGCTGGAGGCATTGTATTTGTAACCTTATCTCTATTAACCTCTACTATATTTTCATCTTTAAATACTTTAATTCTTTTACCGATAGCTATCGCAGGTCTTTTTGATGATAAGTATCACTTAAAACCATTTCACAAATATTTAATCCAACTCTTAACCTCATATTTTATTATTAATAACTCACCATTTCAGATCTATTTATTAGATCTTGATATCCCTTACCTAATTACTATTATAATTTCTTTGTTATTTTCGACATCAGTAATTAACTTTATTAATTTTATGGATGGAATAGATGGATTGCTTGCAGGATCTATGTTTGTAATATTGCTTTCAATTTCTTTTATATCTTTCCCGGTGCTTATACCTATCTGTGGCTCCATATTTGCATTCCTTCTTTTCAATTGGCAACCAGCAGCATTGTTTATGGGAGACATTGGAAGCCTATTCTTAGGAGCTTTGTTATCAACATTGATTTTCCATCTCCCAACACCACAGCTTTCAATCTTTGCTCTAACCATGGCATCCCCATTACTACTAGATGCATTTACTTGTGTGTTAAGGCGCTATATAGCAAAGCAACCTATTTTTTCTCCTCATAAAGTACATCTCTATCAAAGGCTTCATCAGGCTGGTATGAGTCATGCCTTTGTATCGACTCTTTACATAATTTCTACTTTTATATGCTCACTCCTTTACTTCTTATTCGATGTAAATGGGCTTTTCCTTTCATTGATCTATGTAATTGTAGCCGGATTAACTTTAGAAAAGTACTTTGCGATTCCATTCAATATAGCTATTCTTAGAAAACTATAATTATCTCTAGATAAATATATCTTGAAATATATTATATATTTGCTATATTTGTAATTATATTTATAAGCTCTATATAGTTTCTATCTGAATGACTATAATAAGCAAATATACTTCTTTCTTTCAAGCGCTTTTAAAGCTTAAGCCAAGGACTAAATTAACTTTGCTATTAGCATCAGATTTTTTACTAATACCATTTATCATTTTTTTATGTCTTTACCTTAGGCTAGACATACCTCTTTTAGGCCTTCCATCAGGACTGCTTTTGTATAAATCCAAAATTGCACATGCATATGGATGGATGTTTTATGCAGTTCCTCTTTCAGCCATATTAATTTATACTTTTACAGCTAGATATCAAAGTTTAACAAGATATTTTAGTAGTTTTGTTATATATTTCTTGGCATTTAGAAATCTCTCATTCCTTGTTTTAACATATCTCTATGGGATAATATTTCGATTATCTATACCTTCATTTAATACATGGTTCCTCTTTTGGATAGTGTTAACTTCAGCGACCTCTATATCTAGATTATTTTTCAGAGATATACTTAGATTTACAAATTCTTCATCTAATTCTAAGCTTCCACGAGTATCAATTTACGGAGCTGGATCGGCAGGTGCTCAACTAGCTATTTCGTTAGAGATTGGCAACACACATATCGTTAAAAATTTCATAGATGATGATCCAACTCTTTGGCAGAGAAGGTTATATGGCAAACCTATAAAATCACCAGATTTAATTCCCTCTTTTGTTGACAATATTGACCAAATATTAATAGCTATGCCTTCCTTAAGCCGAGCAAAGAGAATGGAGATATTCAACAATATACAAAAATATGAACTACCAATATTTCAGATCCCCTCAATAGATGACCTTATATCTGGGAGAACTAAAATTGAAGATCTTAAACCTATTTCTATAGATGACATACTATGTCGAAATTCTGTTCCTGCTGACCCTTCTTTACTTGGTCCAGGGATAACTTCTTCCATCGTATTTGTTACAGGAGCAGGTGGCTCTATAGGTAGTGAACTATGTCGTCAAATATTAGATCTTAAGCCATCTAAGCTAATACTTTTAGATATAAGTGAACCTAACCTTTATGCTGTTACGCAAGAGCTGAAAAAGTCAATTAATAATCAGATTCAAATAATATCTCTTTTAGGTGATGCTAAAGATGAAACACTTTTAAGAAAAATATTCAATACTTACAATATAGATATTGTCTATCATTCAGCAGCTTATAAACATGTTCCAATTGTAGAGGAAAACCCAATCGAAGGAATAATAAATAATGTTATTTCAACCTATATTCTTTGTGAAATAGTATCAGAATTTTCGGTAAAGAAGATGATCTTGATTTCAACCGATAAGGCTATAAGACCAACAAATATAATGGGAGCATCTAAAAGGCTAGCAGAGCTCATAATGCAAGCAGCAGCTCAACAGAGTGATGATATAAATAATAAAAGTAAGACTTCAATTGAATCTAAAACTTGTTATGCAATGGTACGGTTTGGCAATGTTTTAGGTTCCTCTGGTTCAGTAGTACCTTTATTTCTTAAGCAGATTAAAGAGGGAGGACCTTTAACAATCACACATGAAAATATGGTCCGATACTTTATGACTATTCCAGAAGCGGCACAGCTAGTAATTCAAGCATCAGTGCTTGCTCAAGGAGGGGATGTGTTTTTACTAGATATGGGAGAGCCAGTTCGCATTATAGATTTGGCAAAACAAATGATTAGATTAAGTGGCCTTAGTGTTTTAGATAATGATAATCCGAATGGGGACATTGAAATAATTTCCACAGGCTTACGACCTGGAGAAAAGCTTTATGAAGAATTACTTATTGATGCAAAACCTATCCCAACCCAACATAAACTTATTTATAAAGCTAAAGAAAAATCAATACCATATGAAAAATTGTGGAAAGAGGTTGAAATACTAAGGGAATTATTAAAAGAAAGAAACGTGATTAAAACCTTGGATTTATTATCAAAGCTTGTCCCAGAATGGAACAGAGTCGATCAAAAACTTTAATAAAATATTCAAATCATTGAAATATCAATATCTAGACTATATTTAAAAAGTTTTAAGGAGACAATTTAAAACATACTAATTTATCTTAAGCCAATCATCTTAAATCATTAGTTGAGACTTGAAGTAATTAATAGTCCTATCTAAACCATCATCGATGGAAATCAATGGTTCCCAGTCAAGCTCTTTTTTAGCAAGAGATATTATTGGCTGTCTTTGTAGAGGGTCTTCTTCCGGCAGACTTTTATTTACTAGTTTAATATTCCCATCTATTTTTGATCTGATCATTTCAGCTAGTTGTTTAATAGTAAATTCCTCGGTGTTCCCTAGATTTATTGGACCAGTATGATTGCATCCCATTAATTTTATAAGACCTTTGATTAAGTCATCAACATAACAAAATGATCTTGTCTGACTACCATCACCATAAATGGTAATAGGATTGTTTTTTAACCCTTGAACTACAAAATTACTAATTACTCTCCCATCTGATTGATCCATTCTTGGACCATACGTATTGAAGATGCGAGCAATACGAATATCTATTCCATGCATTCTGTAATAGTCATATGTAAGAGTTTCTGCTATCCTTTTGCCTTCATCGTAACAACTTCTTAAGCCAATTGTATTTACAGCACCTTTATAAGTCTCTGGTTGAGGGTGAACCTCTGGATTACCATATATTTCACTAGTAGAGGCTAATAAAAAACGAGCTTTTACACGACGAGCTAAGCCAAGCATATTATATGTACCTAGAAAATTTGTCTTAGAAGTCTTTATTGGATTGTATTGATAGCTAACAGGAGAAGCAGGACAAGCTAAGTGCCAAATTTTATCTACTTCAAGTTGGATTGGCTTGGTTACATCATGCCTAATCAATTCAAATCTAGGGTTGTGAATCC
Organism: Prochlorococcus sp. MIT 0603; assembly: GCF_000760215.1. Taxonomy (NCBI): domain Bacteria; kingdom Bacillati; phylum Cyanobacteriota; class Cyanophyceae; order Synechococcales; family Prochlorococcaceae; genus Prochlorococcus; species Prochlorococcus sp. MIT 0603. Next base: position 128,613 of record NZ_JNAW01000003.1, on the reverse strand, counting down.
ATTGAATAATATTTTCCTTACGACCTGTAAAGAAGTTGTCAAGACAAATGACCTCTTCCCCAGCTTCCATTAATCGATCTATTAAGTGAGAGCCTAAAAAACCTGCTCCTCCAGTCACTAGGTTTTTAACTAATTTAGTCACAATGGAATGCTTTCAGAACTAAAAATTATTCGTTACTACAACTTTATCGCAAATTGGAGCATGATTCCTTTTAACTAGACTTATGACCATTTCAGTTATATCTAATTTGCATTAAATTTAGAATATAGGAAGGTTTGTTTTTTACTAATAGCTAATTTGGCATGCTTTTAGATAAATCACAGATGAAAAATATTACATTCAACAGTATATAATTAGTATTAAACTTCATTTCAATTTAATTCTTAAGAGTATTTGCTTTGAGTAATCATGATAATGTAAATTCAAAATTGTTATTGATAGAATATCTATCTCTATCAATGAATTCAAACTATAGCTTAGATGAGAGACGAAGGAAAAATCTTTCACTTGCGTTATAGTTCAAAAAATATAATAAAAGAATGGCAAGTCTATATTCAAGTGATTTACTAAGAGTAAATAGAAAGCATCATTTATTATGCTTAGAAGAATCTAATAGTTGTATGAGTATATGTAATTCAGACTTTGTATTATATAAATATAAGATTGAGTTTTAGATATGATCGTCATATATTGGGAAGGATACCCTGTTTGTGCTACAAGAATAGAATCACTTTTTGATTGCGGTCTGGAAGTAACTGTCTTTTCAGATAAACCTAATGTACCATATCAAGGATTCTCTAACTTAAAGTATCCACCTATATATCTAAAAGAAAATGAAGACCCTATTCAATATCTTGGAGACAACCTAAGCAAGATAAAGCTTCTTATTATTACAGGATGGTCTCATAATGTATGGCTTGCATTGGCTAAGAAATTAAAACCCTTAGGAACTAAAGTTGTGATGATGGTAGATAATAACCTAAGATATACACCAAGACAATTAATTGGCTCTGTTTACTTTAGATTCTATATTTCTAAAATTGCAGACTTATATTTAGTTCCTGGTGAAAAGGCAAGAAATCTTTTGAGATTATTTGGTGTTGATTCAAGTAAAATCTATGGGGGATATTATGGTTATTCATCTAAATATTTTCCTAATATATTAGATATTAATTCAAAAATTAAAAGAAAAAAGACTTTTTTATTCGTAGGTCAAAAAATACATAGAAAAGGTATTGATATGCTTATTAAATCATTTATTAGATATAAGGAACTAGGAGGTGAATGGTCTCTAAAGATTGTTGGCAGTGGTAATTATGAGATACCTAAATCCAATTCTATCTCTGAAGAAGATTTCCTCCAACCAGAAAAATTATCTATGCTTTATAGATCACATTACACTCTTATTTTGCCAAGTAGAATAGAACACTGGGGAACTGTTGCTGTTGAGGCAGCCTCTTCAGGAATGCTTCTTGCTTTGTCTGAAAATGTTGGATCTTCATCAGACCTTCTAGTTAATGGTGTAAATGGATTTATTTTTAATGAAAGTGATTTGAATGAAATTGTTGATGTTATGTTTAGATTCGAGAATCTTACGGATATAGAGCTAAACAAAATGTCTAATTACTCTTCATTAATAGCAAAGCCATATTCTGAGGAATCATTTTCACTTTCTATAGTTTCTATTTTAAGAACATTCTAGTTTAAATTTTAATCCGTTGATCATTATATTTCTTTATAATCAAAGTAATAAGAGGTTTATCTAGCATTTTTGTTGATTGTACTTTCCCTTATCTTATGCTATTTTAAAAGAGTATTTAATCAAATCCGTGATACTCTTTTTTTGTATCCCTTTTAAAGTTGAGTTCAATCACAATATAAATCACTTGTAGATGGATAAATATGAATATGCTGTCTTCCTAAGCTTAGCTAACTTTTCACCTGTAGCAGAACTACATCTTGCTCATATTATAAATTTACAAAAGATAAGCAATAAATCATCTATTCTTGGAATTATATGTGATGGTAAATTTGGTGGTTGTAGCATCAACCCAACAGGCTTGCCAGCTACTTGTTATTTTTGCAGGTTAAGAGCTACTAGGATTTGCAATATTTCAGGCATAAAATATATTTATTTATCTGAGTTTAAACCTAAAGATATAACATATACACCTAACAGTCTTTTCTTGGGAGCTATGTCTAGTGTCGCCTCGCATACTAGAGCTGAATCTATATCAGATTTAAGTTGTATTTGGAAATTTATTCTAAAGCGATTACATATTGCATCTATAAAGACCTATAAGTCCATAAAGGAAATAATTAGAATTTATGATATAAAAGAGTTATATATCTTTAATGGTCGATACTCTTGTGGTAAAGCAGCTAAGGAAGCAGCAAGAAATTCTGGAATAGACTTTAGTGTTTATGATGTCAGACAGCAATATAGACCCTATATAAATAAAAACATAGACTTACATAATGCACATGAGGCTATAAAGCGAGCTAATCTACTCTTTTATAAAAATCCTGAACAATCTACCAAAGTAGCTATAAAATATTTTAATGATAGACGAAATCAGAAAAGCACATTTGAAACTTCTTATACTGATAAGCAGCAGTTAGGTTTTTATGGAAAATTAAATAAATCAAAGCAATTAATTGTAATCTATACTTCTTCTGATGACGAATATAGATTTTTAGGCAATGATTGGGGTATCAGTCAAAGGAAAGTATTACAGTCAAAGGAAATCTTTAAGTTAATTACAAACCTTCCTTCAGAAGACTTTGAGATAGTAATAAGAATCCATCCTAATCAAATAGGAGTGAGAACTTCTTCATTGCAATCAATAAGAAGTCTTCCAAAAAGAGATAATGTTACAGTACATGATCCTGATAGTGTTATTGACTCTTATGCTTTACTTGACAAAGCAGATGCAGTCATTACATTTGCGTCTTCGATCTCCCTTGAGGCCTCCTATTGGAAAAAATTATTAATTCAAATAGGACCTTCTCCATACTCTCCACTTAACATAGGATATAACTTTAATTCTGCTATAGATTGCATCGATTTCCTAAAAGCTAATAATCGTAAATTAAATAAAATTAAAATATTAGATTCCAAAAATGCAATTATCTTTGCTAATTATTTGATGAGTTATTTTGATCCTCTAGATGGCTTTGAAAGGGTTGATGGTATTTACAAAGTGCATTCAATCACATTGCCAGTCTCTAGACTATCTAGAATACTAAGCATACCAGAAAAATTAATTATATATATAACCAAACGTCCTAATGTATTTTCTAAACATTTTATAAGAAAGATATTAATAACTATAGAAGATATTATACAAGGAACATTTAGAGATATCATTTAACATTTTCACTCTCTATCTTGATTAGAATTTTATACTCAACTAAGTAATATTCTCTTTACAACTAACCAGATGTTTACTAAGGGATCACTTTTATATTTTTAGAATAAAGTTCTTACGTCTGTAACTATTAAACAACTCAATTGATCAAATACACTATTTTAATGTAAATTGATTAATGCTAGATATCACTTGTATGAAACCTGCTTATATGCTAGCTGAGATTGGAGTTAATCATGGAGGGTCATTAGACCTGGCTCTGGAGATGATTAAGACCGCTTCCATTGCAGGAGCAAGTGGTGTCAAATTTCAATGTTATGAAGCAGATAAATTAGCAGCACAACATTCTCCAGCTTATTGGGATACAGATAAAGAGTCAGAAAGAACTCAATACTCTTTATTTAAACGACTTGAGCAAAATGATCTTGACTTTTACAAACCTTTGATTGAAGCATGTAAAAAATATCACTTGGACTTTGTTGTTACCTGCTTTGATCCAGATTTAATTGATACCTTTGACCCTTATGTACCTTTTCATAAGATCAGCTCATCAGATATTACAAATTTGCCTTTAATAGATCATATAATAGAAAAAAATAAACCTATAGTTTTATCTACAGGTGCAAGTACAATTGATGAAATAGATTACACAGTTAATCATATAATAAAAAATACAAAGATACATTTAACGGTACTTCATTGTGTTCTTAACTATCCATGTGAAATTGATAATGCAAATATTTCAATGGTATCAACTCTAAAGGATCATTTTGCCGATCAGAATATTAGTATTGGTTATTCTTGCCACGTTCCAGTACCTGAAGGCTTTGACTGTATTTTGGCTGCTATTACTTCGGGAGCAGTATTTATAGAAAAGCATTTTACTACCTCACGAATAAAGGCAGGAAATGACCATTACCACGCAATGACAGCAGAAGATTTATTAGAGTTAAGAATAAGGGAAAAGAAATTAATTAAGTTGCTTGGAGAGGGAATTCCTGATTTAAAGAGTCAAGAGATGGCCAGATTACATGCTCGTCGAGGCCTATATGCAGCTAAAGCAATTCCAGCAGGAACTAGATTAGAGGGCCACCACATAGCTATTCTTAGACCTACAAACTCTTTATTACCAATACATATCGATAATGTTCTTGGTAAGAGTACAATTGTAGATCTGATTAAGGGTGATTCTTTATCAATGGAAGTTATAGAATAATGAAAAATATGCATCCACACGTTTCAATAGTAATACCTGCTTACAATTCGCAGTCATATATAGAGGCATGTATTAATTCTTGTATTATGCAAGAAACAGAAATTAACTATGAAGTTGTGGTTTGCGATGATGCATCTACAGATTCAACTAATGAAATACTAGGTTTTCTGTACAGTGATAATAAGTTGATAAAGATTATAACCAATACTTTAAATGTTGGTGTTGGCTTTGCTCGTAATAAAGCAATATCAATGGCAAGAGGTAGATATATTTTTCTATTAGACTCAGATGACTATATTCACCCTTTAACAATTCAAACGCTTACAGTAGCATTAGAATTAAGACCTGATATTGACATTGTATATTCAGATTATGTGTATGTAGATGATAATGATCAAAAGTCATCAAGGATTAATGCCTGCGAAAAACCTATAGCATGCGCAAGATTAGTTAGAAAAAGTGTTTTTGCTAGGCATGGTTTATATGAATCTCTTCGTATTGGAGAAGAGAGAGAATTTGCATCAAGATTAAATGCTAATGGTATAAACTCCCTACATTTACCTCTACCCTTGTATAGGTATAGACAACATTCTATGTCGTTAACATCTGAGTATGAGCAAAAACGAACTTATGATAAAAGTCATGATTAGTATATGCTTGATTAGTCATGTATAGATTTGATGTATATAATTATCTTGTTAGTAGATAAAGATTTATTGTGATTAAAAGTTTTAAGTCACTAGTTATAAATTTAATTATATGAAAGCTTTAATAATAGGCACAGGCTCTATAGCACAAAGGCACTCTAATATACTTCAATCTAAAGGCATTCATTGCATTCATTTAAGTCGAACTCGTAAACATCATGGAACAATTAAAAACCTTATATTTTTATCTTATATGGATTTCCTACCCAAAAAGTATCATAATTATTTTGACTTATCAGTAATAGCAGGATCACCTGAAAATCGCAAGGTCGATCTTGAAATAAGCTACATAGCAACGAGAGATAATTCATTAATAGCTGTAGAGAAACCTTTATTAAGTTGGAATGAATATGATATAAATATTCTTGATAAATTTAGAAAAAGAAAATTCTATACTTTATTTAATGTAAGATATAATCCAAATGTTCAAAAAATCAAAGATATAATAGAAGATTCATATTCGGAAATACAATCAATAAAACTATTTTTCCATGATAATCCTTTTAATTGGTATGGAGAGAGGTCCCTAACAAATTATGTAATTGATCCTGATCATGGGGGTGCTTTAAATATAAGTTGTCATGAAATAGATTTGCTTTTATACATAACAAAAACTTCTCAGGATGACTGGTTTATTCTTAATAAGAAAGAGCTGTTGAACCCCAAGTCCTCAAAAATAGAAGACAGTATTGAAATAAATCTAATCCATAGTAAATCAGAAATTAAAGCATTTATTTCACTTTCATTAGTTTCTCCTATAAGAAAAAGGTTTATAGAGCTTATTAAAACCAATAATAAAATCCCTTATATTTTTAATTTAGATAATTTTGAAGACTTTGAATCATGGTCAAACACATATGAAAGTATGTGGGATGAAATATTAAAAGGAGGAAAGCAAATCACAGCAAGAGGATCAGATGGTATAGTGATTGCAAGATTTTGTAAAAGAATTAAAGAATGGCTATAATCGTAACTGGATCAAATGGTCTTATTGGATCTTTCTTAGTTAAATCATTATTGGCTAAGAAAGAGTTTGTTATAGGAGTTGATATCTCAGACTACTCTTCTGTACAAGATGAAAGATTTTATTATAACTCAGTCGATATTAGTAATGATAAAGAGGTTGAAATACTTTATGAAAGAATATCTAAGAAGGAGATTGATTTGACAGCTTTAATAAATTGTCATCAATATAAACCAAAAGGCTTTTTATCAAAAGAAAGTGAGGATGATATTGAATTATGGAAATCAGTAATTGATGCTAACTTGAATGGATTATATTATATGTGTTTGGGCATAAAGAATTATAGGAGACCTGAGTTTTCAGATATCTCTATAGTAAACTTTGGATCTACTTATGGGCGAATATCTTCTAACCCCAATCTTTATAAGAACAATAGTATGGGTAACCCTGCTTGCTACTCAGCAAGTAAAGGTGGAGTTCATATGCTGACAAAATACTTAGCAGCAAATTGGATTCAGTTCGGAATCAGAACAAATACAATTGCTCCACATGGAGTACTTAATAATCATGAAACTGAGTTCATTAAAAAATTCTCCTCTTTAACTCCAATTAATAGAATGATGAAATTAGAGGAGCTTCTACCTGCTGTAGAGCTTCTACTGGATAAGCGTAATACTTATATGAATGGTAGTGAATTGGTTATTGATGGGGGCTGGAGTATATGGTGAAAATTCTTTGTATAATTCAAGCAAGATATTCATCAAAACGACTTCCAGGGAAATCTATCTTTGAACTAATTAAAGGCAAGACAGCATTAGAGGTTTGTATTGATAGGGTAAGTAGATCAAAAAGCCTTGATAAAGTAGTTGTTTCGACTGGATCAACTCTATCGAATCAAAAAATAATTAATATTGCCAATAGTTTGGATATAGAAACTTTCACAAATGAAGAAGAGGATAATGTCCTTCTTAGATTTGATGATATTTCAAGGAAATTACAAGAATTTCAATGGATAGTTAGGGTTACAGGAGATAACCCTCTAGTAGGACATGACGTCATTAATTACGCTATAGATTATGTAATGAAAAATAAAATTGTTTTCGGAAGTTGTTATTATGATCTCAATTGGCCTAATGGAACAATTGTAAGCGTAATATCCTCAGAATATTTGAGAAAGGCTAATTCCTTACTTGATAATAATAAAAATGATAAAGAACATGTTATATTTGCATTGGAAAAGTTGTGTGGTAGGGAGAGTATTCCATGCCCTAATTATTGGCAAGCTAAGGGTCTAAGATATTGTTTAGATACATCAGATGATTTAACCAAATTAAAGAAACTTATAGAAATGTATAATTATAATGACTTAGTAAATCTAACTACAGAAGAAATTATTTTTACCATGAAAGAAATAACTGGATCTCAGGAAATTAATAGAAACTGCATTCTAATAGAAAAGGGTTTTATGTGGTGAAAATTAAAGCTGATTTATATCTAATTGTTCATACTCCTCTATCAGTTACTAAGCATATTAATAATAAAATAGATTTAAAGTTTAATGACCTTGTAGCACTCACTCAGTTTAACATGGGAAGTTATAATTACTATTGTTGATGGAGGTAGTAATGTTGGTAATAATTTAGAAATATCATGGATCATCTCAGAATTAAGTGCTGAGAATGGCTCATCTAATATTAAAATTTTTGGTTTTTCTGATATTGCTTTTATTATCCATAATCTTTGCACCTCTCCACCACTTAATGACAGTGAGTTTATTAAAAATTTGTTGTAATCTTTTATCCTAAAGTTTTCAATAATACTTCTGGGAAATTTAAACAAATTCAACAAATCATCAATGTGACTCTTTTCTAACCCAGGTAGGAAATCTGAAATAACTAAAGGTGGTAATTGCTGAGACTGAGGTAAATAAAAGGCAATATCTTTAAGAAGTATATTTTTTTGATTAACTAATCTAGTCTCGCCTTTTAATTCTCTATTCAATACATTAACAGGTGAATTTAATAATCTCTTTAATATCAATGTTTTCCCAAAACCAGATGGAGCTGATATATGAACAGGCTGATCAGATGTAAAATTGAATCCAAAATCACTTTGGTAGATTCTCGTTTCTAATGATTTCTTTTTACTAAGGAAATCTAAGCTTAGTCTGCCTTCAAGAGTATATATACTTTTTCTCTTATCGAACCTTATAAATTGATTTGATGTATAATAGTTTGTCTTAAGATTATCAAACTGACTTTTAAATAAAAGCTCAAAAATATTATCTATAGTCTTGGAATTATTAAGGAAAACAGTGAAGGAATTTGCAATTTGTTGTGATGTACGGAATGTCTTCTGAAGACCAATTAGAGCAACTAGAATTGAAGAAACACCTAATGAATAATTTAACGTTTTGCTCCAAAATAAAACTATTATCACTATAAAAATAAATAAAAGCTCTAGTTGGTATATAGTAGAGAAAACCCCTTTACCCAAAATATAATAATTGTTAAGCTGATTATTAAACTCTCTAATGCTCTTCGTTGTTAATTTAGTAGATATATTTGAGTATATAAAACTCTGTATATTAGAGAAAATATATCTAATAATACCAGTATTATTAGATTGACTTTTGATAAAATTACTTGATGTATTTATTGTGTTTCTTGCCTTTAAACTGTAGTATATAAAGTAATAAATCAAAGATGATGAGAAGATTGGTAGGAAGATTATTCCTGAAGAGTATATGCAATAAAATACAACAGCTAAGAGAATTATAAAGTTTGAGAATAATCTTAGAGTAGGAATGCAAATGTCTCTATAGAATATAAATAATTCATTTTGCAATACATTATTTAAATTGCTGTCTAAATTTAAGGAATTACTATCAGAATCTCCTTTCCCTAAATGATTAGGTTCTTTCCCGTTGCTTACCATTTTTTCATATATTTTTACTTGCATATTGATGACTACATCTCTTGATACTATGTGTTGTATTGAGAGATTCTTGTAACGTAGAATATACAAAGTTATAGAACTAACTAAGAGATTAATGCCCACGTTGATAAATTCAAAAGAAAATATTTTTGGTATTATCAATATTGTCAAAGCACTTCCTGTTAATATTGAAGCTAATAACGAAATTGTGTAGACTTCTAGCAGTGATTGAAAAGGTAACAATATAAAAGCATAGAAGCAGAGTCTTAAATTCCTTTTAATATTTCCTGCAAAAAAGAAATGCTTATAAATTGTTAATAACTTTATTAGTATATCCATGATTTTATCTATTGTAAAATAACTCTGCGAAACTTCTTTCAAAAATTAGTCTAATTAATAGAGTGATTAATTTAGTGGGAGTATTCGATGTACGTAGACTTTCGGATCTTGAGCAGATAATCCAGTAATTGCATTTATTAAGCTTTATTTGATTCATTTAAGTTGCAATTCGGCAGTATAGAAGAGTACATTGATCTTCAGCGATAAGCAATATACATGATTTGTTTATTTTAACTATAACTAGTAATACTATGCTAGACATTTTAAATATCTTTTAATTCTCATGGCAATTACTATGGCTTTTGATACTTCCTATTTCCCAATGCTATTAGAGTAATTACTATATCAAAATAGCTTAGAACTTAACTCGAAAATAAGCCTAATCAATTCTTCTCTAACTAGCCTAATCAAATAGCTAATCATAGCTTTAAATTTCTATGGAGCCAAGCGGACTCGAACCGCTGACCCCCTGCATGCCATGCAGGTGCTCTACCAGCTGAGCTATGGCCCCAGGATGCTTTTAAGTGACTATAAAGAAAGATTCACTTTGGTTTGATGACCATTTTGAACTAACTGTCACTTGTTAATGTGTCAAATAGATTTCGAATTACTATAGAATATACTACATCTGACCAGAGAAGAGGTCATTATATAAAACATCATTAAGACAAGTGATTTTTATTTTGATAAGTTCCATCTTTCAAAAACTCAAAATAAATTATGTCCAAATTACGTTAAACAGTCTTTATCTTAAGCCTTTAAGTCTTTTGATGTGAGCTGTTAATAACTTTTTCAAGTCAGCCATTTAGGCCTTTGATTAGTATAATTATATTTAATTCTTTACTGTTTTTCAATTCCAACTAAGTTACTAATTAACTCAATTTTAAGCTCCTGCAATAGACTACAAAATAAATGTTGTAAAGGACTCCAGTACTTTTTCTGCCTTTTCTAATAAAATTAAAACGTTGGCTTGTAGCCGCAAAAATTTATATAGAATTTTCCTAATACTTGCAAAAAAGAACAAGTGCTCCCAAGAGAAATCCTATATGTTATATTCGTTCCTGAAGCTGATTGTTTTGAAAACGTACTCCCAGATTAATCTTATTAATACTATTTTTTTATGATTAAGCTTTCAAAATTGCTTTTATTTAATCGAGTAGCCCTTTTGTTAGTACTTTTACTTGGTATTACTTCAAGGGGAATTCTTTATGCAAATACAAATAATGATGCCAATACTGATTTAAATAATTCTAAGCTATTTATCGATAAGCCCCAATATATACTTGGTTCTGGCGATGTATTGTTTATATCATTTATTGGGTTGCCTCAATTTAATGCTAGTTATTCAGTTGGTCCCGATGGCCTAATGTATCTTCCTGAAGTTGGGAGTTTGCAGGCCGAGGGGCTAACAGTTAACGAGCTTAGAAACGCATTGCTCCAAAGTTATGATGAGTTCATAATCGATCCAAAGATAGAAATACAGGTAGTCAGATACAGGCCTATGAGAGTTTATATTTCAGGAGAGGTCAAAAGACCTGGCTTGTATACCTTTAAAGGAGGTAATACAGGAAATCTTGGAACTCCTACTAGTTCTTTAGGTGGTTTCAGTCAGGAGGAAAGGATTCAAGCTCAAACAATTGACCAAGCTGCCAGTTCAATAGCGAGTGTAGACTATGCACCACGAATATTTGATGCAATAAGGATTTCTAGCGGTGTCACACCAAATGCAAACCTTTCAGAAATTTCAATTATAAGAAACAATGCTAGGAGCAGTGGTGGTGGTAAAATTAAAACAACTATAAATTTATTGAAGCTTCTTACAAATGGAGATCAATCTCAGAATATAAGAATTTTTGATGGAGATACTATAATCATTTCCAGATCAGAAAAGGTATTAAAAGATCAAATACTTAAAGCAAATAAAACCAATTTGAGCCCTGAATATATAACTGTTTTTATAACTGGAAATGTTGAAAGAGCTGGAGCATCAAAAATTAGACAAGGATCAGGACTTATACAAGCTATATATTCAAGTGGAGGGAAAAAACTGATGACTGGAAATATAGAGTTTATAAGGTTTAATGATGATGGAACTACATTGAGAAATCAATTCAGGTATGATGCAAAGGCCCCCATTAATACAGCTAAAAACCCAATATTAATGAGTGGTGATGTTATTAATGTTAGAAAATCTGCTTTAGGAACTGCTTCAGAGGTTATTGGCGAAATCTCAAGACCAGTCCTTGGAGGCTATGCTCTTTACAATATATTCGACTAATTATTAATCATGATAAAAATGGACAATTCAAACAATCAAAGTTATTTAAATAATGATTATGATAAAGATGATATTGATTTAAGTAAAGTATATAAAAGGCTGAAAAGAAATAGATCAACTATATTACCCGTTTCATTTGTTATTACTTTTGGAGTAATTATTTCTACTTATATTAGGAAGCCTGTATGGGAAGGAAGCTTCCAAATAATTATCCAAAGAGATACACCAGCTGAACAAGCAGGGTCATTAGCAGATGTAAATAGAGTTGATGGATTACAAGTTAGCCTCCAAGGTTATACTTCCGATGATTTGAAAACCCAGGTAGTTATTTTAGAGAGCCCTTCTGTTCTTAAACCTGTTTACAAAAGCGTTAAAACTAAAAAGTATAGTCAAGGACTTACTAAATATAACCCTACTTATAAACAATGGATTGACGATCATTTATCTATAGATTTAAAAAAGGGCACAAAAGTTTTAACTGTAAATTATAAGGATACTGATAAGCAATTGATATTATCAACATTGAGAATGGTCTCATCTAAGTATCAAGCATATTCAAGGAAAGATCGATTGGAAAAGTTAGATAAAGGAATTGATTATTTAAAGTTACAAGTTAAGCAATCTAAAGAGAAGTCAAGTAAATCAATGAAAACTTTCAATAGCTTTTCTATACAACATGGGTTGGGGAATGCTGATGGATTATTTGGATCAGATGATCCAAGCCCAGGAATAGTTACTTACGATTTGTCAGGTAAGAAGGCAGCAGTAAAAGGCCGATTAGGAACCTATGGAGCTAATTTTGGAGCTGGTGACAATGGACGTTCAGGAGCTGCGAGAAGATATAAAACTCACTTTAAACTACTAGAGCAATATGAAGCTGATTATGCGGAGCTTTCCTCAAAATTAAAACCAAATTCTTCAGTTTTAAAAGAGCTAAAGAGTAGAGTTGAAGGCCTAAGGGTCTCTTTAGATAGGCCTAATAAAATAATTGCTGAATTTAGAGAGCTAAAAAGAATTGCTTTGCGAGATGAGGCTCTCTTGCAAAGTCTTGAGACTAATTTAGATATAGCTTTATTAGAACAAGCACGACAGGAAGATCCATGGGATCTTATTTCAGAACCGACATTAAGTGACTATAGAGTATCACCAAAGAGAAGTATTGAGACAGTTATTACATTCTTATCTTCAATAACTATTTTGGGCTTAATTCTAATATTAAGAGAAAAAAACTCAGGTATACTTTACTATTTTTATGAGTTAAATAACGAGATTCCATACAGATTTATGCAAACCATTTACAAGAATAATATTGAATTAAATGATAGAATTATTTCTAATATAATAGAATCTAACAAGATAAAAGCCTCCTCAAAGGGATTGATTGGCATAGCATCTATTTCAGATGACAGCATGATTAAAGGGCCTAATAATACTTATAGCTTGTTTAAAGCTGATAATAGCATCACTTTTATAGACCCATTTGATAAGAATGATATTGAAAAATGTTCAAGTATAATACTTTTATTTGAAAAGGGTTCTTTATCATCAACTAACCTTAAATTGACAAATGAATACCTTCAGCTCTATAAAGACAAGATTCTAGGCTGGTTATTGCTTGATACAAAAACAATATTTCCTAATATATAATTCTTTCACTAATTGATGTTTTATCAATAAATATAATTTACTTTCATTCCTGCTTTCAATTCATGATCTCCTAAGACTTGCCCAAAGTCTTGTAATCCAATAGCTGAACTCATATATATATCAAAATATAGCCTATCACTCATAAGTCTTCTGATCGCAAGTGTGGCATTACTCTCAGTTGCTCCAGATAAAATGATATTTGTTTCTGGTATTAGTTGTATTTTTTCAGATATCTGAAGATTCATAGATAATCCCAAACTTGTTATTGTAGAAAGTGAACTTTGTGCAGTTTTAGGATTTATATTTATAGCAAGATTATCACTAACTTCCCAAGTATTTATTAACTCATAGTATGAGTAACCTTGTTTTGACTGTTGATTCCTGCCCAAGCTAATTCTACCTGTTAGCCAAAAGGGTTTATTCCTTAGCGGACTAGCAAGAACAAACTTGCCTCCAACACGAGTGTTAAAATTATTGCTACTCATGAAAGTGTTGATAATATTTGCTGATTTAGAACTATCTTGATGAACATCATTAAACGATCCAAAATTTAATATTTCGAGTTGGAAAGCATTTGAGAGAGAGTAGCCTAGGAAACCAAAGCTATTTCCTTTGCTATCAATATTTGCGGAAAGATGGCTTCTCCCCTGTTGAGGTATAAAAGCTGTATTGACTGTTAAGCCACCAATTGCCAAAGATTCCTCTCTTCTCGAAAGGTTCCTTTGAGGTGAATCTATTTTACCTGGTCTATACTTTAAACCTGCAAAATATATAGGTCTATTAGATGAAGGTGTAAGGAGGAATCCTGTGGCAGGAGTTGCCCCAAAAGCATTTGTATATCTACCTTCAAGACCTATAATTGGGTTTATATCCCAATTAACTCCTATTGTGTATGTAGGCTGGTTGGAAAAATTTAAATTTGAATCAAATGTGTTGTTGCCAGGGCCAAAAGGTTGCGCAATAGATGCACTTGAATAAACATTTTGTCTGATTTTCCATGAGAAACCTGAACCAAGATAAAAATTATTGCCATAGAAATTGTTTTGATTTCCTCCGCCATGTTTGTCAGGTAGAAAAACCGCACCTGCTAATAAATTAAGATCTAAATTATTAGTTAATTTTCTAGTTAAAGGTAAATACAAAGAACCAATGATATCCTTAGAAGATACTTTAGAATTAATATTATTGAATATATTGTTTTGATTACTTCCACCGCTTGATTGATTCCAGGATTCAATTGAAGCTAAAATAGAAAAATCCCATTTTTCTTTATTCCAGAGTTTTTGCTTATAGGATATTCCATAGATTTCCCAATAGTTTGGTGTTAATTTAGTGCCATTAATTAATTCAAATAAAGGATCATCTGCCACTGAGTAAAAACCAGAAAACTGGATGTTCTCATTGATACCATAATCAAATACGAATGCATAATTTTGATTTCCTGCTCCACCTGCTGCACCATTTGTAAAAGTTGATAAACTATATACTTTATATGAATATTCACCTTCACTTAATGTTGTGGTAACTGGGAATGATGGACTGATTCTGGTTGGTTTTGAAAAATCTTTATCGATTGGCTTTATAGTCTTATATAGATTCTGAGCTTCATCTATAGATAATGGAATCTTATTATGTTTGTTTATAGAGTCAGGGCCTAATTCGATTTCATCACTATTAATAAATTCCCATCTCATTTCATCCGAAGATTGATCTGATTCTGGGTAAGTAATTTTTTCCCAGATTATTTTATTTTCCTCTTGATTTTCTGCTCTAGATTGATTTTCCGCAAGAAGTATAAATAATAAAGGAAATATAAATAATAAATAAGAGCGTGAATTTGAAAGACTTTTACCTAAAAATAGAAAATATTTGATTAAAAGGTTTTTTTTATTATGTGATCTATATTCCATTGGCTATTGATTTCAACGTTGGCCTCGTACGAATCTGGATTCTTCCTGTTAGATGATCTTACCACTTTAAACAATTAAGTTTTTCGCCAAACTGCCAATAGTTTGCCTTGTATTTCAACCATAGACGCTTCCAGCTCAATGGGTTCATAGGCTGAGTTTGCAGCTTCAAGTCTGATTAAAGATCCATTGCGATAAAAATGCTTTAATGTTGTCCCTGAGCCGCGAACCATTGCGCTAACAACGGCTCCATTTCTTAAAGAGGACGATTCTTTCACTGGTTCCATTAGGACTACATCTCCATCAGCGATAAATGAGTCAATCATTGAATCTCCATTAACAGTTAACGCAAATAAGCCTCGAGTTTTAAGAATTGATTCCATGTCAAGGGTTTCTTGAACATCATCAAATGTTTCTATAAGACCTCCAGCAGCAACAGCTCCAAGTAATGGAATGCCAGGAAAATTATCTTCCAATAACTGCAATGTTCTCGCTTGACCTTCTTGCCAAGTTATCCACCCCTTCTCTTGAAGATGCCTTAGCCTGCTTTGTATCGGCGCAGGAGAACGAAGCCCCATCGCTGACATCATTTGTCTGATGGAAGGGCTGTGATGATGCTCCCCTATGTAGTCAGATAGCCATTCAAAAAGCTCTTTTTGAGCAGGAGTCAATGCCTCGCTTGCCATTGGGCCAAAAGTAATGCATATGTTCTTCAATACATATGTACCTAAGAATCAATTGGTTCGCAAGGTCTAAAGTCCACCTAGTAATGCAGCTAGAAGAGCTTGTTGCACATGAAGTCTATTTTCAGCCTGATCGAATACTCGACTACGTTTGCCTTCAAGTACTTCGTCGGATATCTCTTCCCCTCTATGAGCGGGTAAGCAATGAAGAACGATTGCCTTGCTATCAGCCTTGTCTACTAAACGATTATCTAGAGTAAAGTCTTTAAAAGCTTCTTCCCGATGTAATTGTTCTTTTTCCTGTCCCATTGAGGCCCAAACATCTGTATAAATAACATTGCTTCCATTTACGGCCTCTAATGGATTATGTGAAATTTCAATATTAGATCCAGATTCCTTTGCCAAAGCTTTAGCTTGATCTATTACAGATGGAATTGGCTCAAAGCCTTTAGGGCAGGATATTCTCACATTTACTCCCAAAAGGGCCCCACAAAGCATTAGTGAATGAGCAACATTATTTCCATCGCCTAAATATGTAAGTGTTAATCCTTCTGTCTTGCCAAAAACTTCTTTCATTGTTAGAAAGTCAGCTAATGCCTGGCAAGGGTGCTCTAAATCTGTAAGTGCATTCAATACAGGTATTGAAGACCATTTTACGTATTCGATTAGCTCATCATTGCCATAAGTCCTTATCGCAAGAGCATCACAATAACGGCTTAGGACTCGAGCGGTGTCTTTTAATGGCTCGCCTCTCCCAAGCTGAGAGGTCTTTTGGTTTATATCAATTGTTTGACCGCCTAGCCTTGTCATTGCGACTTGAAAGCTAACTCTAGTCCTGGTTGAAGCCTTGCTAAAAATCAAACCTAATACTCGGCCACCAAGGTCGATTTTTCTCTCCCCATTTTTTAATTGAAGCGCGAGTTTGTGAATTGCTTCAATTTGATGAGCATTTAGATCATTGCAAGAGATAAAACTCTTGCCTTTAAGATCAGCAAGAATTCTTGATAATGATTCTGAGACCATTTCCATAAAATTAGTCTCTTTAAAAATTTAATATGGATATATAAATTAGCTATTGATCAAGAGAAAAACAAATTTTTATAAGCCTTAAGGCATAAGACTTTCTGAAAGCAAAGATTTAAGGTCATCTCCATCAATAACTTCTTTTTCAAGAATCTTCTGCGCAATGCTTTCAAGCAAAGGCAAGTTTTTGCGAAGTATGCTTAGAGCGCTTTCATGAGCTTCGTCTACAAGGCTCCTTACTTCCTTATCTATAGCCTGAGCAGTTGCGTCACTAACAACTCTTCTTGGATTATTGTTCCCACCTAAGAACTGACCTCCTCCTTGTTTGTCATACGCCAATGGTCCCAATATGTCACTCATCCCATAAGTACCAACCATTTGTTCGGCAATATCAGTTGCTCTTTGTAGATCATTTGAAGCTCCAGTTGTGACTTTCCCGAAAACAATTTCTTCAGCAGATCTACCACCTAATAATGTGGCAATTTGTCCCTTTAATTCATCTTTAGAGTTAAGAAATCTTTCCTCAGTGGGAAGTTGCAATGTATAACCTAATGCACTCATTCCCCTAGGAACTATAGAGATTTTTGCAACTTTGCTTCCACCTGGCATCAGATGCCCAACAATTGCATGACCAACTTCATGGTAAGCGACAACTTTCTTCTCATCATCTTGTAGGACCCTGCTTTTCTTTTCTAATCCAGCAACAACCCTTTCTATAGCCTCATTTAAATCTCTCTGCTCTACTGAGGTTCTTTTAGCTCTTGCCGCTAATAAAGCTGCTTCATTTACCATGTTTGCCAAGTCTGCTCCAGCAAAACCGCTAGTGGCTTGAGCAATAGTATCTAAATCAATTTTTTCAGCTAATTTTATTTTCTTAGTATAAATCTCTAAAATAGTTTTTCTTCCGGATAAATCTGGCCTGTCAACTAATACTTGTCTGTCAAATCGTCCAGGTCTCAATAAAGCAGCGTCAAGAACTTCTGGTTGGTTTGTCGCGGCTAAAACAATGACTGGCTTGTCAGCGGAAGAAAAACCATCCATTTCTGTGAGCAGTTGATTAAGGGTTTGTTCTCTTTCATCATTACCCCCAACAACACCCATAGAACCTGAGCGACTCTTGCCTATTGCATCTAATTCATCTATGAAAATTATGCAAGGAGCTTTTTTCTTGGCTTGTTCAAATAAGTCTCTAACTCTTGCAGCACCAGCTCCAACAAAAAGCTCTACAAATTCTGACCCTGAAATAATAAAGAAAGGAACTTCTGCTTCTCCTGCAACAGCTTTTGAAAGCAAGGTTTTCCCTGTCCCTGGCGGCCCTACTAGCAAAACACCTTTAGGTATCCTGGCTCCAATATCCGAATACCTTTGAGGTCTTTTTAGAAAATCAACTATTTCAGTTAGTTCTTCCTTGGCTTCATCAACTCCCGCTACATCATCAAAAGTGACTCGTGACTCTTCATCGGGTACATAAACTTTTGCTTTGCTTTTCGTAAAGCTCAATGCTCCTTGAGCACCTCCTCCACCCATGCTTCTGCGAGCGAAAAACTGAAGAACTAAAATAAATATCAATGGAGGCACAACCCAACTAAGAATTGTGCTGAAAATATTGGGCTTCTTAGGAGGTGCAGCTGCAAATTCAACGCCTTTTGCTTCAAGTCGTTGAGGTAGATCCATATCAAATATTGGTGTTGTAGCTAAGACTGATGGAGCTCCTTCAGTTGGCGTTGAGAGCTCATATCTAATTTGATCTTGGGTTATATAGGCTCTTTTAACTTCGCCATCATTTACCTGGTTAATAAATAATGAATATGGGACTCTTGGTACTTGCATGTTCTGATTTGGAAAGAAGCTGCTGAAAAGCAAAAGAGCTCCAAATCCAATCAAAATCAGATTAATTATGCCGAAACGACGATTCGGCTGATTTTCATCTTGGCGAATCGGCATAACAATAAAAAATTAATTGAATACAAAACTAACAAATATGTGCAATTCAGATATCAAAAATTAGGTGTAAGAACCGAACGAGATCAAAATTAACTTCTAGCATTGATTATCAAATAAGCATATTTAAAACAAAATCATGCCCTTTTTTTGATTGAGAAATCTCTTTTACCGTAAGGACTTGCTCCATTGAAGCAAACCCTAGATTAGAAAGAGGCGTCATCGCAGAGGTCCCCCCTAATAATTTTGGAGATATGAAAACTAATATTTCTTGAACGCAATTATGTTTAATTGCCGCAGTTGCTAGTCGACTTCCACATTCCCATAAGACTTGATTACAGCCTTTTTGAGCAAGAACCTCTAATAATTTTGCTGGATTACATTCTTCTAAAAGAATTGATTCAGGACCATCTGGCAATTTATCTAAAAGTCTAGAGTTACTTTCTGGACCATAACAAATCAAAGTTTCTGCTTGCTTAGTATTCCAAATTTGGGCCTCCACTGGAAAGTCTAGAGAAGAACTTAGAACAACTCTTAAGGGCTCTTTTTTCTTAATGCCTCTGCTTGTCAAGAGAGGGTTGTCGAATTTTACGGTTTTTCCTCCAACAATTACAGCATCGCATCGTGAACGAAGGGAATGGACTTTTTTTCTAGATTCTTCTCCACTAATCCATTGACTTGTTCCATTAGGCAATGCTGTCCTTCCATCCAAGCTCATGGCCCATTTTAAAACACCCCATGGCCTTCCAGTTTGATTGCGAAAAATGAAAGCTCTATTTAACCAAGCCGCCTCTTTTTCTAGAACTCCAGTAATTACTTCTATTCCAGCTTTACGTAAAATAGAAATGCCTTTACCAGAAACCCTTGGATCTGGATCCTTAATAGCAACGACAACCCTTGCCAAACCTGACTTTAAAATTGATTTTGTACAAGGAGGAGTTTTTCCATAATGACAACAAGGTTCAAGATTGATTAATAGCGTTCCCCCTTTTGCATTAGGACCGGCTTGCAACAAGGCTTCTATTTCCGCATGCTTTTGACCAGTACCCCTATGAAAGCCTTCACCTATAAGGTTTTGTTGAGAGTCTAAAATCACTGCGCCAACAAGTGGATTAGGACTTGTTTGCCCTTCAGCTAGAAGGGCTAAGTCCAATACACGGCGCATCCATTGCCCCCAAGTTCGTTGATATAAGTCAGGTCTCATTTCTTATAAAGCTTTTAAGCATTGATCTCCATTCATTAACAACATAGGGCGGTACAGGTAAATCATTAAAACCTCCCACCAAAGACAATCGCAATGGCCGATTATTATTAAGTTCTTGCAGAAATGGGCTTAATAAAAACTCTGCAGCCGCATCACGATTATCGTTAGCCAGTTGAGGGTTGCTTAAAGTTATATCTTTAAGATCCCAGGATTTAAGACCTGATTTTAAATGTAATTTTTCTGGGTGATTTAATCTAAGACTTCCTGTAAACCCAACTATTCGCAAGACTAAGTTATCTTCATGTCCTGTTTGAGGGTAAACAACCAATTGCCATGTCTGGTCATCAAGATCTCTTAAACTTTCTAAGCTTCTTTGAACTTCATTCCCATTGATATTTTCAAAAAGTTCCAACTTTGCTTCTAACGCTTTAGGTGGAATTAAATAACAAGAAATTGATATGAGTAGGAATAGAAGAAATGACTTAATCACTTTGAATTGACTCCGAATCAAGTAATGCATCTAAAGTTATTGAGGTGTTAACTAATGATTGGTATTTTGCCAAAACACGACGATTTCGGTCTAACCATTTTGCAGGATCAGTTGCATTGCTTCCATTAGAATCAAATCGTGGTCCTTCTGCATCCATTAGATCCAAGTCTTTTTGTTGTTTAATAAGAGCTATTAAAAGTTCATGTTGACGCTGACGCCTAATAGGATCTTTGTTTATATGGCCGGTTGACTTTTTCAATGAACTCTCTAAGAAGCAAAAAGAATCTAATCAATCAACTTATCAATTAAATGTTTTTAATATGGTAAGAAACAATAAAAACAAGGCCAAAGAGGGAATTTCTATAGACATCATTGGTGTTTCAGCTTCAGGGGTTGCAGATCTTTCAAGCAGATTGCAAGGAATTGTCCTCTCAGCAAGAAATATTTCAGCCCCTAGAAGATTGCTGATTTCTCTTAAAGACTGGTGGAATAAGCAAAATTCAAGTAATCCATTCCCAATTTTTTTTGCAACTGATAATCCAGGAGAATTTATCAATTGGCTCAATGAGCAAGATCAAAAAACTGTTGTATTAGCAAGTGGAGACCCTCTTTGGTTTGGAATTGGGAGGATATTGTTAAAAAATTTTCCATCTGAAAAACTTGTTTTTCATCCTTCTCCTACTTCTTTGCAATTAGCATTTTCACGATTAGCTATCCCTTGGCAAGATGCTCATTGGATTAGTCTTCATGGGAGAGAAACAACTCCTCTCACTAAGCTTTTACAAAAAAGACCTAATACGATAGGTATACTTACAGACCCGAATCGAGGCGGAGCCCAGGAAGTAAGAGCAATACTTGCGGCATGTGAACTTGAAAATATTTATAGCTTTTGGATATTCGAAAATCTTGGTCATAAGCAAGAACGTACATATCGAATTTCTCCTAAAGAAGAATTGCCTTTGCTAGACCCACTTCATCTAGTAGTGCTAATAAAGGACAAAGAACCCTTTATTAGTAAGAAAGATATTCCTTTATTTGGTATAGAAGATGGTTTTTATTTGTCATATCAGGATCGTCCAGGTCTTATGACAAAGAGAGAAATACGCATTCAATTATTAGCAGATTTAGAACTTCCAGAAACGGGTGTTATTTGGGATATTGGTGCTGGTGTAGGGACTATTGGCTTGGAAGCTTTACGATTAAGGCCTAAATTAGAACTTTTATCTATTGAAAAACGTTTGGGAGGGGAAGAGCTTATTAAATTAAATGCAAGAAGGCTAGCAGTCTTTCCTAGAAAAATTATTGAAGCAGATGCCCTCTCAATTCTTGAAAAAGAAGCAATCCCTAGTCAACTTGCACAACCAAATAGAGTGATTCTAGGAGGAGGAGGTTCTGAGAAAATAAATCTTTTAAATGAAATTATTGCTCGAATAAAACCAACAGGAATTATTGTTATTCCTTTAGCAACAATAGAAAATCTAGAAAAGATTGCGAACCTTTTAAAGAAAAAAGGATTTCAATTGAAAATTAGCCAGCATCAAAATTTAAGAGGTGTGTCTTTAAAAGAAGGGACAAGACTTAATCCAATGAATCCTGTCTTTATAATTAAGGGTAAATTTCAATAGAAGTAATTTCATTCGACAATCAATTTTTTTCAGGCTTGGCGATATGAGGCAAACCCCAGCCTAATTTATTACCAAGTACTTGGAAGAATTCATTATCAGACAAACGAATGAATTTAACAGGATGATTGCTTCTTCTAATTAGGACCCTATCTTCTGGCCATACATAACAGCCTGCAGTCCCATCAACAACCATCATCAATCTTTCAGGTGTTGCAGGGAAAACAGTTACAGGTTCTAATTCACTAAAAACAAGTGCTCTTGAAGCTAATGAGTGTGGGGCTATAGGAGTCAATTGAAGGACTGGGCAATCTGGAGTTATAACAGGTCCACCTGCACTAAGAGAGTAAGCAGTTGAACCTGTAGGAGTGGAAAGGATTACACCATCAGCAGATATATCTACAGGTGCATGATTGCCAATTGAAATTTCAAAGTGACACATGCTTGTTAAAGGCTCTCTATGTAACGCCATTTCGTTAAGACATAAAGCTTCCCAACGTCTCTGCTCTCCACGCATGACACTTACAACAAGACTAGTTCTTTCTTCTATATACCATTCGGTTCTTAAAACGCTATTAAGAGCTCTATCAATATCTGGAAGGTATGTTTCTGTTAAAAAACCTAAATGGCCTGTATTAATTGTAAGAATAGGGACTCCAATCGGCGCTGTCTGACGAGCTGCAGAAAGTACTGTGCCATCTCCTCCTAAGACAATGGCTAATTTCATAGAAGAATCAAAACCTTCTGGAACGCATGCGTTATATCCAAGTGTTCTCATATGTTGATCTGGGTTGGCGAAGCCAACCATTCCACCAGCACTGCTAGCTCTTATAACTTCATAACCAGCAGCCTCAAATTTTCTTTGAATATAAAGAGCTCTTTCTAAAGAAAGCTCTTTACCATCATTAAAAATCAGTCCTAGTAGAGGCACTGATCACAAAAGCAAACAACTTTATCACTTTAATTAAAAAGCTTATTCACAAGATAAATCTAATTAACCAGAAATCAAATAGAAGCAATACTAATTCTAAAATTGCTCCAAAAATCTAAGGTCACTTGTATAAAGCCTCCTAATATCATCTATCTCATGTCGAACCATGCAGAAGCGTTCTACCCCTAGCCCTGCAGCGAAACCAGTCCACCTTTCAGGGTCAATGCCCAATCCATTTAATACAGCAGGATCAACCATCCCACAGCCCATCACTTCAAGCCATTTCCCTCTCCATTGGACATCAACCTCAACAGAAGGTTCAGTGAATGGGAAATAGCTAGCTCTAAAACGAACTGGCAAATCTCCAAAAAAAGCTTTTAAGAATGCCATCACTGTTCCACGAAGATGGCTGAAGTCCAATCCTTCATCAATAGCCAATACCTCTATTTGATGAAAAACAGGCGAATGAGTTGCATCAATTGCATCTCTTCTATAGACCCGACCTGGTGCAATGATTCTTACTGGGGGAGGGCTTCCTTCTAAGCATCGAATCTGCACAGGGGAAGTGTGTGTTCTAAGAAGCAAATTGTTTTCTAAATAAAATGTGTCTTGCATATCCCTTGCTGGATGATCTGCAGGAATATTTAAAGCCTCAAAATTGTAATAGTCAGTTTCAATTTCAGGACCCTCATGAACTTCATATCCAAGTCCGCAGAAGAGATCAACTATTTGCTCTGTTGTTTTCATTAAGGGATGTCTATTGCCAAATGGTTTGCCTGTAGGCGGTGCAGTCACATCTACACTTTCATTCTTGATTTGTTCATTTAAAATCTTCTCTTCTAAATTATTAGATCGTTCAGCAATTAATTTGTGCAGTTGATTTTTTAATAAATTTGCTCTTTGACCAATTGCTGGACGTTCAGATCCATCCAAATTGGCCATAGAGGCTAATACTTTTGATAGGCGGCCTTTCTTTCCTAGGAACTGTATTCTAAGTTGCTCGAGAGAATCCTTGTCTTGAGAAATGGTAATAGCCTTTGCAGCTTCTTTCTCTAACCCTTCGAGGTCATCATTGAGCTGCTTAAGAGAGACGTTTTGACTCACAACAAAAATAGATTGAATACAATCTTAAACAGGTATGGTCACTATTTTTTTTTTACGAGCAACCAGCAACAATGAACCCATTGACAATTTTAATTAGTAATGATGATGGAGTGTTTGCAGAGGGAATGCGAACACTTGCTATTGCAGCAGCTAATAGGGGCCATAAGGTAATAGTAGTTTGTCCTGATCAAGAACGATCTGCAACAGGACATGGCCTTACTTTACAAGCCCCTATAAGAGCAGAACGAGTAGACGAACTTTTTCAAAAAGGCATCAAAGCATGGGCATGTAGTGGTACCCCAGCAGACTGTGTAAAACTTGCTTTATATGAACTTTTGGATGAAAAGCCAGATTTGATTATGTCTGGCATAAACCATGGTCCAAATCTTGGTACGGATATTTTCTGTTCAGGGACTGTGGCAGCTGCTCTTGAAGGAACGCTTGAAGGTATCCCTTCAATAGCAGTTAGTGTAGCGAGTTTTCAATGGCGAGAGTTTGCTTTTGCTGGAGAAATAGCTTTAAATATTTCCGAGAATGCTTTATTGCGTAATTGGTCCCAAAAGTTACTACTTAATTTAAATATCCCCCCGTGTAATGCTGAAGATATGGGTGAGATTGGCTGGACAAGACTTTCTATTAGACAATATCAAGAACAATTTAGTAAGAGAAAGGACCCTAGAGGAAATACTTATTATTGGATGGCTGGAGAAGCGGTAAGAGATCTTGAATCTGCTGGAGATGGTCCCATTGAATGGCCTAGTGATGTATCTCAAATCGAAACCAATGCACCATCATTGACTCCAGTGCAGCCAGATTTGTTTTGGAGAGGAAATGTTGATGATTTACCAAAATTAGATTTTAAAAATTATCTAGGCCGATAGATTCTTTGAAGCAACCAGAGGGAAAAAATCAATCCAAGCAAATGTGCAAATAAAACCTGTGTGTTACTTAAAACTGAAAGCATTTCCAAAGAAGTAATTGGATAATTCTCCATTGCTCTCACACCTGCCCCTATAGAAATACCAGGTGCTTGCATAGAAGCTTGAACAAAAAGAGCCCCTGCTAATGATTGATACCCAATTGAAGAAAATATTAATCCCAATAAATCAATTATGAGGCCTCTTTTTAACAACCGACTAGTCTCAGCTCTGCTAGGACGAGCAGGGGTATTAATGGCTCTTCCTGTTAGTACTATCAACCATCCCTGCCAAAGGCTGTATAACAATAAAAGAAAAGCCAAACTGGTAAGGGACAAACCTGGTCCTAAGCCCAATGCTTTTTCAGAGTTTCTAGCCAAGCTGCTTCCTACATTGTTAAACAGCAACACACCAACAACAACAACTCCAAGAACTGTCTGGACCCAAAAGCGTATCCAACCAATACGCCTCATCCCTAAGGCTATAGAGGGGAAATCTGGCTGGTCAGCCATCAAAAACAATGCGGCATTAATTCAAACTTGCCACTTATTTGAGAAAATTGCACGTTCATCTTGATATCACTCTGTTCTCCACTTCAGGCAAGCCTCCCTACAGCTTTGGCTTTAGGAAGTTTTGATGGTCTTCATGCTGGCCATCAAAGTGTTATTAAAAGAATAACAACGACAAAACTTGGAATTCCAACAGTTGTAAGCTTCTGGCCTCATCCTCGTGAGGTTCTTTATGGCGAGTCCAGACTTCGTCTAGACTTGCCATCCGAGAAAGCTGCATTGCTTGAGCCTTTAGGGGTCAAACAATTGGTTTTAGTACCATTTGATCGTTTATTAGCATCTTTAACTGCAGAAGAATTTTTTGAGCAAATTCTTTTAAATCAATTGCAAGCAAAACAAATTGCAATAGGAGCAAATTTTAGATTTGGAAAAGATAGAGAAGGAGATAACTCGACTTTGATTAAATTAGGGAAGCGATCAAACGTAGAAATAATCGTAGTAGAAATAATTGAAGATAGTAAAGGGAGAATGAGTAGCAGCAGAATTAGATCAGCCCTAAAAGCAGGTGATTTAAAAACAACAAACAATCTTTTAGGTAGACCTTATGTTTTTCGAGGTGCTGTTGTTCAAGGAAAGGGTATTGGCAAAGAAATAGGTTGGCCAACAGCAAATCTTCAAGTTGATGCTCGCAAGCTTCTTCCAAGTCCAGGAGTTTATGCAGTTTTAGCCAAAGAGGTTAATAACGAAGATTTCATTCCAGCAGTAATGAATCTAGGATCACAACCAACAATTGATCCAAGAGCCCCCTCTGCAACAGAGGTCCATTTTTTAAATCAGAATATTGATTTGAAAGGCAAAGAATTAATAGTTAAACCTGTCGAACGGATAAGAGATCAAAAGAAGTTCCCCACCTTAGATGATTTAAGTAATCAAATTAAATTAGACGCAAAGATGGCTATTTCAATATTGACTTAGCGTTAGAATAAATTTGGCTAAGGGTAGGCATTAGCTAATCCCCAAACCACAAAAAAACCTATCCCTCCAAGTAGAAGAACTCCCCAAATGAGCACATTAGTGCTATCAAAATCAGCGTTTCCCATAACTAAGGGGATATGCAACCTCTTTAAGATTGGCACGAAATAGATGAGTGTCACCCCTCAGCCGGATGAACGTGTTGCTCAGCTAATAGATGCTAATCTTGATAGAGCAAGGGAAGGCCTGCGAGTAATTGAAGACTGGTGCAGATTTTATTTGAAGGATAAAGAACTAGTAATAACAATAAAGAACTGGCGTCAGCAATTAGGGCAACAACATTTTGATTTTTATAAAAGAGCCCGTTGTGCTAGTGCTGATAGAGGAGCCGGTATATCACATTCAATACAAGAGAAGCGAACTCTGCCAAAGGAAATAGTAGCGGCTAATTTTGGCAGGGTTCAAGAGGCTTTAAGAGTCCTTGAAGAATTTTCTCGCCCTTGGCACTCAGAGTTGTCAGAAATTACAGCAAATATGCGTTATAAGGTTTATGACTTGGAAGTAGTTATTTTAAAGTCTTCCACAAAAAGGAAATTAGATAAAAAGCTTAGGGAATGCAAACTTTGCCTTATTACAAAGCCTCATAAGGAATTAATTAGAACTGTTTCTTTAGCTCTTCAAGCAGGAGTAACTATGATTCAGTACAGATGCAAAGAAGGCACTGATTTAGAAAGTTTTTCAATCGCCAAAGAAATATCAGATATCTGCAAAAAGCATGAATCTCTTTTTATAGTTAATGACAGGTTGGATATTGCTCTTGCAACAGATGCTGATGGAATTCACTTGGGACAAGAAGATCTTCCAGTAGAAATTGCTAGGAATATACTTGGAGCTGAAAAGTTAATTGGACAAAGTACACACTCATTAGAGCAGATAGAAATTGCCACTAATAAATCATTTGATTATCTAGGCATAGGTCCAATCTTTAAAACGAATTCCAAGCCTGGTGAAAATGAATTAGGAGTTGATTTTTTAAAAGATATTGCAAGTCAAGTTAGTATCCCTTGGTTTGCAATTGGTGGAGTTAATAGCACTAATATAATTGAAGTAAATAATGCAGGAGCTAAGCGAATAGCAGTAATCAATGCAATCATGGAATCAAAAGATCCATACTTAGCAAGCAAAGGGCTTTTGGAGAAAATTAAATGAAACTAACTATAAATGGAGAGCTTATAACTATTGATTTAGAAACAAAAGAGCAAAATCTATCTTTCTTAATCACTAAGCTTGGTTTTAACCCTAAGCTAATAGTGGTTGAGTTTAACGGGACAATATTGAGCCCAGATCTTTGGTCGAGTCAAAGCATCCAAGACGGAGATATGCTTGAGATTGTTACTATTGTTGGAGGAGGCGCATAATTTTTTGAAAATCAATACAGACAAAATCAATTGATTCTCAAAAAATGAGTGAAATTAACCTCAAATATTAAGCATTTATAAAATATTCACAAGAAAATACCTCTTTTGCAAAATCTTTATATTTTCTTCTACTAAAAATTCGCAACATGGGGCAAGTCAGCGGTTACACACAGTTAATCTTGTTGAGTAAGTTTTTATTTAGTTAGGTGTCTGCCTCGTCTCAACCTGAACCTCGGTCAATGAAGTGGGAGAGCAATGGTGAATTAGCTCAAAGAGATCTTTCTGAGCTAGTCAATCGTTTGCTTGATGTTGAGTCCCAAAGTAATAGCAATGAATTGTCTAGGCTGGGAACAAAATATGACAAACAAGATTGATCTTGTTTGCAACCTCTTGCTAAGTACTTATTTATAGCCCAAATTCAATCTATAAATTTCATTATCTTCTTTGAGAATAAAAAGATCGTTGAATTGGGTTAATACGCCTGTATTGGCAGAGGCATTGTCTCGATACCATGAAGGTCGTCTGACTTATCGTATGAAATTGTGGCTTGAGCAGGTCTTAGAATTAAATAACACTTGAACTTAAATTGTTGAGCAGATAATAAATTGATTTACAAAATACTTGAATTGAGAATTCTTAGGGCCGCCATTGCGGCGCCATATCCATTGTCAATGTTCACAACCAATAATCCAGGAGAACAGCTGCCAAGCATGCTTTGCAGTGCAGCATGACCTCCATTGCTAACCCCATAACCAACTGATACTGGTAAACCAATAACTGGTTGTGGAATTAATCCTGCAATGACTGTGGGCAGGGCTCCCTCCATCCCAGCACAAGCAATAACAACTTTTGCTTGTGATAATTTCTCTAAATTTCCTAATAGTCTATGTAGGCCAGAGATGCCTACATCCATTAATAAATCAGTTTTTACACTATGACAATGCAAGGAAAGAATCGCCTCAGAAGCAACTCTATGATCACTTGTGCCACCAGTAACAACTAAAACTTCGCCTAATGATTTATTAATTAAAACAGGTTCCCCTAATGTTAAGCAAGATGCTTGAGCATGATATTTAGCGGTTTTAAAATCAGAAATTAACTTTGATGCTTTTTCTTCGTTAACTCTAGTTACTAAAGCTAATTGATCAGATGTTTCCAATCTCTTCAAAATTCTACTGATTTGTTGAATTGACTTGTTTTCTCCCCAAATGGCTTCTACCATCCTTAATCGCTGCAGACGATCAATATCTAGATTGAACTCTTTCTCTTTCATTGTGGTATCAGTTCGCTTTCGTATTTAACCGGAAAGGGGTTTATGTCACTCTGAGCTGTTAAGTCCTTAGCGATATTTTCAAATAATTGCTGAACAGTGTCAATTTCTTTTTGAGGAATTGATTTCCAAGCAGCACGACTATCCCAAGAAATCAGCAATATAGCTTCTTCACTATTAGGGTCCCAAAGGAGTTTCCGATTCAGAAAACCCTTTTGTTTTTTTAACCAAGGTTCCCAACTCTGTTTCTCTGCCGATAGCCAAGCTTGTCTATTCTGTTTAGGAACATTGAGCTTAAGATATTCAATTACAGTTGATTCTGAAGAGGCCAACTCAGTTGATATTGAAGCAAATACAATTGGAGTATTGCAAAAAAACAAGAATAATACCAATAGCAATGATGTCCCTAAAACAAGAATCTTCTTTCTTAAAAAATTAAAAGGAAAGGCTTTCATATCTCTTCTAATAAAACAATTGCATGGCTACTAATTCCTTCTTCACGCCCTTCAGGCCCTAGTAATTCATTAGTTGTTGCCTTAACACCCACATCACTAGGATTTGAGCCAATACTCGTAGCAATATTTTTTCTCATCAAATCAATATAAGGCTTTAATTTTGGCCGTTCTGCAATGACAACAGAATCAATATTTACTATCTGCCATCCTTCATTCTTGATGAGTTCATTTACTTTCGCTAAAAGTTGCAAGCTATTAGCAC
This sequence comes from Prochlorococcus sp. MIT 0603, assembly GCF_000760215.1. Lineage (NCBI taxonomy): Bacteria > Bacillati > Cyanobacteriota > Cyanophyceae > Synechococcales > Prochlorococcaceae > Prochlorococcus > Prochlorococcus sp. MIT 0603. Next base: position 98,445 of record NZ_JNAW01000003.1, on the reverse strand, counting down.
CTTTCCACTTGGGATTATCTGGAGGAAAGTATTTGCCAATATCACCTAAAGAAAGTGCCCCAAGCATTGCATCCATTAGAGCATGTGTAAGTACGTCTGCATCACTATGGCCATCAAGACCTAGCCCAGCAGGATGAGTAAGTTTGACACCTCCAACAATTAGATCCCTCTCTGGAACTAAACGATGAATGTCATAACCGTTGCCAATACGGAACTTTGGTAAGGTTTTAGTCATATCAAGTGTTTTGGAGCATCATAAAGCAACCTGTAACTATTCTGTAACCGCAAATGTGTATTTTATTTAACCTTTAATGATACTTTCACCCCCTTCACAAGCTAATAATTTAGCTCCGCTTTTTACAAAACACTTAATTATATTTAAGTATTTTTTCAAAACTTGATTAACAACTCTCTTCTATAATATTATTAAACTTCTTCATTATATATATCTATATGCTTTTTCTCATTAATATTTGGAAGCAAGTTATACTATTTGTATCGTGTTAAGTTTGATTTAATATATTAAAATTCTAATATGACTATAAGAAAATACTACAATATTGCTAAAGCAAAACTTTTCCCTCTTACAAGAAGTTTGACAGGTGATGGTGTAAGAAAAACACTAAATATTATACAAAAAGAATTTCCTGAAATGGAAATTAAAAAAATCAAATCAGGGACAAAAGTTTTTGATTGGGATATTCCAGAAGAATGGAATGTAACAGATGCTTATATATTTGATAAATATAATAATAAAATTATAGATTTCAAGGAAAATAACTTACATTTAGTCGGATACTCAATACCTATTGAAAAAAATATTACAAAAAAAGAATTATTTAAACATTTATATTTCTTAAAAGATCAACCTGAAGCTATACCTTATATAACTTCTTATTATAAAAGAAGATGGGGTTTTTGTATTTCTTATAATGATTATAAAATTTTAGATAAGAGATATTCTTCAAATGATAAATTTAAGGTTGTTATTAATTCAAGCCTAAACAAAAAGGGCAATTTAAATTATGGCGAATATATTTTAAAAGGTAAATCTAAAAAAGAAATTTTAATTTCTACATATATATGCCACCCTTCAATGGCAAACAATGAGTTATCTGGGCCTATAGTATCTATGGGATTAATAAATCATTTTAAGAAAAAACAATTAAACAAAACTTTAAGATTTATTTTTATTCCAGAAACAATTGGTTCAATATCTTATTTGAGTAAAAATCTTCAATATTTAAAAGAGAATGTTATTGGAGGCTATAACCTTACTTGCATTGGTGACGAAAGGCAACATTCTTGCATGTTTTCTAAATATCAAAACTCACCTTCTGATGAAGCAATTATTGAAGCATATAACTTACTAAAAATAAAAAATTATAAAGTGTATTCATTCCTAGAAAGAGGTTCAGATGAAAGACAATATAATTCTCCTGGTATTGATTTGAAAATCTCGTCAATTTTTAGGACAAAATATGGTGAATTTCCTGAATACCATACTTCATTAGATGATTTCAATCTTGTTACTTTAAAAGGTTGTATTGGAGGATTTAATGTTGCAAAAAAATCAATAGAAATATTATTAAAAAGAATTTATCCAAAATGTAAAATGATGTGTGAACCACAAATGGGTAAAAGAGGACTCTACTCTAATTTATCTACTAAAAATTTAAAAAAATCAACCAGAAATTATATGGATTTCCTTCAATATGCTGATGGAACAAATTCATTAGAAAAGATTTCTAATTTAATTGATTTAGATTTAGCTTCTGTTAGAAAAATTAATAGTATTCTGCTTAGCCACAATCTAGTAGAATAATAGAGAATTAACTATTAATAGATGCAAGAAACAGACGCTTTTCAATTTTTCAATAGAGAAAATGAAGTTAAAGAATATTCTGATATGTATAAAAAATTAGATTTTGATATTTCGTATCCTGCTAATGTAAAAAGAGAGCAGATTTTTCTAGAACTTTTAAATAAATATAAACCAAATAAAATTATTGATGCTGGATGTGGTGCCGGAATGCCACTTATAGATATTAAAAAGAAAGGTTTTGACATTATTGGTTATGATAAAGCAAAGAATATGGTTTTAGAAGCAAAAGAAAATCTAAAAAAAAACAAATTCTCACCTGATTTAGTGTTTCATGATGATTTTGAAAATCCAAAAGTAGTTAAAAACAATTCCGTTGATTGTATACTTGGTATGGGAGCTTTTTATTATTCTAAAAATGTTAATCAAACACTCTTAAACCAGAAAAAAATATTAAAAGAGAATGGTAGATTAATTTTTTCATTAAGAAACAGGTTATTTGATCTAGTTACTTTAAATAATTATACAAAAAAATTATTAGATGAAATTTATGAAGTTGAAAAGTTAAAAGAAGAATGGAAGGATAAATACAACGATTTAACAAAAGACTTTACTGATAGAAACAAAATAAGGCTTAAAAAAAACATTGATGAAGAAGGTGTTTATAATCATATACCTCATAATCCTTTAACTATTGCTGATGAAATGGCAGAATTAGGTTTGTCCGTGGAAGGTATATATTTTTATCATTTTCACGCACTACCACCTTTATTTGAAACATTCGATAAAAATTATTTTAGAGAAATTTCATGGAAAATAGAAAACCCATTAGATTGGAGAGGTTTCTTCTTGGCATCCACTTTTATTATTGATTGCAAAAAAATTACTTAAACTAAACTCTAAACAAATCGTCTGATTAGATTTTCAACTAAATTCGACATTTTTTCATATCTTTATCATAAAACTCTATTATCACTACCAGTCGGGGTAATTATAGTATTCGTTCCCTATCCTCAAATGCAATGTATTAAAGCCAGTAAGTTCTATTGTTGACTTATGAACTGCCTGTTTTTCCACCCATTGTTCATACAGCTCTGGTCTGCGTTCTTTTGTTCGAAGTTCTTTCTTTTCCTGTCTCCATTTATTAATGGCTGAATGATTACCGCTTCTTAATATTTTGGGGACTTCAAGATTTCGGTAATTTGGTGGACGTGTGTAATGTGGATGTTCAAGTAATAAGTCTGAGTGACTCTCTTCAATCAGAGATTCTGGACTGCCAATAGTGCCAGGAAGTAAACGTAAGACCCCATTAATAATTGACATTGCTGCCAATTCACCTCCAGTTAAAACAAAATCCCCTAGAGAAATCTCTTCATCGGCAAGGCTCCTGATTCGCTCATCAAACCCTTCATATTGACCACAAATAAACACAAGCTGTTCATATGTTCTAGCCCATCTCCATAAATCTTGTTGTGATAGTCGCCGACCTTGTGGAGTCATCATTAAGACCCTTCTCTTTGGTGAAACAGGAATAGAATCATATGCATTGAAAAATGGTTCCGGCTTTAGGACCATGCCGACTCCACCACCATATGGCTGATCATCTACTTTGTGATAGACGTCCTTAGTGAAATCACGAGGATTATATATATTTAGCTTGGCTACTCCTCGAGTTAAGGAACGTCCAATTACGCCAAGCTCAATCATGCTTTCAAAAGACTTTGGTGAGAGGCTGATAACCTCAAGTTGATATATGCTCATTGGTTTTTATTTTTCTTCATATCCCAACTCAGACAACCTTGCCGGTTTGCTTCGCCAATTAGGGACAACCTTTACAAAAAGCTCAAGATATACAGGACCATTGATCAATTTCTGCATTTGAAGCCTCGCTCCCTTCCCAATCGCTTTTAACATAGAACCTCCTTTCCCAATTAATATCCCTTTCTGACTTTTACGTTCTACTAATACTGTTGCTAATATGGCAGTCTTTGAAGAAATTTTGTTGTTTGATTGGCTTTTTGGAACTTCTTCTATTCGCTCAATACTTACCGCAACACTATGAGGGACTTCCTCCTTTGTCCTTAGTAAAACCTGCTCGCGAATAAGCTCGCCCAATAATAGTTTTTCAGGTTGATCAGATTTGACATTTAAGGGATACAGGTAAGGTCCAGTTGGTAAAGAGTTGGAAATTTTTTCTATCAAGCCATCGCAACCGTCTCCATTAATTGCACTGCAACAACAAATTGGCCAATTATTCTTGCCAATAACAAACTCATATTCTTTCAATCTATCTTTACGATTATTTTCTCCGACTAAATCCCATTTATTCAAGACAATAAATACATGTTGCTTTTGAGCTTTAAGTAAATCGACAATAAATGAATCCCCTCTACCTGGGGGATCATTAGCGTCAAGAATTAGCATAATACTATCCACCTCTCCTATGACCTTTCGAGAGCTTGCTACCAACCTTTCACCAAGTAAATGATGGGGTTTATGGATTCCTGGTGTGTCTACAAAAACTAATTGTGCCTTGGAAGTTGTCAAAATAGCTCTTAATCTGTTACGAGTTGTCTGAGCAATTGGCGATGTAATTGCAACTTTTTCCCCTACTAATTGATTCATCAAAGTAGATTTCCCCACATTCGGTCTGCCAATCAAAGCGATAAACCCTGATCGAAAATTTTTTGTAGGAGGATCAAATGATGACATGCTCTAAGAATTTACCTCAAATAGATTGACCCCAAAGAGAAATTAAGTATGAAAAAGAAAGAACCTAGTTTTGAAGAGGCCATTAGTGCGTCATCTTTATGGTGCACTGCTTGGGAATCAGGTGAGCTAAGTGATGAGGTTTTAGCAGATAGGGTATCTGAATTGCTTGAAACTATTAATGGAGCCAGGGGCTTTTTTGTTTTTAGTCTTTCTAGTGACTCCCCTTTAATGGATAGACTTCCTGATGCGCTTGTTTTTGTTTTAAGGAATACTGGAAAAATGGTTGTTGATCTAACCGCTAAAAACCTTGTCATGAGCACTGCAATGGCATATCAACATCAACAAGATAAAAAAACAATACAGCAGGTTGGCTCTGAAAGAATAAAAAGAAGATGTATTGACCTTTTAAGATTACTTGAACCTTACTTGGTTAAAGATAGGCTTGAGAGCTTATTACTTGCAACTGAAGACAGTGGAAAAGATGTTAAATTCTTTAGTACTTGGAATTATGATAATGAACAGAAAAAAGAGATAGCTATGGTAATTAATTCAATTGCAGAAAATTAAAATAAAAAAGGGAAGCGAAATGCTTCCCTTTTATGGAGAAAAAGATAAATAAGAATTAATCTCTTCTTCCACCTCCTTGAAGAGCAATGATTAAACGAAGAATGAAAACAAACAAGTTTATATAAGTCAAATACATACCTAATGCACCAGCAAGGTATTGTTCATCGTTATACCTGCGAGGCATTGTATAAAAATCAACAAAGGACATCGCAACAAAAAGAACAGTTCCAAATCCAGCAATCATTAACTCAAAACCTGTTCCACCGAACATTCCAGGAACAAAGAAACCTCCTATTAATTGGACAACCATTGCAATTAACAATCCAATAAGGCCTAGTCCTACTGCCCCACTTAAGGCTTGTCCAACACTGTCGCTCATCCGCCTTCCTACACTGGAGGCTATTACAAAAGTTATTCCAGTTGCGAAAGCTGCTGTCCCTACTGAACCTATCCCTGCTGTACCAATAGCAATGGCAACAATTCCACTTAAAGTGAAACCAGTTAATAAACTAAAAGCTGTTAACAACGGCAATGCTTTTGAATTATTCGCATTGTTTGCTGCACTAGTTGCCATAAAAAACAGAACCAATTCTGCAATTAATGCCACAAAAGAAAGTGGTTGAAATAGTCCAGGGTTAGAAGCCAATAAGGATAATCCACTTAATACTCCAAGTGCAGTAAGGACCATTCCTCCGCCTACATAAGGCAAAGCTTTATTAACTACATTTGGGCCTACTAAAGAGCTCGATTGAGCATCTCGAATGGCTTGCTGAAAATTGCTACTTGCTGGCATCTGTATCCAAGTAATTAATTAATACTTTGACAGAAAAATAATATTTGCGCGATTATTTTTGTGCGGATGTCACGAACTTTTCGTTTTTTTCTCATAAGCATCTACTATTCGTTGAACAAGTTGATGGCGAACAATATCAGCAGAAGTTAGATGGCAGATGGAAATCCCTTTAACTTTCTTTAGCATTTCTATGGCTTCCACAAGGCCACTGACTTGTCCTGATGGAAGGTCGATTTGAGTAATATCCCCTGTTACAACCATCCGAGATCTTTCTCCTAAGCGAGTAAGAGCCATTCTCATTTGTGATGAAGTTGTATTTTGAGCCTCATCAAGAATTACAAAAGCATCTTCTAGTGTTCTTCCTCGCATATATGCCAAAGGAGCAACTTCAATAATCCCTTTCTCAAATAAAACTGATGTTTTTTCCAAGCCAAGCAAAGAATGCAGAGCATCATAAAGTGGCCTTAAATATGGGTCTACTTTCTGTTGAAGATCTCCTGGTAAGAAACCTAATCTTTCGCCAGCTTCAACAGCTGGTCTGGTTAATATAATTTTCTCGATTCTTCTCTCTGAAAGCATTCGAACAGCTAAAACAGTTGCAAGAAATGTTTTACCTGTGCCTGCTGGCCCCAAAGAAAATGTTAAATCATGACCTTCCATCGCGTCCAGGTAGGCTTTTTGCCTAAGAGTTCTTGGCCTTAGAAGATTCCCCCGTTGACTTCTTGCTAAAACCTGATCCCCCAGTGATGCATAATCTGATCTTTGCCCGGTATCAATAGAATTTAGAGCAGCTTTAATATCTACATCAGAAATAGCTTGACCTTCTTGCCAAACCGGTCGCATTAACTCAATCAAGGCAGCTGCTTTCTCAAGTTGATTGGAAAGCCCTCTTATCTCAAGCCTTAAGCCTCTTAAGACAATTGAAGCTCCAGTAAGTTTTTCTAGCTTATGAAGTATTGATTGGCCTGCCCCCGCAAGTGCTATTGCAGCATCTGTATCAGGCAAATCAATAGAAAACCTTCCAGAAGACTTTGCTTCTGTCATGAATGTATTAGGTGTCAGCAGAGGCTTCGGTTGAATCTGATTCTTTCAATTTGTCTTCTTGCTTTTTGGATGAAGCTTTTGTTGCTGATGTCCTATCCTTTTCTTGTTTTGCTTTGCCAATCAATTCAGCCGGTCTAATTGTTTTTTCTAAAATTCCACCTTTTTCTAATAGAGCACGAACAGCATCTGTTGGCTGAGCACCTTGACTTAATCTCAACCTAAGAGCTTCAGCATCTAATCGTGTTTCTTTAGTTCGTGGATTGTAAAAACCTAATTCCTGAAGTGGACGCCCATCTCTTCGCGAAGTGCTATTGCAAGCAACTAAGCGGAAGCTGGCTTCCCTCTTCTTTCCGAACCGCTTAAGGCGGAGTTTGATCATCTGCGCTTAACTTCTAAGTTATTTAAGGAAGGTAGTGATTAATCACGTACCGCTTTCTACATTAGCCTGTTGAGGGATCATAAGTCTCCAAATCCTTTCTTTTTTTTATGAGGACGCTGACGTTTTTTGGAGCCAATTGAACCACCACTTTTTCTAGAATTAAATTGATTCGGTGCCGAGCCAGGCATGCTTCCTGGCCCGCCAAGACCTGGGAAGCCTCCCAGCCCTGGCATTCCAGCCCCACTAGACATTTGCTTCATCAGGCCTCTCATTTTCTGAAAGTCTGCTAAAACCTTATCCATCTCAGGAGGGGTGTGGCCACTGCCAAGTGCAACTCTTCTCCTCCTAGAAGGCTCCGCTGCTAGCAGCTCTGGTTGCAATCTCTCTGCATCAGTCATAGAACCAATCATTGCCTCTATTCGCTTTAATTGTTCTTCACCACTTTTCAGCATTCCATCATCAATTTTATTCATTCCTGGGATCATTTTCATTAACCCTCCTAAAGATCCCATCCTTTTTATAAGCCTCATCTGTTTAACAAAGTCAGAGAAATCAAAAGTTGCTTCTTGAAACTTCCTTTGCATTTGTTCAGCATCAGCAATTTCCACTTCCTTTTGAGCTTTTTCAACAAGAGTCAATACATCGCCCATTCCCAAAATCCTTCCAGCCATTCTTTCAGGATGAAAAGGTTGTAAAGCCTCTACCTTTTCCCCAGTCCCAATGAATTTGATGGGTTGACCACTTATTTTTTTTATTGAAAGAGCAGCCCCTCCTCTTGAATCACCATCTAGTTTTGTAAGGACAGCCCCTGTAATACCTATTTTTTCATGAAAAGCCCTAGTGATATCAGCCGCCTCCTGACCAATCATAGAATCAACTACTAATAAGACTTCATCTGGATTCACAGCAGAATTGATGCGAACCATTTCATCCATCATTTCCTTGTCAATCTGCAATCTTCCAGCGGTATCAACTATTAGGTTGTCAAAATCTTCCTTTTGCGCTTTTGCTAAACCAGCAGAGGCAATCTCTTCAGGTTTTAGATCTTTACCAAGACTAAAAACCTCTACGTCAATCTGTTTACCTAAGGTGCTTAATTGATCTATTGCAGCTGGTCTATAGACATCAGCGGCAACCAGCAAGGTTTTCTTCCCTTTCTCTTTTAGATGCAGCCCTAATTTTGCTGTTGCTGTTGTTTTCCCAGCCCCCTGAAGGCCTGCCATAAGTATGACAGAAGGCTTTTTCGTTGATTCTGTTAATGGAGAGTTGTTACCCCCCATGACTTCTACTAACTCATTATGAACAACCTGGATGAATTTCTCTCCTGGCTTGACTCCTCTTACTACCTCTGCACCAATAGCTTTTTGACGTACTTCCTCTACAAAATCCTTGACCACAGAAAGGCTTACATCGGCTTCTAAAAGAGCACGTCGAACTTCCTTAAGCGCAAGTTCTACATTCTCTTCATTAATTGCTTTCTCGCCTCTTAGACCTTTGACTGCATCTTCAAAACGTGCGGAAAGCTCATCAAACATTTCAATGATTTTTTAAATCCATCTTTAATAGCCTACCTAAAGAAATGACTATATTCATTTAAATAAAAAAATTAAGCTCCGCTGGAGAAATCAACCAACTGCCAAAGTGTTTTCCTCCTACCTAAAATATATTTAACTTTTAAAGAAGGAATACTTGTTTCAGAAAGTATTTCTCCAGAGTCTTTCACTCTTTGGTCTTTGTAGGAAATAATAACTCTAACGGCAATTCTTTTATCTGTTTGATTCAAAATCTCTAATGAGATTATCTTTGCATTAATTACCTGCTTATGCCCTAATAATTCATCTTCCTTCCTCTGATTATTCACGATATCAACCAACTCTTTCCTTGCAACTTTTTCTAGGTTCTTATTTAAGCTACCAGAAAGAATATCTGCTTTGGATTTTAACCATGCTTCAATTAAAGTCATTATTTGACTCTGATTAGGCCTTATATCAGTTAAAGGCTTGAAATTAATTGTATCTGATCTTGATTGAAATGATTCCTTCAAATTATTACTAGGAATAGAATCCTTAGGCTCTGGTAACTCTTTTAATAGTGATGATTGTGTTGAGATATCCTTTTCTAGTTGACTTCTCATTGTCATCCAACCAATTAGAGTTCCAGAACTTAATAAACAGAGAAATACAAAAATACCTAATAAGCAATTGTTAGAAGTACTTCTAAACAGTGGTTGTAAAAAATTAAAAGAAGGAATTCTGAAACAAGAAAATAACTTTGCATAATCTGGAAATAATTCTTTTAGGATTAATGCCTTTTTGCCTTGGGATGTTCTTTGCTGATAATCTTCTCCTATAGCTTTCTGATTGGATTCACGTACAACAAAACCTGAGGGGTCTTGTGCTTGATTTGCAGATGAGACTTGCTGAGGCTTTTCTTGAGATAATCCAGAAATAAAAGAAAAACCTGCTTGTGCAATTCTTAAAGCTCCTTTCTTTTCAATTTTCTCTACATAATCTTGAACATCTTTATCAGCAAACCAAGCTTCTAAATCTACAGAATCTGCTTCAATATCTCTGAATCCAGGTAGAACATCTCTTGACAACCAACTCCTTGAATAATCGCATAATGCAGCCAGCTTCTCTCCTGGATAAGTGTTAAACCATTCCTTTAATCCTTTGTCAGAACTTTGGTTGAAACATAACTCTGCTTGCTTCACATCTGCAAGCAAAAGATCTATGCAACCAAGCAAAGGCATAGAGTCAAAACCTTCTAAACCAAGCCTCTTAATCTTTCTCCTTGCTTTTTGTAAGGCTTGTGGTTTTCGTCTATAGAAACCAGAAGCAACCAAAGATATTGCATACAGAAAACCTGCATCAATGGATCCGTTTTTATTCCAATGGGAAAATAAATCTATTTGTTCTTGAACGGTCAAAAATTTCCTGATTTGTTGGAAAAATAATTCGAAATCAGTTTGCTTTAATTCACTATTTGAACCACTTAACTTTTTGCCTTCTAAACCACCTCTTTTTAAAACAAAAGAATCTAATAAATTTAGCCCTTCTTGATGAGACTTTTGGTCAGATAAGTCTCTGCTAAGCAAATCTAGAATCCTATAAGGAATTAACGCTTCGAGTTCTTTTTCAAGATTCTTTCTATGTTCTGGCAGCTTTCCCATCCTTTGCAGTAGATGAATGCCTTCCTCTAATAGTTCTGCTGCAAAAGAATAGTGTCTTTGTTCTTGCTCTTGTAAAGCCGAATCTTTGCATGAAAGTGCAGCTAATAATGTTAAATCAGACTCTCTTCCACTGCCAAGTGCAGGCGCTTGCGGGGGTTGTAGGGCTTTGCGAACTAATTTGAAAGCTTCTAAAGCATTTCCGGCTTCCCATAAAAGTATTAAGCCAGCAACCTCTCGATTCGATGAGAATTCAAGACCAGTGGCACCTCCTAGGAGAGCCGATTCGTATTTGTCTCGCGATTCCTTATCACAAAGTAAATCAGCAGATCTGCGTAGAAGCTCTGCCCGTTGCACAAGTGCTTCAGGGGTAAAACCCTCTTCAGGAACTTGGTTTAAGCGCAACTGAAAAAATCTAAGTACCTCTTCTGGACTTGAAGAGGGACTGATCCCCAGTAAGCGAAAATGATCGATCGGCAGTTCCAATCAATAATCAAGCGATTAGAATTAAACTTTAGACAGAACAAAAATCTATGCAATGCTTATTTCTTCCATAGACCTTTAAAGTTATACATATATAAAAGGAATCATCAAAAGTGACTAATCAGCAAACACCCAATAAGTTGTCTTTAGAAGGTGCTCATGCAGAGCGGCTGCGGAATATCTCCAATCAAAAAAAAGCAGATCTCGATCGCACCACTGGTCTAAGACTTTTTAAGGATATGACCTTGGGAAGAAGATTTGAAGATAAATGCGCAGAAATGTACTATCGGGGCAAGATGTTTGGATTTGTTCATCTTTACAACGGTCAAGAGGCAGTAAGTTCAGGGGTTATTGGAGCAATGAAACAAAAGCATGATTGGTTTTGCAGTACTTACCGTGACCATGTACATGCCTTAAGTGCTGGAGTTCCTGCAAGACAAGTTATGAGTGAGCTGTTTGGGAAGGAAACAGGATGTAGCAAAGGGAGAGGTGGATCAATGCATCTTTTTTCCAAAGAACATCACCTGCTAGGTGGCTATGCCTTTATAGGAGAAGGTATTCCTGTGGCACTAGGGTCAGCTTTTACTAGTCGTTACAAAAAAGAAGTATTTGGCACTCAGGAAAGTGATGCAGTTACAGCTGCTTTTTTTGGAGATGGCACTTGCAATATTGGTCAATTTTATGAATGTTTAAATATGGCCCAACTATGGAAATTGCCTATGCTTTTTGTTGTTGAAAATAATAAATGGGCAATAGGTATGGCACATGATCGTGCTACTAGTGAACCTGAAATATGGAGAAAAGCTGATGCTTTTGGTATGAAGGGTGAGGAAGTTGATGGAATGGATGTCCTTGCGGTTCGAGGAGCTGCTCAAAGAGCAATTGAAAGAGCCCGGGCTGGAGAAGGTCCCACTTTACTTGAATGCTTAACCTATAGATTTAGAGGACACTCTCTTGCAGACCCTGACGAATTGCGCTCTTCTGAAGAAAAGGATTTTTGGGCAAAAAGGGATCCCCTAAAACTTCTTGAAAAGGATCTTTCTGAAAAGAACATTGTTTCATCCTCAGAATTAAGAGAAATAGAAAGAGAAATAGATAAGGAGATAAACGATGCTGTGGAATTCGCGCTTGGTGCAGCAGATCCTGACCCTGCTGAACTAACAAAATATATTTGGGCGGAAAATTAATTAATAGAAGCTTTATCCTAATAGACTTTGCAGGGAATCTAGAAATAACTAATTAAATCCCACTTGGAAGCTTTCTAGTCAAATTTCTCAATTTTCTTAGAGATTTTAGTTCAACTTGTCGTACACGTTCTCTTGATACTTCAAGTAATCGTCCAATTTCAGCAAGTGTATGCCTATCATTGCCTTCAAGTCCAAATCTAAGTTTGAGGACATGCTGCTCTTGCTCGCTTAGGTGTGTTAACCATCTGCCAAGTTGCTCTTGATGAATACTTTGTTCAACCTTTTCCAAAGGCTCTTCAGCAGAACCGTCTGCAATTAAATCACCTAAGAAGCTTCGTCCATCATCACCATTTACTGGTGCATCAAGACTGCTAGTTGTAAGTGCTTGACGCAAAATAGAATCAAGTTCTTCAACTTCTATATCCATTTCTTCAGCAATTTCAACTCTATTTGGCATTGCGCCTAACTTATGAGCTAAATCAAGGCTTACTTTTCTAATAGATGCAAGCCTTTCACTTAGATGAACCGGTAAACGAATGGTACGAGATTGACATGCAATAGCTCTAGTCATACTTTGACGAATCCACCAAAATGCATAAGTGGAGAATTTATATCCACGGGTTGGATCGAATTTTTCTACAGCTCTTTCTAATCCAAGCGAACCTTCCTGAACAAGATCCAAGAGCTCTAATCCTTTTCCTTGATATTTTTTTGCGACGCTAACTACAAGACGAAGGTTTGCTTTCATCATTCTTTCCTTTGCTCTTCGACCTATTCGAATTAAGCGGCGTTCATGTGCAGTAAATGTTTTGGTTTTTTCATTAACCATTCCATCTTCGGTCAGGTTCATCATTACCTGAACCTGATTGCCTAGCTCAATTTCCTCGGCTGGTGTCAATAGAGGTACTCTCCCGATAGTGGCTAAATACCAACTAATGGGGTCAGTGCTCCTTCTTTTTTGTGATTCTGCTGGCTTGGGTGCTGTTGAAACCATTTTGATTTTCCCAAACTCGGATAGTTGACTTTCCTACAGAATTTGGAAAAGTGGCCAATGCTTCAAAAAGCCTTCAGATTCTTGCTTTGAAATCTACACATTTCTCTCGAAAAACGTCATTTTAGGCGTCTATATGTATCATTGCGAACATTTTCTACCTGAATGTCATTGAAGGTTTTTTCTAAAGTTTTAGAAATCAAGGCTGCGCTAGTTCCGTCTTCACATGAAGCAGCTGCATAAGCATGAACTAAAACTGAAAAGGCAAATAAATCAAAGCCAATTTTCTGGTCGGAAGATAGTCCTAAAGCTCCAATCCCTGCAACAAAGCCTGCCAATACATCCCCTAATCCAGTTCTTGCTACAAGACCAGAAGTATTTGCCAGTTGCCAAACAGAGCCTCCTGGAGCGGCAATAACACTATGAGCACCTTTTAGCAAAATCCCTACTCTACTTAGATCTGCTGCAATCCTTGCTGCGTTTAGCGGATAATCAATATCTATCTCAGGGAATAAACGACAAAACTCATTTAAATGAGGTGTAATCCATGTCGGACCTTTGCGTTTATGGAACCATTTCCATCCTTCTTGCGAATGTGAAAGCCTGTTTAAACCATCAGCATCAAGTACTAATAATCCTGGGAAATCCTCAAGAGCGGGAGAGAAATCTTCCCACTTTTCATTCGCATAATCTAAGCCTGGTCCAATTAGTAAAGAATCAATTTTATCTAATCTAATTTTGCTTAAACATTTGCCGATATAAATTTCTTTTTCTTCTTTGTCAGAATAACTTTGAAAGACTACTTCAGGTATCAATTTCCAAAGCTGATCACAGATATTTTGTTGCAAAACTGCTTGGATACTTCCAACACCACTTGCAATAGCACCTCTCAATGCAAGTAAAGCAGCACCTCGATACTTTTGGCTGCCTGCACAAATCATCAGACGTCCGCGTTGATATTTATTTGAATTAACAGAAATTGAAGGAAGTTCAAATGAATGAATATCTTTTGGTGAGATTTGTAAAGGTAAAGATTTAGCTAATGATTTGATTGCAATATCTGGAATACCTATATCGATTCTGATTAGGTGCCCTACATAAGGCATCGCAATGTCTTGAAGAAGACCTGTTTTGATAAAGCCTACAGTTAGTGTGTAAGAAGCTTTTGCTGCTCCATTTTTAAAGGGTTTTCCATGATCTGAGCAAATACCAGAAGGGACATCTAAACTTATTAATTCTCTTGGTCTGAGCTCATTTCTTTTTTGGAATAGCAGCCCTATCTCTTTAGGTATTGACTTGGTTTGGCCAAGGCCAAAAAGAGCATCAATCCAAAGAACTTTTTCAGAAGCATCTGGAGGACTTGCTAATTTAGTTATTCCAATAGAAATACAATAAGAAAGATGTTTAGCTGTTAAAGATTTTTTTATTGGAAATGGACACCATAATGAGACATCTACACCTGATAAAAAAAGTTCCCTAGCTAAAACAAGACCATCGCCACCGTTGTGCCCAGGTCCTACTAAAATGACAACACCGTTTTTTATAACTTGTAAATTGTTAAGTATCCAGCTTGTCATTTTCAATCCAACCTTTTCCATTAATGCTTCTACTGGCATTCCACATGAAAAAAGCTGCTCTTCAATCTTTCTCATCTGAGAAGATGAGACAATTAAATGACCAGCGTCAGAGTTAGGCCAAGTCAAAATTTCCCCCTAAATATTTCCAACACTATGAAAAATTAATACAGCTATGACTATTACTAATACAAATATAAAAACTTTATCTAACCAAAAAAAATCAGCAGGAACTCCTGTAAGTAAAGATGTTTTGTCAAGGCTCAAGAAGATGAATGGTGAACATTCTATTGCTGTAGGCCTTTCTGGTGGTGTTGACAGTTCATTAACAGCGGCACTCCTTGTTGAAGCAGGTTGGAAGGTTGAAGGATTAACACTTTGGTTAATGACTGGGAAAGGATCTTGCTGCACCGATGGTCTTATCGATGCAGCAGGAATCTGTAAGCAACTTGGAATACCACATCATGTAGTTGATGCTAGAAAAACTTTTCAAAAGGAGGTTATTGAATCTTTGGTTAAAGGATATCAATCAGGAATTACGCCATTGCCATGTTCAAAATGCAATCGATTTGTAAAGTTCTCACCAATGCTGGATTGGGCTACAAAAAATTTAGGATTAAAACGCCTTGCAACAGGCCACTATGCACGAATAAGGCACGTAGAACAACAACGCTCCAAAAGAATAACGTCTAAAAGTTCTGCAGCTCCTCGTCATCAGCTCTTAAGAGGTTTAGATGAAACAAAAGACCAAAGTTATTTTCTTTATGACCTTTCCCAGGAAATTCTTGAAAAAGTAGTTTTTCCTCTAGGGGAACTTAAGAAATCAGATACAAGGAAAGAAGCTATAAATATGGATTTAAGGACTGCTTCTAAGCCTGAGAGTCAAGATCTATGTCTTGTGGAGCATCATGGCTCCATGAAGGCTTTTTTAGATTCTTATCTGCCACCAAGGAAAGGGCAAATAGTTTTGCAAGATGGCCAAGTATTGGGGGAGCATAATGGTATTGAGCATTTCACCATTGGGCAGAGAAAAGGCTTGGGAATAGCTTGGGAAGAACCACTTCATGTCATAGAGCTTCAATCCTCTTCGAATCGAGTAATAGTTGCGCCACGGTCAAAGGCAAGCAAATCTGAATGTACTGTTGGTGAAATTAATTGGTTATCAATTAACCCCCCCAATAATTCAATGCAAGTAGAAGTCCAATTACGCTATAGGAGTAAACCTGTAATGGCTAAACTTTCACCACTTGAACCAACAAAAAAAGATATAGAAAATGAACGCCCTCATCGTTGTAAATTAAATTTTGCCTCAGCTCAGTTTTCTATAACACCAGGCCAAGCTGCAGTTTTTTATGAGGGAGAAATACTTCTTGGAGGCGGTCTTATCCAGAGTGAATAAAGTTAACCGACATACTCACTTTTCTCCTTTAATCTAGTAATTTCAAAAATAGCAACTATCAGACCAAATATCATTGGTAGCTCTCCCCATCGGCTATATCCACTTATTTGATTGGAAAAACTTACTTCCACTGTCCCAACACCTTTAATGAACGGAACAACAACTTGCTTTACTTGTCCAGAGCTATTAATTAATGAAGTTGGCCCTGTATTTGCAACACTAATTACATCTCTAGCAAGTTCAATACCCCTTAATTGAGCCAATGATATGAATTGTTTTTGAAGAGAGATTGGATAGGGGTCGAGATTTGCAATAGATAAAATCCATTGAGCACCTTTATTTGCAGCTTTAGCTAAAGATTTTCCATCACTCAATTCATAACAAATTGCTACGCCTGCAGGTGGCCCTTCCCACTTAAGAAACCTTGAAGATTGACCTGGGTCAAGTCCTCCCACTAAAGAAAGACCTTTAAAAGCAAAACTAGGAAGTTTAGGGATCCATTCCCCTAAAGGGACTAATCGATATTTATCAATTGCTTCATTAAAGCTAGAGCTGCCTGTGTTGAATACAAGTAATGAACTCCTCTGCTTGCCATCAACCCATCTAAAACCTCCTGAGAGAAAAGGTATTACTGCAGGTGACAATAGAGTTTGATCAGCTAAGAGCGTCCCCTCTGGAGCAACCAACCATTCTGAACCTGTTTTTTTTGCTTCATTTAAAGCATCGTCGATTGCGGTGGGAAGATCTTTCAAATGAGAACTAGAAAATTTTTCTTTTATTGGCACATTTGTTTGCCATAGAGCAATACGCTTTGTGAATGAATAATTATTGATTGAGATAAGACTCCAACCAAGATAGTGAGAAATTACTAGAACAAAAACGCCCCAAGTAAATAAGCGTAAAATTGAGTGCCTTTTTTTTAATGCAAGCGCGATTTGCCAAATCCACCAGCCTAAGAGTAATTGCAAGGCGGTTAGCCCCCCTGCTCCAAACCACCTAGCTAAACCAGCTAGCCACCTGTCTTGAGGCAATAAACTTGAACTGATTCCAAATAAAAACAAAGGACTTTTTGCTAGAAGAACTTCTGAAAGACCCCAAATTAATGACAAAGCAAAAGCAACCAAGAATTGATTCTTTAGAGATGAATGATCACTTCTCTTGAAAAAAGTTGATCTGCCAAGCAAACACCAACATTCGATAAGTAATCCACCCCAAAAACTACATATAGACCATAAGAAAATTGTTATAGGAAGGCTTAAAATATTCGGTACCCCTATCCAACTCAATGGATGGAGGCTTAAAAGCCATCGATGGCTGATAAGAGTAGCAATACTGCCCCAAAGGAATCCTGCGAATGGATGTTCTTTAGAAGACCAGAGCAAAGCAATTGCTGGCAAAGTAAAAAGAACCCACCCTTCTGAAAGTCCTATTCCAGAAAAAATACCACCACAAATTCCTATTAAAAAGACGATATACTTCTGGCGACTTATGATCATTGTTTAATCAATAAATGAATACTTATATGATTTTCATTGTTTCAAAAAACAAATAAGTTTTAATTCAATTATTCTGAAAGAATTAATATCACTGAATTGTTAATTCCTGTGAAAGAAATCTTCATTAGCTTTTCAATTTTTCTGGCTTGCATAATTGTCGCTGTTGCTAGTCAGATCATTTCCCCATCAGTTGTTACCGCTGAAAGTCAATTTTCAACAGCTTTTGAGGTTAAAGTTGAAGAAGCACAAGCAGTAAATAATCCTCTGGAATTAGACCCAGACGAGCCTAACCCTTCTCTTTTTACTATGGCAAGCAACTCAAAATCTGCGAGTGATTCTCTCGGAGGTTCTATTACTACAAAATCAACTCCATCAGGATTAAGGATTACTGATCTTGTAATTGGTAATGGAGAAGCAGCATCAGCTGGCAAAAATGTCTCGGTTAACTATAAAGGCACGCTAGAGAGTGGAAAGGAATTTGATAGTAGTTATGGAAGAGGACCTTTTACTTTTGCACTTGGATCAGGGCAAGTGATAAAAGGATGGGATGAAGGGGTGATTGGTATGCAAGTCGGTGGAAAGAGGGAATTGATTATCCCACCTTCTTTGGGATATGGAGAAAGGGGTGCTGGTGGAGTAATACCTCCTAATGCAACATTGATATTTGAAATTGAGTTGTTAAGCGTTAAATAGAAATACTTCTGTTGAATAAATCATAAATTACTCATTATTTGTGTTGGGGAAGTAATGTATTGGAAGAGTTTTTATTTGATACCAAATGTTGCGATCGGCTATCTCATCATTTCTCAACAGGCTTCCAGCCCAAAAAGTACATGCACATTGCGATGGGCCTTGTGGTGTGTACGATCCTGCATCGGCCCGAATTGCGGCTGAAGCAGTACTTTCTATGACTAAAAAACTTATTGCTTTAGTCCCTCCAGAAGGAAATGATGCAGCAGCTTGGGCTGTTTATAACAATACTTTTTCTAGATTTGTTGCTGTAAAAGAAGAACAAGCCCAAGAAACTAAGAAGGAACTTCTAATTCTTTGGACAGACTATTTCAAGCCTGAGCACCTTGCTTCTTTCCCAGATCTTCATGATACTTTTTGGAAAGCAGCAAAGCTTTGTAGTGCATGTAAGGTGAATGTTGACCAGCAGAAAGCTGAGGAACTAATGAATGCCGTCGAGGTAATTCATAATATTTTCTGGAAATCCAAAGGTCGTTCAGATTCTTGGGTTACAGCAAGCTAGAGAAAGTTTAAAAAAACATCC
This sequence comes from Prochlorococcus sp. MIT 0603, assembly GCF_000760215.1. Taxonomy (NCBI): domain Bacteria; kingdom Bacillati; phylum Cyanobacteriota; class Cyanophyceae; order Synechococcales; family Prochlorococcaceae; genus Prochlorococcus; species Prochlorococcus sp. MIT 0603. The sequence continues at coordinate 79,556 of NZ_JNAW01000003.1, read as the reverse complement.
TTTTAACTTTAATTCGCTTATTGATTGGCTCTCGACGATATTGTCGTGTAGTTGGAGACTCTATGACTCCCACCTTAAAAGAAGGTGATCTGATAATTTACAAGCCATTCAAATATTCAGAAGATATCCTTCTTGAAGGTTTGCTAGTGGTTTTAGAACACCCTTTGAAAACGGGAGTGCTAATTGTAAAACGAATTTATAAAATCGATTCTGGAAAATTAGAAATCCTTGGTGATAATAAATCAAGTAGTACAGATAGCAGACAATTTGGACAAATTAGGAAAGAACAAATACAAGGGATTGTTGAAAAAATAATTCCCAGACGTGTTTAGCTCAAAAAATATAAATAGATGTTTTATGAATCCAGAAAAAACCTGTACAAACTGAAAGTGTTCCTGTCAATCCAAAAAGAAAAGGTATGGCTTTTTTTCCTGCTTTTAATGTTGCTAGAGACATTATAGAAACCACTGCTCCCATTGCTAAAACAGAGCCTAAAAGATAAGACACTAAATACAAGAAAGCTCCGAATGAAGGTAATGCCAAAGCAGGTATTGCTGCTAATAAATGACTTGCTCCTGCCATGCCATGGAGCAAGCCTAAACTTGTTGAAGTATGTGAGTGCTTATTATGTTTTTCCCTTCCTCTTAGATGGATATGAAGGTGCTGGTGCTTTTGACCATCCCCATGATTGTGATTATGTGTATGTATATTTAGACCTAAAGAAGCTTTGATAGTAAAAACGCCAACTATTAAAAGAAAAACCCCTACACTTAATTCAGCCAAACCAGACATCCTTTCTATCTGAACTAGATCTTTAACTAATATTCCTATGCAAGATAAGATTAGGACGCCTGCCGAGTGACCCACTCCCCAGGCAAAACCATTCTTAATTGCCAATCTTGGTTGTTTTAAGGCAGCTGGTGCCATTGCGATTAAATGGTCAGGACCTCCAACTACGTGAACAGCTCCAGCAATAAAACCAGTAAGGATGCTAAAAAGCATTTCATTCATTAACTTTGATAAGTCTGCCTCATGAACAAACTATTTGTGTTATTTCTTTCTGGAAAAAACACTATTTAAAGAGAAGGTTTTCAAATTACTATCCAATCAAGTTTTTCAAAGCAGCAGTGAGATCATTTTGTTTTATCAGAGACTCCCCAATTAAAACAGCTTTAGCACCAAAGGAAGAAACTTTTTCTAAATCTTCCCGTGTAAATAAACCTGATTCACTTACTAATAGGATATTCTGTTCTTTGAAAATAGAAGAATATTTTTTAGATAATTCTTCAGTAATAGATATGTCAGTCTCAAATGTTTTTAAATTTCTATTATTGATACCTATCAAAGGAAAGTCACCAAGTCGCATAATCCTCTGCAATTCTTTTTCATCATGAACCTCGACTAATATTGACAGGCCAAGGTTATATGCAATTTTTTTTAAATAACTCAGATCTTGATCAGAAAGTATAGCCGCAATCAATAACACTGCATCTGCCCCGGCCATTCTTGCTTGATAGATTTGATAAGGGTGGATGATGAAGTCCTTGCATAGTAAGGGGAGATCTGTATTTTTACGAACCTCTTTCAGTACATCGAACCCTCCTTGAAAAAAAGTTTTGTCTGTTAGTACTGATAGACATGTTGCCCCTCCTTTTTGATAGGCAATTGCTATTTCACTTGGGTAGAAGTTTTTTCTAAGGATGCCTCTACTTGGACTTGCTTTTTTAATCTCAGCTATTACAGCAGGTGATTTAACAGAATTTTTTAAGTGCTTGAGAAAATCTTTGGGATGAGGTAAGTTTTCGGTTTTTCTTATTAACTCTGATAACGGTACTCTTTCCCTAGCAATACTTACTTCCCTATCTTTTTCCCAAACAATTTTTTCAAGTATATTTTTCGGTTCTGAGTCTTTATGCGGAATTGCATATTCAAGATTTTCTACTTGAACTTTTGGGTTTGGTGGACGACGGCGAATCTCCATCTGAAAGATTTGAAAAATTAAATTTAAGAGCTTGTTAATTGCTGAGCAGCTTGTTTGTAAGCAACTTCAACTACTTCACTCAGGGTGGGGTGAGTATGGACTTCTAAGGATAAGTCAACTACATTTTGCTTTCTAGACAGTGCATTAGCTACCTCTTGTATCAAATCAGCTGCATGTAACCCATATATATGGGCCCCAAGGACTTCACCAGTGTCTTTTCTGAAAAGTAGTTTCATTAATCCATCACTCTCTAATTCAGCCAAGGCTTTTGAATTCGCTTTGAAATAACTACGGACAATTCCCAATTCAAATCCTTCCTTACTAGATTCTTCCTTTGCTTCAGTCTCGGAAAAGCCTACTGAGCTTATTTCTGGATGGGTGAAAGTTGCAGCTGGAATACTTTTATAGTCAATCTCTCGATGATTTCCAAGAATATTTTCAACAGCAATAGTCCCTTGTGCAGCAGCAGTATGGGCTAGCATTAACTTCCCAGTTACATCTCCAACAGCCCAAAGATTCGGCAAAGGCTGCCCTTTTACTAGAACCCTCATTGATTCATCAATTGGAATAAAGCCTCTATTTGTTTCAACAGATACAGACTTCAAATTTAAATTTTTACTGCTGGGAACTCTTCCCGTTGCAACAAGAACAGCATCAACTTCTAATTCTTCAACCATTTCTCGCGTATTAATGTCAGAAAGTTCAATTTTCACCGGACATCCAGGGGAAACTTTGCTGGCAAGAACATTTGCTTTAGCATCAATATCTCTTCCTTCGATTAGCTTGCGAGAAGCCATCTTTGCAATGTCGGGATCAAATGTAGGCATTACTCTCTCTAATGCCTCAATCATCGTGACTTCACACCCCAAAGCAGTGTAAATATCCGCAAATTCTAGTCCTATGTAACCACTGCCAATGATTGCTATCCATCGTGGAAGCCACTCAAGACTTACAGCTTCATCACTTGTAAAGACTGTTCGACTATCAATCTCAATCCCAGGTGGTACAAATGGATCCGAACCAGTAGCTATTATCACATCCTTGGCGGATAAAATACGATCAACCCCGTTATTCTCTCTTAAGCCAACTCTCTGATGGCCTTCTAATCGCCCTTGGCCTCGCAAAATACTAACACCAGACCTCTCAAGTGCTTTGGTTAAATTGTCTCTAACATTAGAAACCAAATTATTTGCATGATCTGCTATCTTTTGCCGTTCAAAACGAATAGGCGCTGCATGAATACCAAGCTTTGATAAATGATCTTTGTCTGCGAGATCACGAACTTTTCCACTAGCAGCCAATAATGCCTTGGAAGGGACACATCCTCTGTTTACGCAAGTCCCTCCCATCTCTCTGGATTCAATAATCCCCACTTTCAACCCATGCGCGGCAGCATGCTTTGCGGCGTCAAACCCCCCATAGCCTGCTCCAAGGACAATCAAATCAAAATCGAAATTTGTTTTGCTCACCTTTCTAATTTGATACTAAGAGGTCATTTTGGTGCGCAACCTTTCTAGCAGTAGAGGAACGGCGGCAGATGCAACATTGAGAGACTCAACAATTTCATTATGAGGCAAAGTTACTGCATGAGTGCAGCAATCTTGGATCCTTGGATGAAGCCCTGCTCCTTCGTTCCCTAAAACTAATACAGTTGGCCTGTCCCAATCTATCTCCCAATAAGGCAAGATTCTTTTATTGATACAAGAACTAGGCTTATAAGCGCCTACCACTTGGAACCCTTTTGTTATAGCGCCTTTTAATTTAGAAGAAAGTTGTTCCAGAGCATTTTCTTCAGATACCCCCAGGCGCTTAAAAGGTAGATGGATTAGAGCTCCTGCAGAAGATCTTAGAACCTTTTGACTTAAAGGATCAGCACCCATGGCAATCCAAATAATTTCAATTTCAGCTGCTAGTGCAGTACGAAATAATGTACCTAAGTTCCCTGGATCTTGTATTCGATCCAGAGCTAAAATAAATTCAGCTTCTTTCTTTAATTTAGGTAGTGAATATAAAGGCAAAAGAGATGCAATGCCATCAGGTGAAACTGTTGAAAGGGATTCTCTTAGAACTAATTGAGTAACCAAATGCAATTCAATTTCATTTGGAATTTTGTTGAATATTTCTTTATTCTTTTCAATCCATTCTGGTGTGGTAATGATTTCAGATGGAATTAAATCAGCTTTCAGGGCTTCACATAAGAGATTAGTGCCTTCAAGTAACAACATTGAAGCTTTAGAGCGTCCTTTAGCGCTTGAAAGAGATCTTAAGCGCTTTACCAAAGGGTTTCGTCGACTAGAGATCAATGGAAAGTTTGTTTGATTGATTTTCACTTCTCCCAACTCTTCAAGATTTTCTTCATTGATCAAGGAAATCTTGATTGTCTTCTTAAGGTTGTTCTAGCATCTAAACCATAAATTCTCTATTGATTTTAGAGAAAACACTTGAAAATTAAATGCGGATGGGGAGATTTGAACTCCCAAAGCACTAAGCCACATGTACCTGAAACATGCGCGTCTACCAATTCCGCCACATCCGCAAAAAAAGCATTTTTCAGTAGAACATAAGAAATTAAAAATTGAGGGACTATTTCATTTATTCAGAAGTGTTCTAATTACCTTGTCATTGAGAGGAATAGATGATTTCATTTAATGTATGCATAACGTCGCAAGATTGAAATCAGAAGATAGTCTTTTAACACATTTTAAGGTTAAAGGAGGTCAAGCGTTATCAGGGCATATAGAAGCTAGTGGTGCAAAAAATTCGTCTTTAGTTTTAATGGCAGCATCTCTTCTTACTGAAGAGGTCCTGACTCTAAGCAATGTGCCTAGACTTACTGATATACAAGTCATGTCTGACCTTCTTTACTCAATGGGGGTAAGGCTGGTAAGGAAGGATTCTTATATGGAAATAAGTTCAAGTGGCGTAAAAAATTTGAAAAATAATCTGCCCTATGAATTAGTTAATGGACTGCGAGCCAGCTTTTTTTGCATTGGCCCTCTTCTTGCAAAGCTTGGTGAAGTAAAAATGCCATTGCCTGGGGGTTGCAGAATAGGCTCAAGACCTATAGATGAACATATTGAAGGATTAAGAGCTTTAGGTGCTGATGTGAAAATTGAAAATAATCATGTTTTAGCAACTACTATTAATCCTCAAAAAAGATTAATTGGAGCAAAAATAAAATTCAACTGCAAAAGCGTTGGCGCTACTGAAACTATCTTAATGGCAGCAACACTTGCCAAAGGGATAACTATTCTTGAGAATGCCGCGCAAGAGCCAGAAATTCAAGATTTAGCAAAAATGTTGAATAAGATGGGTGCAAAGATAGAAGGAGCTGGAACCGATACTGTAATTATTGAAGGAGTTGAAACTTTAAGAGGTTGTAGTCATAGCGTTATACCAGATCGTATTGAGATAGGTACATTCATGATTGCTGCAGCAATTAGCAGATGTTCATTAACAATTTCCCCTGTTATACCCGAGCATCTTGCATCAGTTATTTTAAAATTACAAGAATGTGGCTGTTTAATTGAACAATCAGGCCAAACCCTAAAAATCATTCCTGGTAAAAACATTAAAGCGGTAGATATTGTAACGATGCCATTCCCAGGATTTCCTACTGATCTTCAGGCTCCTTTTATGGCGCTTATGACTACGGCTAATGGGACATCACGAATTCAAGAAACAGTGTTTGAAAGTCGAATGCAGCATGTTGAAGAATTTCAAAAGATGGGTGCTCAAATAATGCAGCAAGATAACACTGCTTTTGTTAAAGGACCTAAAGAATTAACTTCCAACTCTGTGCGAGGAGGAGACTTAAGGTCTTGTGCTGCAATGGTATTAGCTAGTCTTGTTGCAAAGGGCACTAGCTCTATCCAAGGTTTAGACTATCTTGATAGGGGGTATGAAAAATTTGAAGAGAAGCTTCGTTCTATAGGAGCAATTGTCTCAAGAATCACTGTTTTTGATGGACAAGAATCATTTAAAGGGAATACAAAAAAAAGCGATGACAAACAGAATTATTATTCTGGTACCGAAGTGGCATAAAATTTATACTGATAACTGACATTAAACACAATTAAGGGAGCGTGGTGGAATTGGTAGACGCACCGCACTCAAAATGCGGCACCTTCGGGTTTGTCGGTTCAAGTCCGACCGCTCCCACTTGTTTAATGAATACTTATCAGCGCCTTCCTCTAAGATTGGTTAGAGGAAAGGGCTGTTGGGTCTGGGATGAAAAAGGCAATAGATACTTAGATGCTGTTGCTGGAATTGCTTCGTGCAGCCTTGGCCATAGTGATAAGAAATTACGCGCAGTTTTAAACAAGCAACTTACTAAAATTCAGCATATTTCAAATATTTTTCATATATGTGAGCAGGAAGAACTAGCTCAATGGCTAGTTAATAACAGTTGTGGAGATAGCGTATTTTTTTGTAATAGTGGTGCAGAAGCAAATGAAGCAGCAATAAAGTTGGCCCGCAAATATGGGCATGTAAAAAGAGGGATTGAATGTCCAATTATTCTATCTGCTAAATCTAGTTTTCATGGGAGAACCCTTGCAGCATTAAGTGCTACTGGTCAAACAAAATACCAGAAAAACTTTGAACCTTTAGTTGAAGGGTTTGAATTCTTTTTATTTAATAATTCAAACTCATTAGAACAATTAAAAAATAAGTTAGAAAAGGATATTCCTAGAATTTGTGCTGTTTTAATAGAACCGATTCAAGGGGAAGGTGGTATACATGCTGGGAATAAAACTTTCTTTAAATACTTAAGAGACTTTTGTTCTGAAAATAATATTTTGTTGATTTTTGATGAGGTTCAATCAGGAATGGGAAGGACTGGGGAATTGTGGGGGTATGAGCATTTAGGGGTAGAGCCAGATATCTTTACACTTGCAAAAGGATTAGGTGGAGGTCATGCAATTGGAGCTTTGGTTGCAAAACAGACTGCGAATATATTTGAGCCAGGAGATCATGCAAGTACTTTTGGAGGCAATCCTTTTGCCTGTAAGGCGGCTTTAACTGTGGGGAGAGAAATAGAAAATAGAAAACTTTTAGGGAAAATTAAATCTAGAGGGCAAGAAATCAGAGAAGGCCTTTTAAGAATTATTAGTAATTATCCAGATCACTTTGTTGAGGCTAGAGGTCTTGGACTAATGCAAGGTTTGGAAATCAAAGAAGAGAGTTGCTTAACTTCTAAAAGCATTGTGAAAAAGTCCATTGAGGAAGGATTGATTCTTATTGGAGCAGGACCAAAAGTAGTTAGGATTGTCCCGCCTTTGATTATTACTAAGAAGCAAGTTAATTATCTCTTAAAGCAACTGAATAAGAGCATAGAGAAATTAATTGAGACTTAGTAACTCCCAGAATAATGAAGGCTTTAAAGATTTAATTCCTTCATTTAAATCCGAAGGAATGAAACTTGGTCTTGGTAGAATCCAAAAAGTAATTCATAGAATGGGGAATCCTTGTGAAGGAATTCCTGCGATTCAAATTGTAGGTACTAATGGGAAAGGATCAATTGCATGTTTTCTTGAAAGCGCTCTTGTAAAAGCAGGTATCAAGACCGGTTGTACAACATCTCCACATTTAATTAATTGGTGTGAAAGAATTAGAATAGATGGGACAATGATTTCTGAAGAAAAGTTTTGCGAATCTATTAAAACTATTAAGTCTCTTTCTCAATTAGATCAATTAACCCCATTTGAACTTGTAATAGCTTCAGCTTTTAAATATTTTTCGACGAATCAGGTGAAAATAATGATTTTAGAAGCAGGTCTAGGTGGAAGGTTGGATGCAACGACAGTTCATTCTTATCGACCTTTAATTGCCATGGCCGGGATAGGGTTAGACCATTGCGAACACCTTGGGAAAAATATAAAAGAAATTACAAAAGAAAAAGCTGCAGTAATATCTCCAGGTTGCACAGTAATTAGTTCTAAGCAAAGTACAGAAGTGACAAAGATTCTTGAAGAAGTTGTAGAGACAAATAATGCAAAGATTGTTTGGGTTGAACCTTTGTGCGAAAAATGGAATCTAGGAATTGATGGAGACATACAACGGCAAAATGCATCTATTGCAAAGGCACTGTTAGAAGAATTGCCAAAAATTGGTTTGGAGATAAATATTCATCAGATAAAAGAAGGTTTTGCATCAGCAAATTGGCCAGGGAGACTGCAAAAGACAACATGGAAAAATCTCCCTTTAATTTTAGATGGTGCTCATAATTCTCATGCGATTAAACAATTAGCTAAAGAGCGTTCCAATTGGTCTCAAAAAGATGCCTGTATTAATTGGATTATTGGGATACAAAAGCAAAAGGATGCAGAAACAATGCTGCGATATTTGTTAAAGGAAAATGATATTGCATGGGTTGTCCCCGTTCCGAATCATGAAAGTTGGAAGAAAGATGATTTTGTAAATGTAGGCTCTGATTTTTTCTATCAACTTCGAGAATCAGAAGGAGTAGAAGAAGTTTTAGAAATCTTTAGATCAAGAAATAGATGGCCTTCGCCTTCTCCTGTTGTAACAGGCTCGCTTTATTTAATTGGTCACCTACTACAAACTATTTATAAGCAACCTTAAGTAAATTGTTGCCAACCTCTTAATTTACCTGGGTTAAGTATTCCTTGAGGATCATATTGTTTTTTTGCTTGAACTTGATCAGAATCAATTACACCAAGACCTCCATCTTCAACAGTAATGACATGGGGATTAAATAAAACTGCTCCAGCTTCTTTGCAATCCTTCATTAAACTTTCTAGTTTTTTCTGTCCTTGCCATTGGATTAAAGGTAAGGCCGCAATTCGCTGAACTCCTTGTTGTCTAACTCCTTCTAAATGCCACAAAATATTGTCACCCCATTTGGCATTAATAGCATTAATTGCATTGATTTCAGGTTGAGGTAGGAGCATTTGAAGATATGTGAGATTTGAGTCTATTGATCTCATATGCATGGTCGTATGGTTCCATGAGAGTTCTCTTAATCCATTTCCTTCTTTCTCTTTTTCAGGACCTAAATTATAAAAATCAGCACCAGCCTTTTGCGAAATTCTTTCTAAAGTAGTTATCCCATTGGGAGAAACTAAAAGTAGTAATCGATGTTTGCCGCGTGGTTCACCACTCCATGAGGGGATATGCTCAATAATCTTTTTATCTAAAAGAGTACATAAAAACAAATCAACTGCTGCTTGAGTAGAGCTTAGAAGAATTTCCATGGCTTTCGAAAAGCTATTGCAATCAATTGCTATTTCATGCCAATCAATTGCAATACAAGTGGAAAGTTTTAAGGCAGTAATAATCCCATTTGTTCCATATGCATGATTAATTGCTTCTGCTGAACTTGCATCTAGTTGAATTTTTCTTGAACATTTTTCTAGCGTTACAATTTCAAGAGCAAGCAAATGTCCAGGGTCTCGTAGGAAGCCCCAGCGGACAGACCCTATGCCACCAGAACCACCCGCAATGAAACCTGCAACAGAAGCAGTTCGACAAGTACTTGGCATTAATTTCAGATGTCGCCCCTTATTAAGTAGATATTTATTTAATTCCCCAAGCAAACACCCTGCCTCTACAGTTACATCTCCAGTCGATGAATCAAAATTACGGATTTTATTTATAGAAGTCATTAGCATTACAACTCCTCCATTAATAGGCACACATTGACCGTAATTCCCTGTTCCTGAACCCCGTAAGGTCAATGGGACTTTATATCTTTGACAGAGTTCTGCTACTGAAACTATTGCATTTGCTGAGAGTGGTTTTACTACTAGATCAGCACAGCATTCATGAAGTAGTTCTTTAAGTACAGGTGAATAATCAAAGAAATCTCGAGAATATCTTTTGCGTTCTGAAGACTTGAAGAAAATCTCCAAAGATTGAAGACTCTTTATGTCTTTTAAAAAAGAATGAAAACTTGAATCCTTTCTCATGGGATAAAGAGAGCAGCTAATAAATAAATTTTCATTCAATCCAGTTCCCCTGAATCATTATTTTCCTCTCAGGGGGATTGGCCATTGCTCCAGACCAAGAATCTGCTTTTAATAAAACAAAGTCTGCAGGACTTCCAATTTGAAAACGCCCATCCCACTCAAGATTCATGATCTGTGATGCCCCTGTTGTGTATGTCGCTAATCCTAGTCTTTCCCATGGAGCAATTTGAGCTATAGGTAATGAAGCACCCATTAAAGCAATTGGATCAAAATCACCAATTGGGTTCCATGGGTCTTGTACATTGTCTCCGCCAATAGCAACAGTCACACCTGCATTTTGCAGTTGACTTATTGGTGCTAAAGGTCGCTTTGTAGGAGTCTTTCGTTCGTAGCGAGAAAGCAACCAGAAATTTGTAAGAGGAAGTGCAATTACGCTTATTTTTTGATTGGCTATCCTCTGTGCGACTCTTTCCAAAGTTTGATTTGGAAGAAATCCTAAGCTACTTAAATGGCTACATGTTATTGGCACATCTATTTTCACTTGATCGAGGACATCAAGTAATTCACAGATGCCACATGCTGGTTGCATATCGGACTCATCAATATGTAAGTCAATGGCACATCCCAAATTATTTGCTAAAGCCAAAAAGTTAAACAATAAATTACGGAGTTGTCTATTTTTATAAGGAGGAACAATTACTCCACCAAGCAACCCTCCTTCATCGGCTACTTTGCGAGCCAAATCCTTCCCTTCTGAAGTAAGCCAATAATCTAATGGGACCAAAGCAACAAGTTGCAATTCGATTAAAGGCTTCCACTCGTCTTTGATTTCTAATAAGACTTCCCAAGATTTGTCGCCTATCTCCCCAACGCTATCAACATGACTTCGCATAGCTCTTACTCCATTTTGCAATGCTAATTGCAAAGATCTATTGGCTCTAGTGCGTACTTTCTTTTTTGTTCGATCTTTGTGTTCTTCAAGGTTTGCTTTCATTGCACCTTGATATGTTCCAGATAAATTGGGAAAATCTTTCCATGTAAATGCTTTGTCTATGTGAGCATGTGGCTCTATAAGCCTAGGGAGTAACAAAGGCATATTAGATTGGCTTGTTTTCTCAATAGAAGTTATTTCTCGAATACGTCCAAGTTCCAGATCGATTTTTATAGGACAAAGTCCTTCGTTAGTTGTTTGGATATTAGAAAGATCCCTAATACTGGCAATCAAGCTCTGAGGGACAAGTGCTTCAAGAAAATTATTATTAGAAGATGTCTGTTTTTGCGCAAACATTTATATGAAGCAGAGAGAATTGGTTAGTTTGTATATATGCGGCGGGCGTCGCCAAGTGGTTAAGGCAGCGGCTTGTGGCGCCGCTATTCGGGGGTTCGAATCCCCTCGCTCGCCCTTATTTAATAGAATCTTATGAAAGATTACAAATAAAAGTAAATCTTATGGAGAAAATTAAGAAAGCATCTTATCCAACCTTCAGGCAGCTTCTATCATTGTGATATCAACAAAGTTACTACCTATTAATAGTGAGTTGAGAACCTCTGGAAATAATAGAGGGAGTTATTGGATTACAACATTCGGATGTCAGATGAATAAAGCTGATTCTCAGAGAATGGCTGGGATCTTAGAAGATATGGGCTATCAGTTAGCAGATAATGAATTGAATGCAGATCTTGTTTTATACAACACATGCACTATTAGGGATAATGCAGAACAAAAAGTTTATAGTTACTTGGGAAGGCAAGCTTTACGTAAAAAAAATACTCCTAATCTAAAACTAATAGTTGCAGGTTGTGTAGCTCAGCAAGAAGGGGAGTCTCTTTTAAGAAGAGTCCCTGAGCTTGATCTTGTGATGGGACCTCAACATGCAAATAGACTGGAAACATTGCTTTCACAAGTTGATAATGGGCAACAAGTTGTAGCCACGGAGGAATATCAAATACTTGAAGATGTTGCGACGGCAAGGCGAGATAGCGATATATGCGGTTGGGTTAATGTCATATACGGTTGTAATGAAAGGTGTACCTACTGCGTTGTTCCTTCGGTTAGAGGCCGAGAGCAATCAAGAGAGCCAGGAGCTATAAAATTCGAAATAGAAAGTCTAGCTAGTAGAGGTTTTAAAGAAATTACTTTGCTTGGACAAAATATAGACGCTTATGGTCGAGATTTGCCGGGCATTTCCTCGTCAGGCAGGAGGGAAAATACCTTGACTGATCTTCTTTACTATATTCATGATGTTCAAGGGATTGAACGCATTAGATTTGCGACTAGTCACCCTCGTTATTTCACAACTAGATTGATTGAAGCTTGTGCAGAATTGCCAAAAGTTTGCGAACATTTTCATATCCCTTTCCAAAGTGGTAATAATGAAGTTCTTAAGAGGATGAGTAGAGGATATACGATTGAAAAATATAAAAAAATAATTGATAAGATAAGAGATCTCATGCCATATGCATCTATTAGTGCTGATGTAATAGTTGCTTTCCCTGGGGAGAAAGAAGAACAATTTAATCAAACACTTGATATTATTAAAGAGATTGAGTTTGATCAAGTTAATACTGCTGCATATTCACCAAGGCCTAATACTCCAGCAGCTACATGGCCTGATCAGTTAGATGAAAAGATAAAAATAGAACGATTGAAAAAGATCAATCATCTAGTTGAAGAAACAGCAAAAAATAGAAACAACCGCTATAAAAATAAAGTAGAAGAAATTCTTGCTGAGGCTATTAACCCTAAGGATAAGGATCAACTAATGGGTAGAACTAGGACTAATAGATTAACTTTTTTTGGAAAAAAAGGGCCTAATAACTTTTTATATAGACCAGGCGATCTTGTTAAAGTGAAAATAAATGAAATACGATCATTCTCATTAAGCGGGATTCCTTTAGAATGAAAAAGAAAATAGAAAAAATAGTGACTTGATTTTATATGGAAAGTGAGATCACATCAGTAGGAATAGTTTTTGGAGGGGTGTCTGGAGAACATAACGTCTCAATTAAATCTGCAAAAACTATTGTTAATGCATTGAGAGATGAATCTAATAGAAATAAGTTTGAAGTGATAGTTTTATATATTGATGAGGATGGCAGATGGCTTCCTAGTTCTATATCAGAAGAGGTTTTGAGAAAAGGCTCTATTGACATAAGTACTAAGGAAAAACTTGAAATGATTCCTATTGGTTTAACCGAGTTGCCTGTAGAGACTCAAAGGATACAAGTGTGGTTCCCAGTCCTTCATGGGCCTAATGGGGAAGATGGCACTATTCAGGGTTTCTTCAAACTTACAAGAAAACCATTTGTAGGTAGTGGGGTCTTAGCTTCTGCTTTGGGAATGGATAAGATTGCTATGAAAGCAGCCTTTGCTAAAGAAGGGTTGCCACAAGTTAGATACTGCACAGCCAATGCGATTGATCTGTTATCGGAAAACAACCTAAGTTTATTGATCCAAAAGATAGAATCTGAATTGGGATATCCATGTTTTATAAAACCAGCAAATCTTGGATCTTCAGTAGGGGTAAGTAAGGCATATAACAAAAATGAACTTTTGAAAGGGTTGAAATTTGCAGCTCAATTTGATCGAAGAATAGTTATAGAAGAAAGTCTTAATGCAAGGGAACTTGAGTGTGCTGTCCTAGGGAAGAGGAAGATTGCAGCATCGTGTGTTGGAGAAATAAAGCTCAATTCAGATTGGTATGACTATGAAACAAAGTATTCTGCAAACACTGCTGAGATCATGATTCCAGCTTTAATACCACAAGACATTTCAGATAAAGTTCGTAATTTATCTCTTTTAGCCTGTAAAGCAATTTCAGCAGAGGGTATTGCAAGAGTAGATTTTTTTTATCAAGAGAATAAACAATCTATTTTAATTAATGAAATCAACACCCTTCCTGGATTCACCTCCCAAAGTATGTACCCGATGCTTTGGGGTGCTTCTGGAATTAATCTTTCACAACTTGTGGCAAGGTTGGTGGAAAACGCTAAAGATTAAATTAGTTTGATTTCAATATTGTTTAAATTGCTTTAAAAATATGATGCATGGTTTGTTATGGCTCCCTTTGCTTTTGGTTTTTGTCCTTCTGACAGCACTTGGCTGGTTAGAGCGAAGAAGACAAACCCTTTATCGTTCTTGGGCAGCAGATTCGGAATTAGCAAAGCTTGATGGATCAGGAGCTGCTCGTCTAAGACAAGGAATTCTTAGTTGGAGTAGTTTCGAGGCAGGAAGTTTTAAAGAAAAAGAGACTTTTGAAATTAAATCTCTTGAATTAGTGGAGCTTATGGCTCTTAGCTCTGGGGAAGCACCGTTAACAAATGAGGCTCAAGGTCAATGCCGATTACGTCTCATTGGATGCGGAAAAGAAATAGATGTTCCATTTGCAGATGCTGACCGTGCGCGTGAATGGATGGATCAATTGATGGGAAAAGCACGATGTGATTTATGAAAGTTTCGAAGATCAAAAAAACTTATAAGAACCCTTCTAATTTAAAAATCATAAGAATTTGGCAATTTATTTGTTTCTCTGTAATTGCTTTTCTTCTAAGTAATTTTTTGACTTCTAATGGATGGGAGCCAATCAATAATCAGCAAATTATTATCAAAGGGGCTATTTACACCCCTAGAGAAGTCATTCTTAAGGCTTCAGGGATTAAATTCCCAAAAGCTATTTTAGAAATAAATCCCAAACAACTTGAAAGTAATCTTTTAAGAGAATTACCAATCAAAGCAGTAGCAATTAAAAGGAATATTGCACCTCTCAGTATTGATATAGAAATTCTAGAAAGAGAGCCAATAGCCTTTGCTTTAAGGAAAGGAGTAAATGGACAAGAAAAAGGAATGGTAGATAAAGAAGGCTATTGGATACCTATTTTTGAATTGGGGGAGGGTATGGATCCATTAACGAATATCATTGTTGATGGATGGACTGAAGAGAACAAGGAATTGATTGCATTTATATTGACCAATCACAAGGAATTAAAGGTTCCTCTTAAAAGAATTATCTTTAACTTGAATGGGAATATCAGCCTTCAAACTGAAAAATTTATGTTTGTCCACTTAGGTAACAAATCTGCTTTCCTTAAACAGCAGTTAATTGCCGTAGCTAAACTCGCTAAATCCATACCTAATGAATTAATTAATGGATCAGACGCTATCCTGGACTTAGAAAACCCCTTGAAACCAAAATTATTCTTGCCAAATGAACCAAATTAACCAAAGCAAATTAAATCGAGATGAATGTAGTATTTAGATTCGACTTTGATCAAAAGTCAGTGAATTCTGATTTATCTTCTTAAAGAAAGAAGAGACTTTCTTGAAAAATTGAACAGAATTCCATAAGCAGTTCATAATGCACCAAAAATCATTATTTAAATTCTCTCGATATGGTAATGGGTATGGGAAACAATCAAGGTTCTCCAATTAGGACCGAAAGCATTCAACCGAGTCAAAGTGCCCGAATCGAGGTTATTGGGGTAGGCGGTGGAGGCAGTAATGCTGTTAACAGGATGATTCTTAGTGATCTTCAAGGTGTTTCTTATAGAGTTCTTAATACGGATGCACAAGCTTTGCTTCAATCATCAGCAGAAAACCGTGTTCAGCTTGGACAGACTCTTACCAGGGGATTAGGTGCAGGAGGCAACCCTAGTATTGGCGAAAAGGCTGCAGAAGAATCTAGAGCAGAGCTTCAACAATCATTGGAAGGTGCTGATTTAGTTTTTATAGCTGCTGGAATGGGGGGTGGAACAGGAACTGGTGCTGCTCCAGTAGTTGCTGAAGTCGCCAAACAATGCGGAGCCCTCACAGTTGCAATAGTTACTAAGCCTTTTGGATTTGAAGGTCGTAGAAGAATGCGTCAAGCAGATGAAGGTATAGAAAAACTTACAGAAAATGTAGATACTTTGATTGTCATACCTAATGATCGACTGAAAGACGCAATTTCAGGCGCCCCACTTCAAGAAGCATTTAAAAATGCAGATGATGTCTTGCGAATGGGGGTAAAAGGCATAACAGATATAATCACATGCCCTGGCCTTGTAAACGTAGACTTTGCAGATGTGCGCTCTGTCATGACTGAGGCGGGAACTTCTTTGTTGGGTATAGGAATCGGATCTGGGCGCTCAAGAGCTGCTGAGGCGGCTCAAGCGGCAATTAATAGCCCTTTGTTAGAAGCTGGACGTATAGATGGTGCTAAAGGTTGTGTGGTTAATATTACTGGAGGAAAAGATATGACGTTAGAAGACATGACCTCAGCATCAGAAATTATTTACGATGTAGTAGATCCTGAAGCAAATATTATTGTTGGCGCCGTTATTGATGAAGCTCTAGAAGGTGAAGTTCAAGTAACTGTTATAGCAACTGGATTTAGTGGTAATCAAGCGTATAGGAACCAAAAAGCAGGAGTCAAATTATCACCTCAATCGCTATATCGGCAAAAGATAAATAAGGAGCCAGGAGCAAGCATCCCTGAATTTTTACGACTCAGACAGCTTAGACGCGACCCTGAAAACTAAGCTATCACTTCAGTTTAGGTGACCCGGAATCCACGCCTGCTTCGAGCATCCTTTTTGGCTGCTACCTTCCGGTCCTGACCAGATTTAGGCGTCGAGGCCGCATGGGTCCGAGTCTCCTAAAGTTTAGCAATAGAAATCTCTTAGCAAACAAGCTAAATGCTTCCTAAGGAATTAAGTCGTTTTAAAGATCTCGGAAGACAAATTACTGTGCTTACTGCATGGGATAGTCTTTCTTCAGCAATTGTTGAAGCTGCAGGAGCGGATGTCGTTCTTGTAGGAGACTCACTAGCAATGTTTATTCATGGTCATAGCAGCACATTGCCAGTTACCCTTGAGCAAATGCTTCATCACACTCAAGCAGTAGGCAGAGGGTTTTCTAATCCCAAGAATAAACACCCTCTTGTTATTTGCGATTTGCCTTTTCTGAGTTATCAATGTGGGGAAGACAAGGCTGTAGAAGCAGCTGGTAACTTAATCAAACATTCTTGTGCCGCTGGGGTAAAAGTTGAAGGTGCTGAACCTGAAGTCTTAAAAGTTATTGAAAGACTGATTCGGATGGGCATTCCAGTAATGGGTCATCTTGGCCTAACTCCACAATCAGTTAATAATCTTGGATATCAACGTCAAGCAGAGGACTCATTAGGACAAGAAAAATTGATCAATCAGGCTTCCGAAATTCAAAGGGTTGGATGTTTTGCATTGGTTTTGGAACATGTTCCATCAAAAGTGGCAGGTAAGTTAACTAAAACTTTGAAGATACCTGTAATAGGGATTGGTGCCGGAGCGGAATGTGATGGACAAGTTAGAGTTACTGCCGATTTACTAGGTCTTACAGATAAACAACCACCTTTTGCTAAGCCTTTAATAGAAGCAAGAAAGTTATTTATTGATACCCTTCAAGATTGGGTGCTTCAGCAGAATGAGAATTAGTTAAAGAGTCCAACCACAACAACATATCGACAAGGAACTGATTGCTAAGTTGCATACCATCAGGATCAGTTAGGTGAAATCTGAATCCACGTTGCTTAATC
This sequence comes from Prochlorococcus sp. MIT 0603, assembly GCF_000760215.1. NCBI lineage: Bacteria > Bacillati > Cyanobacteriota > Cyanophyceae > Synechococcales > Prochlorococcaceae > Prochlorococcus > Prochlorococcus sp. MIT 0603. Next base: position 62,097 of record NZ_JNAW01000003.1, on the reverse strand, counting down.
CAACCCATGTTCAAGCCATATTGCCATCTTTGCTTCAATTTACTTATATTGAAGTTTATTTGAGAATTATTATATTCAAATCTTTCTAATAATTCGTACAAATCTATTCCTTCTCTTCGACGTAAACCAACAATTAACAAGTCATCTAAAGGGATGTTTTTGTGCTTATAAATTGTTTTGAATGAGCTTTTATGAACTTTTGACTCTTCAATCTCTAACCATTTTTTATAGGCATTTCTAGTTCTTGGTTTAGATAACCTTTCTCCCCATGGACAAGATGTAGCACCTTGTCCAAAACCCCACCAATTAGCGCCACTCCAATACACTCGATTATGACGAGATGCATGGCCTGGCAATGCAAAGTTTGAGATTTCATAACGAGAGTATCCCGCTTCTTTAAGTTTCATGCTGGTTATTTTGCTTATATCTGAAGCAATTTCATCATTAGGTAAACACAAATCCCCTTTATTCATTTTCCAGGCAAAAACTGTTCCTTCCTCAATAGAAAGATCATATATAGATAAGTGAGGAGGATAAATATCAATAGCTTTTACAAGTTGCTCACTCCATGAGGCAAGATTTTGGTTGGGTAGATTTTGAATAAGATCTAAATTCCAGCTAAATAGTCTTCCTTCCTTGAAACTCTCATTAATCCAATTACATGAGTCAATTAATTGATCGAATGTATGCCTTCTACCTAATTCATAAAGAACATTATTGTCAAAACTTTGTGCGCCTAAACTTACGCGATTGATCCCTGCTGCTATATAGCCTTCTAGGGAAATCTTATCAAAGCTAGCAGGATCTATTTCAAGTGTAATTTCAGCACCATATTGGATCCCAAAATGAAAGCGTAAATGATCTAACAAATCAGCTATTTGAGCAGCACTTAATAGTGAAGGAGTTCCTCCCCCTATATAAACAGTTGACAATGCTCCTGTTTTTGGGGCTAAAGAAATATCCCTGTATAGAAGATTTAAATATCCCTTAATAGAAGAACTGCCTGGACCAGTTTCCCCATCAGCCCTATCGCCTAAAGGGACAACAGCAAAATTACAATAGAAGCATCGTCTATGACAAAAGGGAATATGCAAATAAGCGCTTTGGGAATAATTCACAAATTAACTTATAAATCAATACACAAAGCTATCCATATTCTCCTAAAGCAATAGATTAAATAAGAACAATTCTCCATAAAGCAAAAAGAAGGGCTCAAATTAATTCCATGGTGGAGATCCTCATACTGATTTTATTTTTTATTACTGGATTTGCTAGTGGTTGGATTGGGTCAGACTTGTTCCCTCCAATCATATTAGAGAAATTCCCAGCCATTCATGAATCAAAAATAATAGCAGGATCCTTAACTGGTCTTCTGACTTTTTTAGTAGGAATTTTTTTTCAACAACTAAGAAGAAAACTCACTCAACAAAACAAGACGACGCCAACAGATTTGTTAGTGAGCAGATCGGTTGGCTTAATCCTGGGACTGTTAATAGCAAATTTAGTTTTAGCCCCAATACTTCTTCTCCCCTTGCCCAAAGAAATATTTCTTTTGAAACCTATAATTGCTGTACTTAGTAATATTTTCTTTGGACTACTTGGCTATAACCTTGCGGAAATTCATGGAAGAACATTCCTTCGATTATTAAATCCAAATAGTACAGAAGCGCTTCTTGTTGCAGAAGGACTGTTGACCCCTGCAAGTGCAAAAATTGTTGACACGAGTGTAATTATTGATGGAAGAATAAAAGCTCTTTTGAGTTTTGGCTTGATTGAAGGGAAAATTATAGTTGCACAAACAGTTATAGATGAACTCCAACAATTAGCTGATTCAAGTAATGCTGAGAAAAGGTCAAAAGGAAGAAGAGGACTGAAAATACTTACAGAGCTAAGAGAAAGTTTTAAAAAAAGACTCGTAATTAATAGCACAAAGTATGAAGGTGGAGGAACAGACGATAAACTTTTAAAATTAACTGAAGATATAGATGGAGTTTTGATTACTGCTGATTACAATTTGGCGCAAGTAGCTCAGGTTAAAGAATTAAGTTTTTTAAATCTCAGTGAATTAGTAATAGCACTTCGTCCAGAAGTTCAACCAGGTGAGAAATTATCTTTAAAAATAGTTCGGGAAGGTAAAGAAAACAGTCAAGGAGTTGGATATTTGGATGATGGAACTATGGTGGTAGTTGAAAGTGCAAAAAAATTCTTAGGTCAGAGATTAGATGTAATTGTCACAGGAGCATTACAGACTACGACTGGAAGAATGGTCTTTGGCAAACTTGAGAAAAATCCTCCTACCAACAAATCCGACAAAACGAAAGCTTCTTCTGGCTAGATATAGCTAGGCTCAAGTTCTGGACAAATTAGTTCAATATGACGGTTTCTGCTCCTTATTACGGTGAATCAGCCGTAATGCGTACCCCACCTCCAGATTTGCCATCACTACTACTTAAAGAGAGGATTGTTTATCTTGGCCTCCCTTTGTTTTCAGATGATGATGCTAAAAGGCAACTTGGGATGGATGTTACTGAGTTAATTATTGCTCAACTGTTATTCCTTGAATTTGACAACCCTGAAAAGCCTATTTATTTCTACATAAATTCTACAGGGACCAGTTGGCATACTGGAGATGCAATTGGTTTTGAGACAGAGGCATTTGCTATCTGCGACACAATTAGCTATATCAAGCCCCCTATTCATACGATTTGCATTGGTCAAGCTATGGGAACAGCGGCAGTGATTCTTTCGGCTGGCTCTAAAGGTCAAAGAGCTGCATTGCCTCATGCATCAATAGTTCTTCACCAACCAAGAAGTGGTGCAAGTGGCCAGGCAACTGATATTCAAATTCGTGCTAAGGAAGTTTTGCATAACAAAAAGGAAATGCTTGGAATCCTTGCTAGTAATACTGGAAAAAGTATCGAGCAATTAGATAAGGATTCACAACGACCAAATTATCTCAACCCTCAAGAAGCAGTTGAATATGGCCTTATAGACAAAGTCTTAACTAGCAGAAAGGACTTACCAGATTCCCCTGCAACAATTTAATTTCTCAAACACTTCTAACTTCTAAACCTTTAAAAACATTTTTTTACTTTTTCATCATGCCAATAGGAACTCCAAGCGTGCCCTACCGTCTTCCAGGAAGTCAATACGAGAGATGGGTAGATATTTATACAAGGCTTGCGGTTGAGCGCATTTTATTTCTTGGTTCAGAAGTCAATGATGGGATTGCTAATAATCTTGTTGCACAAATGTTGTATCTAGATTCGGAAGATAGTAGCAAGCCTATTTATTTATACATAAATAGCCCAGGAGGTTCGATTAGTGCTGGAAATGCTATCTATGACACTATGAAATATGTCAAGAGTGATGTAGTTACAATTTGCGTTGGTCTTGCTGCTTCAATGGGCGCATTTTTGTTGTTAGCGGGTACAAAGGGCAAGCGTTTAGCCTTGCCACATAGTCGAATTATGATTCACCAGCCATTAGGTGGAACCAGTCAAAGGCAAGCAAGCGATATAGAAATAGAAGCAAAAGAGATTATTCGTATGAAAGCAGATTTGAACAAAAGGATGGCTGAAATCACTGGCCAATCATTTGAGAAAATCGAAAGGGATACCGATAGAGACTATTTCTTAAGTGCAAAAGAAGCAAAAGAGTATGGACTTATTGATAAAGTGATTGCTCATCCTAGTGAGGCTTAATTATTTTTAAAGAAGGCTTTCAGCTTTCTGAAAATCTTTTAACTATTTGACCACAAACCCTACCTAATTTTAAAAAAGTCTTTTATCAATAGCTTTCTTATTTATAATTTAACTTCTTTAGCTTGGCCCTAAAGGACCTCAACAAAACATTCGGATGGCTCAACTCTTTTACGACTCAGACGCAGATCTCAATCTTCTTGACAACAAGACAGTGGCGATTATTGGTTATGGCTCACAAGGCCATGCTCATGCACTAAACCTTAAAGACAGTGGGATCGAAGTTGTTGTAGGCCTTTATGAGGGCAGCAGATCTGCAAGTAAGGCTACTGCAGATGGCTTGGAAGTGTTAAGTGTTTCCGAGGCATCAGCTAAAGCTGACTGGATAATGATTTTGGTCCCAGATGAATTTCAGAAAGATATATATATAAAAGAGATAGCTCCTCATCTAAAACCTGGAAAAGTCCTTAGTTTTGCGCATGGTTTTAATATTCGTTTTGGACTTATTGATCCTCCTTCTTTTGTAGATGTGGTAATGATTGCACCAAAAGGTCCAGGCCATACTGTTCGCTGGGAATTTCAGAATGGTCAAGGGGTCCCAGCGCTTTTTGCAATAGAACAAGATGCTTCAGGTATTGCTAGGGGGCTAGCAATGGCATATGCAAAAGGTATTGGCGGCACAAGGGCGGGGATTTTGGAAACTAATTTCAAAGAAGAAACTGAAACTGATTTATTTGGTGAGCAAGCAGTTCTTTGTGGCGGACTTTCTGCACTAGTAAAGGCTGGTTTTGAAACGCTTGTTGATGCTGGTTATCAACCTGAACTGGCTTATTTTGAATGTCTTCACGAAGTCAAGTTAATTGTTGATCTAATGGTTAAAGGTGGCTTGACTGCGATGCGTGATTCAATTTCAAATACTGCTGAATACGGAGACTATGTTAGTGGTCCAAGATTAATCACATCTGAGACAAAAGAAGAAATGAGGCGAATACTATCAGATATACAAGATGGAACTTTTGCTAAAAATTTCGTGGAAGAATGTGAAGCAGGGAAGCCCGAGATGAAAAGAATTCGAAATGAAGATGCATCTTTACCAATAGAAAAAGTTGGGAAAGGCCTTAGGGCAATGTTTAGTTGGCTAAAAACTGACTGATTACTAACATCACGCTACTTCTTGGAGCAGTCTTAATAGATCTACTGATTGGGGATCCAAGGTTTATCCCTCATCCAGTAGAGATAATTGGATGCCTAATAAGTTTTCTCAGGAAAAAGGTTGAATTCTTTGCTGGTGGAAACACCTTTTACTTAAGAGTTGGGGGAGCGCTAATAACATTTTTAGTTACTGGACTAAGTACTCTTTGTTGTTGGTTTTTAGAACAATTATTTTTCTTGAACTCTTCCCTTATGCCAAGGCAAATAATCTTTTTGATTTTAATTTTAGCATTGGCAAGTTCTTTAGCATCAAAAAGTCTTTTTATTAGTGCTTTCAATATAATTAATGCATTAAATGAATCTGACTCTATAGATCATATACAAAGAGCTCGAAAAAAATTAACTCATATTGTTGGTAGAGATGTTGAGAATCTAGACAGACAAGAAATATTAAGGGCTACTGCAGAGTCTATTAGTGAAAATGCAATAGATGGAATTTTTGCGCCTTTGTTTTGGATGATGATAGGAATGCTTTTATGGAAACTCTCACCTGTATTTCCTGGGCCTTTATCGATGGTCTGGTTTTTTAAGTCCAGTAGCACTATTGACTCAATGATTGGATATAAGGAAGGGAACCTTTTGTGGCTAGGTCAAGCAGGAGCAAGATTAGATGATACCCTTACCTTTTTGCCCTGTAGATTAGTGTTAATTACACTTCCTTTTATTAGCCATAGTTTCTCTAAAGCACAATCTTTAATCAAAATGGCATGGATTGATGGTAGTAAGGACTTGTCTCCAAACTCTGGCATTTCAGAAGCAATATTTGCTCATTGCGCTGGTATTAGAATGGGTGGGATGAATACATATAAAGGTAAGAATGTTTTTAAGCCACTTCTGGCAAAAAATGCACCTAAAGCAAATATTAAAAGTATAAAAAAAGTTATAAACTTAAGTCTTAAACTTCAGATTGTATGGGTTTCTGTTTTTAGTACCCTATATTTAGTATTAGCATAATTAATAAGCACCTCTATCTCTAGGGAATAGAAGGACCCCAAATGTTCTAAAGAATATTTTTAAATCTATAATGAAGCTTCTCTTCCTGACATATAAAATGTCAAGCATGACTCTTCTTCTGTAAGTTAAATTGTTCCTGCCACTAACCTGCCAAAGTCCTGTTATACCAGGCCTGACTGAAGCAACTTCTTTCATATAAGCACCGTAACGCTTTACCTCATCCTTTACTATTGGCCTTGGTCCAACAATGCTCATATGGCCTTTAAGAACATTTAGGAATTGTGGGAGTTCGTCTAAGCTGGATAATCTTAAGAACCTGCCTATAGGCGTAATCCTGGGATCATTGCGAAGCTTGAAATCTTTTTCAAACTCAGCCTTTAGTGAAGGGTCTCTATCTAGAAGATTTTCAAGTAAACTCTCGGCTTCCGAATGCATAGTCCTAAACTTAATACATCCAAAATAACGATAATTTCTACCCAATCTTTTCTGCAAGTAAAAGATTGGACCAGGTGAACTAAGCTTTACTAATAAACCTATTAGAAGAAAGAAAGGTGCTCCACAAATAAGCACAAATAAAGAGAATATGATGTCGCCAGTTCTTTTTAATGTTCTATCATATGCACTTTGCTTTTTAAGCAATTCATCTGTAGAAAGCTCATCTGGGGAAAAAGGTGATTTTTCAGAAGAGTCTTCATAAAAATCCGTTTTATTCTTTTTAACAAACGAATTGATACTCATGAAATAATCTGTCGCATGAAAATTCTTGCAAAATAATAACAAGTGAGTGCTCAATCCTTAGGGTAATCATTATAAGCCGATGCAATAGAGCATTTTTTTAAGTGATCTTCCCATGATTGCTTTAAAACAAATTCAAAACGATTATAAAAATTCTGAGGGCTAAATGTTTTTGCCCAGCTATTTATAAATTCGGGACTCATTTTAGCCCATATCTTTTTATCTTCAAACCATGTAACTGCATCTATTAAAGAACTTACTGTTTGATCTCTAAATAAGACACCAGTTGCAGATTGAATCCCTTTGCTAGCACATTTAACTGTATCAAGCAAACCACCTTTTCCTAGAGCAATTATAGGAGCACCTGCGGCCATCGCTTCCACAGGAGCTATTCCAAAGTCCTCTACGCCGGCATATACGTAGGCTCTACATTTCTGCATCAATTTTTCTACGCTCTCTTTTGGTTGATAGCCTAAAAGTTTGATATTCCGACCTGCTATCCGATTTAAATGTGCCCTTTCCGGCCCATCTCCAACAACTATCAAGGGGAGCCCAAGCACATTGAATGCGCGGATAACTAAATCAACTTTCTTATTGGGGACAAGTCTGCAAAGACAAAGATAGTAATCCGCCCTATCTTCATCAAATCTAAACCTATCAACTTCAACAGGGGGATGAACGACTGTTGATTCACGTCTCCAATATTTCTCAATCCTTCTGGCTGTAAAACGAGAATTTGCTAATAAATAATCAACTCTTGCTCCACTTAATTGATCCCATTGCCTTAACTTGTGCAATTGCCAACGAATAATAGGTTCAAGCCCTGCTTTGCTTAAAATAGATCTTTGCAAATAAACATTCATTTGGTCCCATGCGTATCTCACTGGAGTATGGATATAACTTAGGTGAAACTGATCTGGAGAAGTTAGAACACCTTTGGCAACAAGGTGGTTACTACTAACAACTAACGGATAAGAAGATAAATCCAATTGTTCAATTGCATATGGCAAAAGGGGTAAGTATTTTTGAACATTTTTGGTAGCAAATGGCAAACTTTGAATCAGGCTTGTTCGTATAAATCGTTTATATAACCAACTTTCCTTCCTAGAGCTTTCACCATCAACTAGTGAAAATAAGTCAGGGGTAACACCTAAAGAAGAAGAAATGATTTTATCTATTGAACGAACTACTTGCTCAGCACCTCCACAAGACTTAGGGGTAAACCATTCATGCACTAAAGCAATTTTCTTCGGCAAATCATTCATAAAGGTCAAAGAAAATTAATAAGTGATAAGACTTTTAGTTGGAGAAATAACTAAGATTTGGCTTGATAAGATCTTATCAAAAGTTAAAAGGAATAATTTTTAAGAAATTATTGCTTAGAATAAATATGAAAAGTAATCCAAAAACAGAAGATATGGAGGTTAAATATAGTACGTATCCTTTTGATCTAGGTAGCTTATTATAAGATATAAACATTATAAGTAAAGCAATTAGGCCTATTGAAATAGCTGATATCTCAGAGCTGTTGTTTAAAATTAATACGATACCCAAGTTTTTATTGATAAACCCCAAAGGATTCAATTCCAATGCTCCCGACACATGTTTAAAAAATAAAAGTGCAGAATAAGAGGTTGATATCACAATGCTATTTATTAATAAAAAAGATACGGGCTTTGTAAGCCTATTCATTGTTCTATTAAAAGATGCAAGTAAAATAGCAATGATAAAAGCTGATATAAGTGGGGATAGTGGTATCAAGAATGAAAGGTCGATGAGATTAGGCATTGCATCCATTGCTTTTCAGTTGCGAGAATACTCTGATTAAGAGTTCATAAATGCTTATTAACAATAAAAAAAAACAATCCAAGCTCTTAAGACTTTAAAGGACTAGTTACCTAATTAATGTAACTTGTTGCCTCATGACAATGAAAATAATAAATAGATAGTTGAATTTAAAATTCTAACTTAATAAAAGGCAGAACTATTCTCGGAAGAGCATATGCCTAATATTTATTTGAGTGGCTGTCTATGTAATAAGCTTGACTTAATTTAATTAGTTCATAAAATAATTCATGAGCACATTAAAATGATGAATAATTATCTGCTAATACTTCTTGTTATTACTGTTATCTCTATATTTGGATTCATGCTTTATGCTTCAGAAAAATCTCGTTATATAAGAAAAGCAAAAAAAATGGTCAAGAAACGAAAAAAGAAATTGCCTAAACTTAGAAAAACAAATAAAATTCACAGGAATTAAAACCAGAAAAACAAATGGTTGATCATCAAGAGAAAGGCGAATTGCAGGACAAAGATGTGACTAAAAAAAACGACCCTTTGCCAAACGCAAAATGGTTAGATAATGATGATAAAGAAGTTGAGAAAGTTTTTGGGTTTAATGAGAATGCAGAACTAGTTAACTCTAGGGCTGCCATGATTGGATTCTTAATGCTAGTTTTGACAGAATTAGCATTTGCAGGTAAGCCTGTTACAACTGCAATTTTTGGTATTAATTGATGTTTAATTGTAAAACCACTCTTTAATAAAGTATGCTATTAATTAGTCATTATTAGAAAATGCAAAGAAAAGACTGGTTTGGTATTTTATATGTCTCCTTAGTAGTAATTGCATGGGGAACCATTGGGTCTCTAATTGATTATCCTTTGCTACAAAAAGGCCTTTATGATGCAGGTTCATTAGGTCAGTACTTGACTTTTATCATTTCAGGAATTGGTTCATCTGTTATAGCAATACTTATTTTCAAGCCAGTTTCAAAAAAGTTTGGAGGAGATTCGGATTAATATCGATATCGCTTGACGACTTCTGCAGGCTGATTAGAAGTCCCAGGGTTGAATAGGATCCATTGTCTTGTTTCAATATCATGATCACATCCCAATTCAGGCATTTCGCTAATAAGACTTGACATTTCAAAATGGCATTGTTGATCTGCTTCAAACGCAGATTTAAATTCAGGATTAAAATATCCAGTGGTAAATATTAAAATTATTAAAAGAAAAAATGAAGAGGTTATAAATAATATTTTCATCCTTAAGCAATATTTTGGGGGATTAAATAGATATTACTATAAAAGGAATTTTTGCTCAAAGAGTTGTCTTACTAAAAAGGAAATAAGCTAATTAAGAACTTATTGCTCTTTATTTAGCTTATTAGCGAAATGGATGTTCGCTTTTACAAACAACTCATTAATGTATTGAATGATTTTTGATGACTCTTTCCCAGACTCTTGTTGATGAAGACTTAAGTATTGTTTCTGGTTATCAACTGGCACAGTGACAGTTGATGTAGTTGCATCTTTAGGGCTTGAAATCTAAATAAGTAGTGCATAATAACTAAGTGAGGAGTTGAGATTCTCTTGGAGTCGAAACTAGGAAAGACTTCCTAAGAACATCTCACAAAAAGCCCTGTTTAAAAGCAGGGCTTTTTAATTGGGATTTTTTTCTTTTTATCTTATTTTTAATTCTTGCTCTATCTTTGGTCGTTTAAAATAAAACACAAGAGCTAATTTCTACCTACATTATAGATAAAATTTTGAAAGGAAGGGTTATAGAAATAGAGCAATACAGCTAAAACAAGAATTATATTCAAACCTAAAACAAGTGAGCCTAGAAAAACCCTTGTTTTCTTGGTTGGCGTTTTATATTCAAACCCGCCTACCTTAATTAAAACCTCTCTGCTAGAAGCTTCGGGATTGTTTTTTGAAGCAACATTGCTTTTTTTGGCTTTTGAGTTTTTCAGAAAAGTTTCAGGATCTTTTTTCTGCTTAGAATCATCATTAGGTGATTGATTGCTTCCCATTTGATTGATGTGTCTATCTCTTATAACAATTAGCAGTAAAACCTATTTAAAATCATAGGCAAGCGTAAAACTCAATAATTCAAAACTATCTTGGTTTGCTTAAAGCTTTGCTTCGATTCAGTAGAGAAAGCCACAATGAGCTTTGATATCTTCAAGCTCCTTAATATTGAACTTTCCTTTTGGCATATTGAAGATAGTCATTATTAATTTAGCTTCCATTCCTAATAATCTTGTTTGGCATGAATAATTTGCTTGTGAACCTGCAAATAATTGCAACTCTTCAATTTCAACAAGAGATTCACTACATATATCTCTATTTAACGAAGTGAAGCATTCAGATGCTATGGATTTTATTAAATCTTTTTTTAAACTCTCAGCTTTAAGGTGAGGTGTTGTTTTTGGTACATTAGAAAAAAACAAGTATGAGAAAAGTAAACTTAAGTAAAATAAACCTTTTAAGTATTTCTTAGTAGTTATAAAACTCATAACCAATTATACGGAAATGCTTAATGACTTGTTGGATTTATTTCTTAACTAAATTCTATAGCTTTTGATTCTTCCAAGCAACTCAAGCAAAACAGAGGAGGAAAGCCTGTTATTTCTTTATGGGATTCTATAAAATAGCTTATTTTTTAGATAGTTTTAGCCCTTATTTTTATGAAAATAATTTAATATTTCATATCCCTCTTAAAGAGCTGTTCATAGTTTACGGACCTCAATATCTAGAAAATTACTAAATAGATTTGGTTTGGGTTGATCATTCATTTCTTTAGAGAAGAGAGGAATTTAACCTTTTTATTTGTTTTCAAATCCCTTTTCAGGAGCTTGTACATTGAAAAATAGGGGCTCAAAATATGAGCCCCTATTAAAGTTATTTAGTTCAAAGTTAACCGAATAACCTTTCTATCAGAACTTAAATCAGCCCTGAACACGATCCTTGAAGAGCTTTCCAGCTGTAAAGGCAGGAACGCGCTTGGCTGGTATTTTGATTTTCTCACCTGTCTTGGGATTTAATCCTTGACGGGCAGAACGATCACGAGGCTCAAATGAGCCAAACCCTAGTATGGAGACTTTTTTGCCTTCCACGACTGAGTCAACAATTGTTTCTATGGCAGCATCGACAACAAGTGCCACGTCTGTCTTAGTTAGCTCTGTACGAGCTGCAACCAAATTAACTAAGTCTGCTTTGTTCATTGGATAAGTGTGTTGTAGCAGAGAGTAAACGAAAACCAACTTAGGTAAGTTAATTAACAAATACTCGATCCCGCTAATGGTATGGAGCTAAAGCACTTCCGGCAATAGAAAAGTAAGGCCGTGCAATGCTTTATACAAAAATTTTATGGATGTTTAACTATTCATCATTGGGGTCCCAAGCCTCCCATGGCATTATCAGATGAGTATCGAACAACCCCTCTATTCCTCCAAAAACTAGTGATGGACAGCTTTTCACAGGAGGCCACTTTCGCAATTTGATCAGACTTTCTTGTTGCATGGACCAGTGAAAAGTGTTTTTGGCGCGTAAATTTTTCATACGATCTCTTGATACGGGAATTAACAAACGTCCGCAGAACAGCACATTCCAAGGGGAAGGGGCATAGACAACACAGCTTCCAGGTGATGGTCCAGGAGTCCAAAGAAGCTTTAACCCTGAGAGCGTAATAAGTTCATTCGCGAAACTTTCTAGATTTTTAATTCCTGGGAGTAAATAAGATTCCTGTTCTTGAACAACAACTGACCAACCAAGTGATTTATTGACTTTAGAAACATCATTGTGACCATCACGGCTGGTTAAAAGTATTTTCGGATTAGATTTGCCAGCCAACTCTTTTAGATCATTTATAACTTCTGAGTTGTACTCAGGACAATCTATTAATACAGGTTCTGGTTTGCAATTTAGCCACCATGAACTTGCACGCTTAGGATTCTTTTTGGAAGGAAACATCCAAAGCCAATCTCTGACCTTTTCCATTGAATTACTCAGGTTCACTCAAACAATGAAGATATGAAGTTGCTAAAAATAACTATGCCATTAGCTTGTAATTAATGCGCATTGTAAAAATAAGTCATCTCAGTGCTAAAAACCAACCTAGGCACTGCTTATCCGCTTGGAAGCACAATAACTAAAAGAGGAGTTAACTTCTCGGTTGCAGCTCCAAATGCTGTTCGTATAGAGCTTTTATTATTTGAAAAGGAAAATGATTGCCAGCCTATAGAAATTATTTATCTCAACAAAGAAAACAAATCAGGAGACTATTGGCATATTGAGGTTGAAGGGGTCACCATAGGGAGCTATTATGGATATAGAGTTTATGAACTAGAAACTGTTGTAGGAGATAACTTTAACACTGAGTCAATATTGTTAGACCCATGCGCAAGGTCAATCGCAGGTTGGGATGCTTTTCAGAGAAATCCAGCACAATCAAACTTATTGCCCAATCCAAGTAATTGTTTGAAAGGAGTTGTTTGTGAAAGGGCACAATTTAATTTCAATGATCACCCTAGACCTAGGCACTCATGGAACAACACAATTATTTATGAACTGCATGTAGGTGGCTTTACAAGAGACTTAGCCTCTGGGGTAACTAATGAGAAAAGAGGCACTTACCTTGGCTTGATGGAAAAGATTCCTTATATAAAGGATCTTGGAATTACGGCAATTGAACTATTGCCTGTTTTTTCATTTGACCCTTCAGATTCGCCATTTGGATTAGAAAATCATTGGGGATATAGTCCAATTAATTGGTTTACACCTCATCAAGGTTTTGTCTCAAGAGCACACCCTCTTACTGCAAGAGATCAATTCAGAAAACTTGTTGAAACATGCCATGACAATCATATAGAAGTTTTTATAGATGTTGTTTACAATCACACAACTGAAGGGAATGGAGATGGACCTCTCCTTAGTTGGAAGGGGTTTGGGGAGTCATCCTATTATCATATAAACGATAAAAAAGAATTTTTAGATGTAACTGGATGCGGGAATACAATTGCTGCAAATGAACCAATTGCAAGACAATTAATACTTGAATCTTTAAGATGCTGGGCTAATGAGCTTGGAGTTGATGGCTTTCGGTTTGATTTAGGTATAAGTTTGAGCAGAGGTAAAGATTTAGCACCGCTTGATTTTCCTCCCATATTTGAAGAAATTGAATCTGATCCTTTTTTAAGTGAGATAAAACTAATTAGTGAACCATGGGATTGTGGAGGACTCTATCGTCTCGCTGATTTTCCTGCCCAAAAAATAAGTACTTGGAATGGGCACTTTAGAGATGATTTAAGGAAGTTTTGGAAAGGAGATAAAGATACTACATGGCCTTTAAAAGATAGGCTTATGGGAAGCCCAAAAATTTATAAAGACAATGAAAACTCTGTTAAGAAATCAATTAACTTTATAACTTCACATGATGGATTTACCCTGATTGATTTAGTAAGCTTTAATAAAAAATATAATCTTTCTAATGGAGAAAATAATAGAGACGGAGAAAATCATAATAACAGTTGGAACCATGGCATAGAAGGACCTACTACAAAAAAATACTTAAACAATATTAGAAGTAGACAGCAAAGAAATCTATTAACAAACTTAATTTTGACGCCTGGAATTCCAATGATGTTAATGGGAGATGAAGTTGGAAGAAGTCAGGGAGGTAATAATAATACTTGGTGCCAAAATAATTCGCTGGGGTGGATGATTTGGGATCAAGATAGTTGTGATTATCAATTAAGAGATTTTGTAAAGAAACTGATAAACATTAGGAAGGATTTATTGGCAATATTTAGCCCTGAAAAGACTCATGGATTAGAGCCTAATAGGAGCAAATCTGCTGAGGGCTTTTGGTTGCAATGGCATGGGGTAAAAGTTAATGCTCCAGATTGGAGCAGTTGGTCACACACAATTTGCTATAGCATTAACCAAGAGGACAAAGGGTCTGCAATATGGTTTGGTTTAAATGGATATGAAAAATCAATGAAATTCGAATTGCCTAAGCCAATTTCATCTTGGGTTAAGGTTATTGACACAAGCTTTTTAGAAAACCATTTCAATGAAAAAATCTCTAATCAGCATGAGGTGGAAATAGAAAGCAGAAGTCTCGTTTTGTTGATGTCAAAAGATTTTCAAGAGTCTTTGACCACTTAAAATAATTATAAAAGCGGGCGGCGGGAATCGAACCCGCATCATCAGCTTGGAAGGCTGAGGTTTTACCACTAAACTACGCCCGCACTAAGCAACAAAGATAACCAGTCCAAAAAAGGAACTGGAGCTTGCTTTAGCACTTCTCCATTATTACCTTGTGCAGCCCCTTTTAACGAGTCAAAGAAAAACAAATCTTTTTCGAAAAGCTTCCAGGCGGAGGCTTATGTTCTCGTATGGAATGGGAGATGCTGGTACTGGGCTTGCTGCCACACAGCTTGGGTTCTATCTATTTGCTTTCTTTACAAGTGCTGCAGGATTGCCAGCTATTGTAGCGGGTTCTTTACTCATGGTAATAAAAGTTTGGGATGCGATCAACGATCCATTAATAGGTTGGCTTAGTGACCATACAAAATCAAAGTGGGGGCCAAGATTACCTTGGATGATAGGAGCCGCTGTTCCTTTAGGTGTAAGTCTGGCAGCTATGTGGTGGGTCCCTCCAGGAGGTACATCAGAAAAAGCGGCATATTACATCTTAATAACACTTTTGCTTATGACTGCATATACAAGTGTCAATCTTCCATTTGCCGCTTTGGCAACTGAATTAACAGAAGAAACATCAATAAGAGTTCGACTTAATGCTTCTAGGTTTACTGGATCTATTCTTGCTTCGTTAAGCGGGCTTATTGTTGCAGCATGGCTTTTGTCTAGGGGGGAGAATGGTTATATCGAAATGGGAAGAATTACAGGCTTAATAGCAACTTTGACGACTTTGATTTCGTGTTGGGGATTGGCCCCCTTTGCGAAAAAAGCTAGAAAACCAATTCCTACATCTGAGCCTTTCAAATTTCAAATAAAAAGAATTTTTAATAACAAGCGCTTCCTTAAGATCATTTGTTTATATCTCCTCCTCTGGTGCGGTCTTCAGCTTATGCAAACAGTCTCTCTAATTTACTTGGAACAAGTTATAAAAGTACCTTCAGTAACTGCAAAATGGATGCCCATACCCTTCCAAATTAGTGCACTTTTTGGATTGCAATTTTGGAGTTTTTTTTCAAATAAATATGGAAGAATTCAAGCTCTTTTAAAAGGAGCTTCGATTTGGATTTTTGCTTGCTTAACAGTAATGATTTTACCTCCATTATCTTCAAGTATTGATTTGAATAATTCTTTGGGAATGGCTAACTTGGAAGTTGTAAAAATGAGCATTTTAATTATTACTATTACTCTATTAGGATTTGGAGCATCAACTGCTTATCTTATTCCATGGTCATTACTCCCAGATGCTATTGATGCCGATCCAGATAAACCTGCCGGTATTTATACAGCATGGATGGTTTTGATTCAAAAGATAGGAATTGGATTAAGCGTTCAATTGCTTGGCATTTTACTGACATTCTCAGGATATAAATCATCAATTAATTGTATTGAACTTGCAACTTGTGCGGAGCAATCAGCTAGTGCAATAACTACTATCCGTATATGTATGGGATTGATACCTTCTTTACTTGTGATTATTGGATTATTAATAATGAGATCATGGAGAGACTATAAGCCTGCTTATCAGATTGGGGAATCATGAAGACACCACGATGGCTAAGACGATTTGGCAGCAGCTTATTAATAGGTGGTCAAGCAGTAACTTCTGCGGCTAAAGGCAGTTTTAATAAATCAGATTTAACAGAACAATTGATGGAAGCTGGTCCAGGTAGCTTCCTTATAGTTTTAATTACAGGGGTTTCAGCAGGGACAGTCTTCAATATTCAAGTTGCAGCAGAATTAAGCAGTCAAGGACTGGGTTCTGAAGTTGGAGGCCTACTAGCAATTGGGTTGGCAAGGGAAATTGCTCCACTCCTTACGGCAACACTGCTAACAGGCAAAGTTGCTACAGCTTATGCAGCTCAGCTAGGGACAATGAAAGTCACCGAACAGATTGATGCAATAACAATGTTGAAAACTGATCCTGTTGAATACCTTGTGGTGCCAAGACTAATAGCAATGGTGGTTATGGCACCTTTGCAGTGCTTACTGTTCTTTTCTGTTGCACTGTGGAGTGGTCAAATTAGCAGCACTGCTTTCTATAGCATTCCTCCAAATGTTTTCTGGAATTCTGTTAAAGGATGGCTTGTATTCAGCGATCTACCTTTCATGTTAATAAAAGCGATTGTTTTTGGGCTTCAAATTGCAGTCATAGCATGTGGGTGGGGTCTCACTACTAGGGGTGGAGCTAAAGAGGTTGGTACAAGTACAACTGGAGCAGTTGTAATGACATTATTAACTGTTTCCTTAATGGATGTTGTATTAACTAAAGTATTATTTGGTTAATACATATGAATTTTTCAAAAATGGATAAATCTGAAGAGGTAATACTAACACCTATGTACAGATTACCTGTCTTAATAGCGATTCTAGGACTTTTTATTTTATTAACTCCTTTACCTCTATGGACAGGTATCTCGACAAGTATTTTTAGCCTATTCTTATTAATCCAATCTTTTACTCTTCGGCTCAAAATTACTACCGATGATTTCATTGTAATTCAATTAGGTAGGGAGATAAGAAGATTTCCTTTTAAGAATTGGATTGCATGGAGAATTTTCTTGCCTCAGTTACCAGGGATACTTTATTTTAGAGAAACTGCAAGCCCCCATCTTTTGCCAATACTTTTTGATAAAACAATGTTAGAGAGCCAATTGAAATTACGAGTTGGATCATTAGAGATAAAAAATCAATAAAAATCCACCCAATCTATCCCTCCCTATTTTATATCTCTTAATATAATGACTGAAAAAGATCTCACACCAAGCAATGAATACGGCACTAGTGAAAATAATGAAGGTGATAATATTTTAAAAGCAGAAAATAATAAATTAGAGAATGCTAAATCTGCTTCAGAGGATAAACCACATTTAACTAAATCTACTGAAAATAATTCAAAAGAGCTCATAAAGCTTGCATTAACTGATCTGGAAAAGAAAAGGGAGATTTTATTAAAAGAAATAGAGGTGCTACAAGAAAGGAAAAAACAAGTTGAAAAAGAATTTACTAGCTCCTTTTCAGGTCAATCAGATTCAATAGCAAGAAGAGTTAAAGGTTTTCAAGATTATTTAAGCGGTGCTTTTCAAGAATTAAGTCAATCAGTAGATCAGCTTAATTTGATTGAACAGCCTGTAGTGGTTTCGCCTTCTCCTCTTGATCAAACAAAAACAAAAGAGTTAGAAGAGGAAGGTATTGAAAAAGTGTCAGCTATTGCTGAGACTTTCAAGCCTGATAAGGATCTAATACTTCAATTATTGGGACAGTACTTAGATGGACCAGATTATTATGCTGATCCTTGGAAATTCCGAAGAAGTTTGGAGCAAAAAGATGCTGATGTTTTAGAAGATTGGTTTTTTAATATGGGTGGCCGAGGCGCTCAGCCTAGTTTAGGGAATCGATCAAGGAACGTTCTGCTTTCAGCAGCATTAATTGCCATTCTTGGTGAATTGTATGGAGATCGATTCCAAGCTCTAGTCCTGGCAGGAGAGCCAGAGCGCCTAGGCGAATGGAGGAGAGGCTTGCAAGATGCATTAGGTCTAAATAGAGAGGATTTTGGCCCAAATAGTGGCGTGGTCCTTTTTGAGCGATCTGAACCTCTCATTGAAAGGGCTGATCGATTAGAAGCTGCAAATGAAGTTCCTTTGATTTTGGTAGATTCTGCAGAGAGGAATATTGACATTCCTATATTGCAATTTCCTATATGGCTAACTTTTGCTGCATCATCTCAAGAGCTTTATCTTGATGAAGAACTAATTTAATGGACTTTCAAATCATTTTTATTGCTTTATTCACTTTGGTGATAAGTTATTTACTAGGTTCGTTGCCTAGTGGTTACCTTGCTGGTAAATGGATCTCAGGATTAGACTTAAGACAGATTGGTTCAGGCTCTACAGGTGCAACAAATGTTTTAAGACATGTTGGTAAAGGACCTGCTTTAATTGTTTTTCTCTTGGATGTACTTAAAGGTACTGCTGCAATATTAATTGCTAAATCATTTTTATTAGACCAAAATTGGCAAGTTGCTTCTGGTTTTATAGTATTAGCAGGTCATATTTGGCCAATCTGGTTGAAAGGAAAAGGTGGGAAAGCAGTCGCAACTGGATTAGGTGTTTTTCTTGGTATCTCTTGGCAAGTTGCCTTTGGTTCTTTAGGTATATTCCTATTAATGTTAAGTATTTTTAGAATCGTATCCTTATCAAGTGTATGTGCTGCCGTAAGTCTACCAATATTAATATTCTTCCACTTTAATAATGATTTATCTAGTGGTTATATGTCTATCAGCCTGATAGCAATGATACTAGTTTTATGGAGGCATCGATCAAATCTAATTAGATTAATAAATGGGAAAGAACCAAGAATTGGCAAATCAATTTAATTATTTAGTAATTGATCACAAATCCTATTGAAGGATTCTAATGGGTTTTCGGAATTGGTGATTTCTCTACCTATAACTAACTTCGAAGACCCTGCCTTCAATGCTTCTAATGGAGTCATTACTCTTGCTTGATCATTTAAATCAACTCCTATGGACCGAATGCCAGGAGTGATAAGTTGAAAAGGCTCAGGAAAAATCCTGCGTAATTTATTAACTTCCATTGGAGAACAAATACATCCTCCAATACCTGCTTCAGAAGCCAGCTCAGCTAAAAAGAGTGTCCGGTCAGCTAAAGGTTGGTGAATAGCTAGTTCATTGATGAAATCTTGTGATTTCCAACTTGTTAATACAGTAACTGCCAATAGGCAGGGAGCTTCAAGGCCTAGTTCCATTGCACCCTCTTGAGCTGATTGATTAGCTGCTTCAAGCCCCTTCTTTCCTGCACAAGCATGGACAGTTATCAACTCTGCCCCTGATTTTGCAGCCTGATAACAAGCCCTTGCCATGGTGGTTGGGATGTCATGAAATTTAAGATCTAAAAAAACTTTTTTACCTAAACCTCTTAATTTACCAATAACTTCTGGCCCTAAAAGTGTAAACAACTCAAGACCTACTTTCACCCAAATTAGATTGGGTAATTTTTCTATTAATAACAACATATCTTCTTCACTCAACCTATCTAGAGCAAGAATTAATTTCTCTTCTGGTTTGAATGAAGCAATCATTGAATATATGATTAGTTTGAAATGCGCCTGAAAGTTTTTTTACCTAATTGCAGAATTTTTCCTATAAGATCCTCCTTTTTTAAGAATTCAAGATTTGGATTTAACATTTTCTCTCCATTAATTCTAACTCCACCACCTTGGATTTTTCGTCTAGCTTCACTGCTGCTAGTGCATAAGCCAAGTGCACTTAGTAAATAAAAAGCCTTTACAGGAAAACCTATTTTTGAAATCGATATTTCGGGCATCTCATTTACTTCCTCTTTTATTCCAGAAACAAGTTTTATCGACTGTGTTTGTGCAATCTTTGCAGAGGGCATGTCATGAAACTGGGCAGTAACATTTAAAGCCATATACTTTTGTAATTCTCTAGGGCTTGCGGGTGAATTAGTGAGCTCACAATCTGTTAATAAAGTCAAATAGTCCACAACTTGTTTATCAGGGACTTTCTCTAATTTTGAATACATTGATAGAGGATCTTCCTTAAGACCAACAGTATTGCCAATGCTTTTGCTCATTTTCTGAAATCCATCTAGACCAACTAGAATTGGTAACAACAATCCAAATTGAGGGTTTTGACCAAAATGCCTTTGTATATCTCTCCCCATAGCTACATTGAATTTTTGGTCTACTCCTCCAAGCTCAATGTCTGCATTCACAGCAAAAGAATCATACCCTTGCAATAGTGGGTATAGAAATTCATGCAAAGCAATTGGCGTGCCAGAAGTGTAGCGTTTAGCAAATTCATCTTTGGCTAGCATTTGCCCAACAGTTGTCTTGGAAAGCAGGTCAACAATTTTTGACATGTCAAAATTTTCAAACCATTCACTATTTCGTTTAATTTCTATTCGTCCTTTAGTTTCAAAATCTAAAAGAGATTTTTCTTTAGCTTGTCCTAACCCAAGTTGCTGTAGATAATTTTTAGAATTATCAGCTACTTCTTCAGCAGATAACTGTATACGAGTTTTGCTTTTTCCAGTTGGATCACCAATCCTTGCTGTGAAGTCACCAATTATTAAAATTGCTGTATGCCCAGCATCTTGAAATGCTCTTAGCTTCCGAAAAATAATACTGTGCCCCAAATGTATATCTAATCCTGTTGGATCTATCCCAAGTTTTATTCTCAATGGTTTATTTGTGCGGATAGATTCTGAAAGCAGTAATTCAAAATCCTGTTCTTTATTAGATTTATTGGCCTTATCAAATGGGAACAAATCAACGATCCCTCTTGAAAGCCATTGTGGAAGAGAATTGAATTCCTCAGACATAACAACCTTCCATATATAAACAATCGTATATCGTGTGAATCACTATTTATTTCTGAGTGTCATCAATTTGAGACTTCATTCTATTTAAAGTTAAATTCATTTGATCAAACATTTGCTCAGGAGTCATTCCAAATTGACCAAGTTGAGTCTTCAATTGCTCTACTGTCATCTTGGCTTGGAAATCTTCAGAAAGTTCAAATCTTTTCATGAAAACCTTATAGCGCTCCATTAAAGATTCCATTTTGTTTATAAACATTATTTTGCCTTCTCGATCAAACTTCCCATAGTCTCCTCCTAACTGCATGAGATTTTGATAGTCCTCAAAAAGGCTTTTTGCTTCTTCCTGTACAATCTCGGATTCAAAAAATGCCATATGGCCATGCCTCAATAGTTAAGATTTTTTTATGCTCTTAAGCTTAGGAAGCATTACTTCCTTCTCCAACCTAGAAAGCATTTAGCGCAAGAAATCACTCTTATGGCTAATAAATTATAATTATTTAAAAAATCACTCTTTTTTGAAAGTAGGGAACACCAAACCGTAACTTGAAATGAACCTAGCAAAAGGTCAGGGGGAGTTATTTGATCAAGATCATTATTGTGATGATGTCCTTTCTATAAAGGAGAGGCTCTCATTCAAGAAGGAATTAATCCAAACATGGCAGAAAAGAATTTATTCTTATCAAGAGTCTCTTTTAAAAAGCAATAATAAAAAACCTCTTCAACAATCTATTTTTTTTGTTGATGAGGCCAATCAAATAGCCAATCAGCCTCAGTTTCTAAAGTTAACTCCTTTTCCGTTGAATTTCTGGAGATGGCCTCAGAACCCTCATTACGGACCTGCAATATATATAGTTATGGATAGGCCTAAAGGAATTGATTCTCATATTGTCCTGTATATAGGGGAAACTGTTGCATCAGAAAGAAGATGGAAAGGTGAGCATGATTGTAAGAAGTATCTACAAGCTTATTCTGAAGCATGTCAAATGACTGGATTAGGCATTCAATTAAGTATTCGTTTTTGGAAGGATGTCCCTAAAGAAACAAAACCTAGAAGGAAATTGGAGCAAGAATTGATTCGTGAATGGCTCCCCGCTTTTAATAAAGAGACGAGAGGTGTTTGGAACTCACCTTTTACTAATGATATTAATTAGTCAAAACAGTTAGCATCAATGAAAATTTAAAAGTCACATGCAAATCTCGCTGAATCAAGAAAGTCTGCAGTCCTGGTCAGGTTCAGTTCTGGCCATAGGACTTCTTGAAGAAAACATAGAAGAACAACTTAAGATTTTAGAGGGCATCTTCGATTCAAAAGCACTTGCAAATCATTTAGAAGAAAAAAACTTTTTTGGGAAGAATGGGGAAAAAGTAAAGTTAGAGGTTATTGGAGGCTCTCCTGAAAAATTAATATTGGTTGGCCTTGGAAAACTTGAAGAACTTCTAATTGATCATCTAAGGGATGGAGCGGCGCTTGCATCTCGTGAAAGTGCGGGATCCCAAGGAAAGCTTGGAGTCTTTTTCCCTTGGGATCCATTTGATTCAAATAGTGCTGCAAAAGCTGTGGCTGAATCAATAAGGTTGGCAGCATTCAAAGATCAAAGATTTCAAAGTGATCCTAAACCAAACAAGTTCCCCGAAATAATTGAATTAATAGGTCTATCTAATGGGGTTGAAAAAATCATTAATGAAGTTAATCCAATTTGTTGTGGGGTTGAATTAGCTCGGGAACTTGTAGGAGCTCCTCCCAATGATTTGACCCCAGCTTCATTGGCAGCAAAGGCTGTTGACGTTGCAAGAGAATTTAAATTGGGATATAAGATCCTAGAAAAAAAAGATTGTAAGAATTTAGGGATGGGATCTTATTTGGCAGTTGCTCAGGGGTCGGATTTGGAGCCTAAATTTATTCACCTTACTTACACTCCAGCAGGTAAAGTTAAACGTCGGATTGCAATGGTAGGGAAGGGATTGACTTTCGATTCAGGAGGATACAACCTTAAAGTCGGGGCTGCTCAAATAGACATGATGAAATATGACATGGGAGGAAGCGCTGCTGTTATCGGAGCTGCCCGTGCTATAGGGGAGCTTGCTCCAGAAAATACAGAAATACATTTCATAGTTGCAGCTTGTGAAAACATGGTCAATGGATCAGCTGTTCATCCTGGGGATATCGTTACTGCTTCTAATGGCAAAACAATTGAAATAAATAATACTGATGCAGAAGGACGGCTAACTCTTGCAGATGCTCTGATTTATGCATGCAAATTAAAACCAGACTCAATAGTTGATTTGGCGACATTAACGGGAGCATGTGTTATTGCTCTTGGAGAAGAAATCGCAGGCTTATGGTCTAATAACACTGATCTAGTAGAGGAATTGAAGCAAGCGTCTAGTGCGTGTGGAGAAAAACTTTGGCATATGCCTCTTCAGCAATCATATAAAGAGGGGTTGAAATCTATGCTGGCTGATATTAAAAATACAGGTCCTCGTGCTGGAGGATCAATTACTGCGGCACTCTTCCTTAAAGAATTCATTCAGGATGACATAGCATGGGCGCATATTGATATCGCAGGCACATGCTGGACTGATAAAGACCGGGGAGCAGACCCTGCAGGTGCTACTGGCTATGGCGTTAGGACCTTGGTTAATTGGGCTTGCCGTAATTAAAAAAAGGCTTTAAGCAAAAAATTTCAAAGCCATTGCCTTAAGAGGCCTTTGGTAAAAAATTTACATTTAATGTTGAAGATTTATTTGTAGATAAATAATTCTTCTTTGGATCTTCTAATCTATGAATTTGCCACTTAGCTTTATTCGTACAGCTTAGAGGTATTCGCTGTAAATCTTCAGAAGCTTCTTTAGTAGTTAAATAAGGTCCAATATACCTGTGAGAAAGGTAATCTTTAACAATTAATAAGTACATTTAACCGTTGACCAGTTATTGATTTAATATTACGGGTATAGAAAATAGTGAAAATAAAATAACAAATATCTTAACAAGCTAATTTATTTTTATTTCTTAAGATTCTTTTGCTACGCACCCTCATCCCAGTCTGCCCCTTTACGAGCATTAATACCCCAAACTTCATCTAACCGACGATCTCTTTGACAGCTATAGCGATAAAAATTATACTTCAATGTATTTTTTTTAGCATAATCTTGATGATAATCTTCTGCAGACCAAAATACATTTTTTGGCTGAATTCTTACGGCAATCTTATTGCTATTAACAGATAATTCTTTTGCTGCTTCTTTAACACTAAGGGTAGCAATATTCTTCTGTTCTAGATCATTGTAAAAGATCACAGGACGATAAGAATCTCCTCTATCACAAAATTGACCCCTCCCATCGAAAGGATCTATATTCCTAAAATAACTTTTTAGTAAATCCTCGAATTTTATTTCTGCTGATTCAAAAGTAACTTTTACAGCTTCTTGATGGCCTTGATGATTTTTATAAGTAGGGTTTTCTATTCTGCCCCCTGAGTAACCACTCTCAACAGATAAAACACCATCTATATCTTCTAAGTCATGTTCTAAGCACCAAAAACAACCCCCAGCTAATACTGAGGTATTCTCAGTTGCATTTGTCGAGATTGCAAATGAGAAAAGGCAAGTAAAAGATATTAATAAGGAGATTAATTTACTTAAAAATTTCCTAGTTTTCATGATTCCAATAAATCTAAAATTTCTTTAGCAGCTCTTTGAGTTACCCCAGGTTCGCCAAGGCTTGATTTTAATCTATTATAACCATCTAGGATTTGAGAACGGACTGATTTGTTATTTAATAGGGATGATGCAATGTTATAGATTGCTTCTGAAGTGAAATCTTTTTGAACAAGTTCTGGAACTACTCTCTCATTTAACAAAAGGTTAACTGGTGAAATATGATCTATTTCAAATTGAAGAATTTTTTTGGCTACTAGAGCAGTCAATTTACTTACTTTATAACCAACAATTTGAGGAACTGAATGTAAAGCTAACTCCATGTTAATAGTGCCTGATTTAGTAAGTGCTAGCTCAGAAACTTTGAAAAAACTTGATTTCAAATCCTCAGTATATTTTGCTGGAAAAACCTTCCCATTAATGCCAAACTTCTTTAAGGATCTCTGAAGCTTGCTTTCAAAACTTTGTTGTCCAGCAGGTAAGAGAATATATAGCGAAGGATCTTTTTCTTGAAGCATTGCTGCTGCTTTAAGAAGAGTGGGTAAAATATATTTAAGTTCTTGCGACCTAGAGGCAGGTAAAACTAATAAGAACTTTTGAGAAGGGTCTAATTTGAGCTTTTTACAAGCATCATTGCGAGTTGGCAAATCTCTAAGGTTGTCAAGCATTGGGTGCCCCACCCACGTCACACTTCCCCCTTTAGATGCATAAAAATCAGCTTCTTTTTGAAAGATAGCAAGTATTTTATTTGTAAAACCAATCAAATCAGTCGAGCCTCCTTCCCCTATCCTCCAAGCCCATTCCTGAGGGGCAATATAATAAACAATTGGTAGATCAGGAAAGAGTTTGCGTACTTTATTTCCAAGTTTAATATTTGGCCCCATGTAATCAATTAGTACTAAAACATCTGGTGGGGAATTAACAAATAAATTGTCAGCAGTTTTTTGTGCCCTCAGTGTAGGAATTAGAAAAGGCAAGGTTTCTAAAAAACCAATTGCTCCTATTGAAGATGTATTTACTAAAAGTTCTGCACCTGCAGCTTGCATTCGAGGACCACCTAGTGCAATGACTTCTAAGGGGAGAGATCTTTTTTCTGACTCATTTAATAAAGCTTTTACTAGAAAACTTCCTTGCAAATCCCCAGACACCTCTCCAGTGCTAATAAGCAGCCGCATGGTCTATTTCTTTTCAGAATTCAAATATGGCATAGGGCCTCTTCGACCTTGTCCTATAGAAGCTTCAAGGAAAACACAAAGTTCATTAGTGGCCTTTAGAAGGCGCTTTGCTCTAACTAGTTCTAAGCCTTTCTTATAAATATGACCTGATCTATAAATCAGGTCCCAAGCCTCTTGTAATTGCTTAAATTCCTCAGGATTTTGTTTGTCTAGGCCTCTTCTTTTTATACCAACGCGATTTAACCCACGCATTCTGCCAGGGTGCCCTTCGACTAAACAATAAGGCGGAACATCTCTATCCACTCTTGTCATGCCACCAACCATTGCTAGAGATCCAATATGAACAAATTGATGTATACCTAATAAACCTCCAATAACAGCTTTATCTCCAATAACTACTTCTCCTGCTATTTGAACGCTATTAGAAATAACAACATCATTTCCAATATCACAACCATGAGCGACATGGGTATATGCCATTAAGAGACATCCATCGCCAATCCTTGTTTGTTCTCCAATATTAGTAGCACGATTAACTGTTACACATTCGCGAAAAGTATTGTTATTCCCAATTATTACCTCAGTAGCTGCCCCTTTGTATTTCAAATCTTGTGGCTCTAGGCCTATACAAGCACCTGGGAAAAATTTATTTGACGAGCCAATCTTCAGTCTCCCATCAAGAATCACATTTGGACCAATAATAGTATTTGAACCTATTTGCACTTCGGGCCCTATTACAGCCCCAGAGCTGACAACAACACCTTCCCCAAGCTCTGCCTTTGAATTGACAACTGCTAATGGATGGATTTTGGTTGATGAGTTTTCTATCATCTCATTTGCTGATTCAATCTTTTCCAGCATTGAATTAATCTACTAAGGAGAACATCAATTCACCTGAGCAAACTAAATTCCCATCCACTTTGGCTTCTCCTTTTACCTTGCCAAAGCGCTGCCTTTTTATACTTATTAATTCGCAATTAATGATTAATTGATCTCCAGGAACTACAGGACGACGAAATCTCACACCATCTATACCTGCAAAAACAAAAAGGCCTTTAGGAAGGTTAGGCATCTGTTTAACAATAAGTCCTCCAACTTGAGCCATCGCCTCAACAATCAAGACGCCTGGCATTAAGGGCCTGTCAGGGAAATGCCCTTGAAAGTGAGGCTCATTAATAGTTACATTCTTAATTCCAGTAGCGCTTATGCCGGGCTCATAGGCCACTACACGGTCAACCAATGCAAAAGGATAACGATGGGGTAAAAGTCCCATTATTTCCTCATTAGTTAGGAGAAATGTTTGATCCGAAGAATTAGTCAAAATAATATTTTGTTAAAGAGCATTCTCTTGAAAGAGATTTAGCGAGTTCGGCATGCAATGCATGTGACCCCCTGTAAACCAAAACCTGCGCTTTAGGCAACCCAATAAGAGCTAAATCTCCTATTAAGTCCAATAGCTTATGCCTAACAGGCTCATCTTTGAATCTTAAAGGAGGGTTCACCCAAGATTCGCCATCGCAAACTAGTGAATTATTTAAATCACCGCCTTTAATTAATCCAGATTTAATTAAATGATCTATTTGATCTTTAAAGCCAAATGTTCTTGCAGGTGCAATTTCCTTATAAAAAGATCTTGGGTTTAATTCTAAAGAAAATATCTGTTTGCCTATTGCAGGGTATGGAAAATCTATTATTCCAATTAAATTTAAACTATCCGATGGTGTAGCTGTAATTATGCTTGAACCTTTGTTGATTACAAAAGATTTATTAATTTCAGGAAAATTAGTATTTGAAATATTTAATGGAACCATTCCAGCTTCCCTAATACCTTCAACCCATTCAATAGATGATCCATCTAGAAGCGGTATCTCATTTCCAGATAAAAGTATTTGTACATGGGTAAGACCACAACCAGCTAAAGCAGCAAGAAGATGTTCCACTGTTGAAACTCTTCTTTCACCTAGGACAAGGGCTGTGCATAAGTGACTATTAACAACTTGATTGGGTTTGAGTTTAATAGGGGGATCAGAGCTGTTAACCCAAGAAATATAAAACCCTATTTCCTCTGAAGGCAGAAGAGTTACCTCAGACTCTTCACCACTGTGTAAGCAAATCCCTTTACGAAAAACAGGCCCTCCAAGAGTCCAAGTGTTCTCATAATTAGCAGGCAGCCATTCCACACTAGAACTTCCAGCCAAAACCAACGTTATAACGCCAATCACCTTCTAAATCTTGACTTGCAGCTTCTATTCTTAATGGCCCAACTGGGGTGTTGAATGACAATCCACTCCCTACTGAAAAGCCTTTGCCTTTCTTGTGAAGAAGTCCTCCTGGATTACCTGGCACATCGGCTTGAGAACCGAAATCCGTACCTGCATCAACAAAAACATTTGCTGAAACCATTCTCCAAACAGGAACTCTATATTCTACAGAAGCCTCTCCATATCTTTTGGCAACAGCTAAATCACAGGCACTCCAACCTCGAATTGACTTAGATCCTCCTAGACAAAAGGCTTCATAAGGGGGTAAATCACCAACTATTGATCCGCCTTTTAACTGAAAAGCAAGTGTTTGGGGACAAGCGAGATCTTCCCCAGCTTTTGGTTTACATCCTTTGTGTAACTTAAGCCAATTAATAGGAATAAAATAGGAATAAGTTGCTTTTGCACGATTAAAGGTAGGGGAATTTTCTCCAACAGAAATATATTGCTCAGTACCTATGCTTAAAAACGTTCCTGATGTTGGGTTTCTAGGATTATTAAGTTTATTCCTAGACATTCCGCCTCTAAAACCTACAAGCGTATTCTCTTTTGCACAATTAAAAGCTATACAAATAACATCATTGTTTAATGCTGTGTTATTTACAACATTAATTGCCTTCGCTCCATAAGGCCTGTCTTGAGCTGAATAATCAATAGGCTTTACCTTCTGAAAATCCATCCCCAAAAGTACTGACCAGGTTGCTTTCTTATAAGGATTCCCACCATTTAAAGGTCTTGAAAAAGAGAAGTTACCGCCTGTCCTATGTAAAAGTACTGAGTCACCTTCATAATCAAACCAACTTGTATTTGAATCACTAGCTTTAGCAGCAGATACTGAACTGAAGGCAGAATTATTTACACCACTATGAGCAAAATCAATATCATAAACTCTTGAACCAGGGCTGCTGCCAGTTCCTTGAGCATAATCACTTACCCCCAAGATATGTCCTTTAGAACTTCTAAATTCTTGAGGTACATCTCTACTAATAAACACTGAAGTGCGAAAAGAAGTTCTATGTTTGTCACCTTTGATCCATGGATCAGTTAAAGAGAAGCTAATTAATGCCCCATATTCTCCATAAGTAAAATTGATATCACTGGACCAAGATCTCCCAAGTAAATTCTTTTCTTGAAGACCTGCTGAACCAAAGAACCCCTGGGAACCACTCCAACCAATTCCGCCTGTAAGTGATCCGGTCCTTTGTTCAGTAATCCCTAGGATTATTTCTATTTTCCCAGGCTCACCTGTAACTGGCTTTAAAGAAACTTTAATGTCACTAAACAAAGCAAGTCCATATAGTCTTTTGATATCAGCTTCAAGATTTTTTCTATTAAATATTGCTCCAGGTTTACTTAAAAGCTCTCTATTTATAACCCATGTTTTTGTTTTTCCTCTAATTGGCTTGCCATTCTCTTTGACTGAATTCCCTTCATCATCAAGAAAAATAACCTTTATATCTTCTATAGTTCCTTCTTGTACTTCTAATTGGACTTTCCCATTTGAAGTAACTCTATTAGGCCCTGAAATTCTTGCTAATGAATAACCTCTTTCTGAATACCATTCTTTTAGCTTATTCATTCGCAGCTTTAGAACATTTAAATTAAGTGTTTTCCCAAAATCTGTTTTAAAAATATCTTTAAGAGCTTTTTTAGTGATTAGAGAATCCTCAGGATTAACAATAACCTCAGTGAAAACAGGATTAGGTTTAACATCTACTATTAATTTGACCCCTAAAGCCGTATCAATTGCCTCAATTTCTAGGCCTGAAAACCATCCAGTAGTAAAAATGGCATTTAAATCTCTTTTTAATTCTGATTTACTTACTCTGCTTCCAGGCCTAACAGTCATGGCATCATATGCTGCATATTCTAAACGCACTTTCTCTGGGTGACTCTCCAGACCAGTAATAACTACTTCAGAAATCAATACGAGATCTTCATTTTCTGCGATTTCTTTGTTATCTTTTCGATCTGCAATATCTGTTTTTTGAAATATGTTTCTTAACTCTTCGGAGCTTTGGGGTGAGGCTGTTTCCCTAGGGTTTGAATTTGCAAGATATTTTTCTTGATATTTGTCTAATAAATTACCAGTCTTATTAGCTTTGATTGCTTTTTTAGGGTTTGAATTTGAAAGACTTGTTTTCCCTGGGTTTATGGTTGATAGTCCATAAGAGACTGACTTGTAGGGTTTCAACTTTTCAGTTTTACCTCTTTTAGCATTCACCCAAATATCTTCTGATTTGTTTTTATTAGGTGTTACAAGTTCCCAACGTATTTCGGCATTGGCAGCTCCTCCGCTTACTAGCGGCAAAGTCAATGCTAAAAAATATGCCCTTCTGCGAAATTGTCTCATTGAGCTGATGGTAGTAATACCTGCCATTTATATTTCTAGGATAAAGCTTAATAGATGGAATTAAGTGAGATTGAATTCATGCTCTATCTAGAGTAAAACTTTTTTATTCTACGAAGCACTTCACTATAAGCGTCTAATACACCTCCAAGATCCTTTCGAAAACGATCTTTGTCAAGAATCCGATCATTATGATCTTTAATATTACAGTCCCAGATCCTGCAACTATCTGGACTGATTTCATCGGCAACTAATAATTCTCCATGACTGTTGAAACCCATTTCTAATTTGAAATCAACTAAAACTAGGTTCAAATTTTCGAAAAATCCCTTTAAACACCTATTAACTTTAAAGGCAAGAGCCTTTACTTCTTGCTTTTGACTTTTGGAAACTAATCCTAGTAATTCTAATCTGTCCTCAGTCAAAAGTGGATCATCCAGGGCGTCATCCTTATAATACAAGTCTAGAAGAGGCGTTGATAATTCTTGCCCTACAGGGATAGGTGTCTCTCTGCATAGTGATCCGCTTGCAATATTTCGAATAACAATTTCCAGGGGGATAACATCTACTTTTTGAACTAGCATCCAACTATCATCTTTTACACTTATAAAGTGTGTTGGTATTCCGTTTTCTTCTAGAAATTTAAAAATAATTGATGAGATCTGACAGTTTAAACTTCCTTTGCCTTCTAGTTCTGCATGTTTCTTGGCATTAAAAGCAGTTGCATCATTCTTGAAATGTACTAGGAACTCATCTGGATTATTAGTTTTGAAAATCCTTTTTGCTTTGCCTTCATAAAGAAGCGAACTCTGATTTAATTCCATTAGATTCCTTTTTACCTCAACTAAAAGCTATTAAGTTAGGTACTTTAAATACAATAAACCCACATGAGGCAAGCAAAATTGTTTTTTAGAATAAGCAATATGTCTCTAAAAACAAATTAAATGCAAGCTAAAGCTTAAAACAGCAGCAGTATTAGTTATGACAAAATCAAAATCAATTTTTCCCTCACTTCCAAAATTAAACAAAGTTCTAGTTATAGGCGGAGGTGGACGTGAGAATGCTTTGGCTTGGGCTATAGCTAAATCTGAGGAAATTGAAAGAGTTTATGTTGCTCCTGGCAATGGTGGAACTGAAGAACACCTCTACTGTCACCGACTAGACATACAAGAATCAAATAGCCAAGAAATAATTACTGCTTGCAATTCTTTGAAGATTGATTTAGTTGTTATTGGTGGAGAGAAACCCCTTTCAGAAGGATTGGCAGATCAGTTAAGAGAATCAGAATTAGTTGTTTTTGGACCAGGTAAAGATGGTGCTCAATTAGAAGCAAGTAAAAACTGGGCAAAAGAGTTAATGGCTGATGCCGGTATACCTACAGCAAAATATTGGAGCGTAAATACTATTGATGAGGCATTTGAAATTTTGTCTATTGTTCGTCAACCTTTAGTTGTTAAAGCTGATGGTTTAGCCTCTGGGAAAGGGGTGTCAGTATGTAGCTCAATAGAACAAACTAAAGCAGCAATAAAAGATGCTTTCGAGGGGAAATTTGGAGAAGCAGGAGCGAAATTAGTTCTTGAAGAGTGTCTTGAAGGTCCAGAGGTTTCTGTCTTCGCAATAAGCGATGGAGAGAACCTTGAGATTCTTCCTACTGCTCAAGACCATAAAAGATTGATGGAAGGTGATAAAGGCCCCAACACTGGCGGGATGGGTGCATATGCCCCTGCTCAGATTCTTAGTCAAAAGGATCTTGAGGAAATAACTGATCTAATACTTAAACCAACCCTGGAAGCTCTTAAAAAAAGAAATATCAATTATAGAGGAGTTATTTATGCTGGTTTAATGCTTACAAAACAAGGGCCAAAAGTAATAGAATATAATTGCCGTTTTGGAGATCCGGAATGTCAAGCATTGATGCCATTAATGTCACCTGAGTTCGCACAAATATTGCAAGCTTCAGCTCTTGGATCATTAAATAATGCTCCAAAACTCAAACCAAATAATCTAATAAGTGCATGTGTTGTTGCCACAAC
The DNA here is from genome assembly GCF_000760215.1 of Prochlorococcus sp. MIT 0603. Classification (NCBI taxonomy): domain Bacteria; kingdom Bacillati; phylum Cyanobacteriota; class Cyanophyceae; order Synechococcales; family Prochlorococcaceae; genus Prochlorococcus; species Prochlorococcus sp. MIT 0603. Next base: position 29,664 of record NZ_JNAW01000003.1, on the reverse strand, counting down.
TAGTGGTTATCCTGAAAATCCTAAAAAAGGAGATTTGATTTCAATTGAGCTAGATCAAAATAGTCAGATTCAATTATTTCATTCAGGCACTAGATTCGATCAAGAAGGTAATCTCCTTACAGCAGGAGGAAGAGTTTTGTCAATTGTTGCTCAAAGCTCAAGCTATAAAGAGGCTTTTAAACTTGCATATGAAGGCATGAAAAGAATTAGCTTTAAAGGTATTTATTATAGGAATGATATTGGCTACCAGGTTAGAAATAATGATGTTAGGTATTAATCGTGCTTGATAAAGATAATGTGGAAAACAATCTGCCTCTTAAAGGCAACTCTGAAAACTTTTTTTCTAATTGGTGGAATGAATTCAGTTTAAGAGCAAAATTACTAGCCATAGCAACATTAGTAGTTAGTTTGTTGATGACAGGTATTACATTCTTTGCTTTAAGTAGTATTCAAAGAGATGCTGGCATGAATGACACAAGATATGCCAGAGATCTTGGACTGTTGCTTTCAGGTAATGTCACTGAATTAGTTGCTAGGAATCAAGAAAGAGAACTTTTTAATGTTGCTGAGAAATTTTGGCGATCTAGTAGAAATATTAGATATATTTTTTTCACTGATCCTGAAGGAATTGTTCAATTAGGAATACCTATTAGTGCAACCCCTAGTTCTTCAGAGAGTGAATTTCAATTACGAAAAAAACTTCAGCTACCACAAGAGTTGAAAAAGAGGCCGCAGTTTCCACTTGTTAGGCAGCACTTAACTCCTCAAGGACAAGTAACTGATGTATTTGTTGCATTGCTTTTCAAAGGTAAGTATGTAGGGAATCTTGCCTTAGGAGTGACACCTAATAAGAATGCACTTGCCAGCGCTGCCTTAACTAGAGAAATAACGATTGCCGTATTTATATCTATTTGGGTGCTTGTAATTATTGGAGCTATCTTTAATGCTCAGACAATAACCCGACCGATTCGTGAATTAGTTAGTGGTGTAAGAGAAATAGCTAAAGGTAATTTTAAATCAAGAATAGATCTTCCTATGAGTGGAGAATTAGGTGAACTTTTAAATGGATTCAATAATATGGCATCCCAGCTTGAGGATTATGATGCGGCAAACATTGAAGAATTAAAGGCAGCTCAAGTTAAACAACAATCATTAATTGCAACTATGGCTGATGGTGCAATTTTGCTTGATGAGAAAGGTAAGATTGTTCTTGTCAACCCTACGGCAAGAAGGCTATTTCGCTGGGAAGGTAGAAAAATAGAAACTAAAGATTTAATAGAAGAATTGCCAGAGTTAATTGCAAATGACTTGCACCCACAAATGATTTCATTGCTAAATAACATCTCTGATAGTAATGAAATAAGATGTAGTACAGACGAACCTTCTAGAACACTTAGAATTGTTTTGCAATCAGTAAGAGATTCTTCTGGCTCTAACCTTAAAGGGATTGCGATTACAGTTCAGGACTTAACTAGAGAAGTTGAATTAAATGCTGCACAAAGACGTTTTATAAGTAATGTTTCCCATGAACTTAGGACCCCATTGTTTAATATAAAAAGCTATGTTGAAACTCTTTATGACCTTGATGAAAAACTTCCTCATAAACAGAAAATGGAGTTTTTAGAGGTTGCAAATTCGGAAACCGACCGGCTTACTAGATTAGTAAATGATGTACTTGATCTATCCAAATTAGAGACTTCATCGAATGTACAGTTTGATGAAATCGATATCAGCCCAGCAATAGAGCAAACTTTGAAAAATTATAGGTTAAATGCCAAAGATAAAAATGTTGAAATTATTCAAGAGTTAGAGGAAAACATGCAATTAACTCGTGGAAATTGGGATTTATCCTTGCAAGTTTTAGATAACTTGGTAGGTAACGCTCTTAAATTCACCAAAAGTGGTGGAAAAATTCTTCTACGAGCATATACATGGCCTGACGTATGTGTTGGCTCCTTAATTCCAGAAAATAAAGATGCGCCTGCATGCGACATAATTTCGCCTTTGCCAAGGATTAGAGTTGAAATATCAGATACAGGTTGCGGAATATCAGAAGAAGGGCAATCTAAAATTTTCGATAGATTTTACAGGATTGAAAATGATGTTCATACAGAAGCAGGAACAGGACTTGGCTTATCAATTGTTAGGGAAATATTAGAGAAACATAGTAGTAAGATTCGCATGATAAGTGCACCAGGTATAGGTACAACTTTCTGGTTTGACCTTCCTCTTGCTAAAAATGATGCAGATGAATTTTTAATAGAATCTGAACGAGTTCGTAGGAAATGGGATATGCAATTAGAAGATAACTCAATTTAATCTAAGACTTTCTGACATCTCTTTTGTCAATACTTTTAAATACACCAGGAAGATTTTCATCGCTACTTATACGATGCGGTGCGCCACTAAATATTTGTTCAAAATTGGTAAATGAATCTTTTATTTCAGGACCATCTCCAGTAATGATGAATTCTCTAATTCGCTTGTCATGCCATGATCCTCTCATTTTGAAAACATTTACTGCACGGGCCATCTCTCCTCCAATCTCTACATATTGAAGCAATAAGATTGTGTCTGTAATTGTTGAAATATGTGAGTCTGTAATGGAATGGCTCCCCATAAACTCTTCAGCAGTGTTAGTAAAAAACCCCGCTATTTCTTCCTGTTTAGCATAACCTGTTACTCCTATAACGAATTGTCTAAATGCATTGAGGCTTACTCCTCGAGCTAAAGCTGAAAGAGAATCTATTGCCATTCTAGAGGGCTTGTATTCAGTGATTTCTGTTTTGATTATTTGCAAATGATCCTCTAGCCCTGTTGATTCTGGGTAAGCACAGATAATTTTAAGTAATCCATCGCTTTCCATCTTCTCAAAATCAATACCCCAACTTGTAGCATTCCTAAGGAGTTGAGCTCTTGATTCTTCATAAGCGAAAAGGATTGCTCTTTCTTTATTAGAATATGCATCCTCAATGAATTTAGAGACAAGCATAGTCTTACCAGTCCCTGTTGCCCCAGTAGCAAGTATTACTGAGTCCTGGAAATAACCGCCACCACACATTTCATCAAGGGCTGGGACTCCTGAACTAATTCGAATATTTGAAGAGCGTTGCGTTAAACGCATTGCTCCTAATGGGAATACACTTATCCCGTGGGTGCCCATAGTGAAAGGAAACTCTCCTTTCATATGTGTGGTACCACGAAGCTTTAAGACCTCGACTGTGCGTCTACGTTTTTCTGACTCAAGAACATTTCTCAAAATCACAACATTATCTGAAACGAATTCTTCTACTCCATATCTAGCTATAGGACCATATTCATCTACTCTCTCAGCAGTCATAACTGTGGTCACCCCTATTTCTTTAAGTCTTGCTATTAAGCGGAAGATCTCTCTTCTCACGACATATACAGCATCATATTGTTGAAAGACAGCGGTCATTGAGTCGATAGCAACTCTCTTTGCTTTGTATTTATTTATGGCATAACTAATTCTTTCAATTAATCCGGATAAATCAAAATTCCCTGCAACATCTTGTCCTTCAGGATCAGGTGAAGCATCAAGAATAAACAATTTATCCTGATCGATTAATTCCTGAAGGTCCCAACCAAAACCTGCAGCATTCCTAATAATATCTATTGGTGATTCTTCAAACGTTACAAAAATACCAGGCTCATCAAAATGGGATATCCCGTGATACAGATACTGAAGAGAAAACACTGTCTTGCCAGTGCCAGATGTCCCAGTAAATAATGTACTTCTTGCTATAGGCAGTCCTCCCTGACACACATCATCAAAACCTTCTATACCAGTTGGAAGCTTCTGAACCTGCTGTTTTGGGATGGGAAAATTTTTAGAAGAATGCATACAAGTTCAGCTCAGACTTAAAACTAGTTAGAAAATGTATATTGGGCTTTATTTTTATAGCGATATTTAAGATTTGCTCTCTATCTCGTGCTCATTATCAGTTGAAGAAAAAAATGACTTTTCATTTAGTTCTTCAAAAAGTAAATCCAGACCAATTAAAACCTTTTCTCGATCGGAAAGATCTCCGATAATTCTTCTTACAGGGGGAGGGAGGATTTTAGATAGAGTGGGTGTAGCAAGTATTTTGTCTTCCTCCGCCAGTTGAGGCTTCTCAAGTACATCAATTACTTTTAATGCATAAACCCCCTTGAAATCTGTTTTAAGAATCTCTCGAAGAGTGTTTAAGGCGCGCATAGAATTTGGAGTGTTTCCAGCGACATACAATTTAAGGATGTATGTTTTTTTTTTGCTCATTTCTTAAACTTTCTTCTAAAGAAGGTGATATACATATATAAATCTTGACGGATTTCACCTCTAAGAGTGAGGATGTTATCTTGTCTTTCGATTGTGTTGCAGGCCTAATCCGAAAATACGAGAAATCTAACTTTGATTTTTAGTAAAACCGAGCCTGTTCATGTCTTTTGATTAAATGACTCCAAATAATAAAAAACAAGCTTCAGATGCTCCTAATAAAGGGCATTATGCAATTGCTGAAACTTCTGGCACCCAAATGTGGCTAGAACCAAATCGTTACTATGACGTTGATCGTATCAATGCAGGTATTGATGACACAATTACCCTTGATAAAGTTCTTTTAATCAATGATGAGGAAGGATTATCTATAGGAAAACCTTTTATTAATGGCGCCAATATTGAGCTAAAAGTTATGGCCCATAAAAGAGGGCCAAAGATAATTGTTTATAAAATGCAGCGTAAGAAGAAAACACGCAGAAAGAATGGACATAGACAAGAACTTACACGTGTGATGGTTACTTCAATATCAAAGTCAAAAAAAACCAATTCAGTTAAAACTGTTACACCAAAAAAATCTAAGGTTGAAAACCCTTTGAAAGATAAAGCGAGTGAATCGAAGACTACAAAAGCATCTGTAAAAGAAAAGGCCATAACAGACAAGCCTAAAAAAGCATCTGTAAAAGAAAAGGCCATAACAGACAAGCCTAAAAAAGCATCTGTAAAAGAAAAGGCCATTACAGACAAGCCTAAAAAAGCCCCTGCAAAACCAAAAACTAGTAAAGTAAAAAAAGAACCAAGTTAAATTATCTTCTAAAACTTTTTACACTATTAACTAAATTAATTTCTCATGGCACATAAAAAAGGAACTGGCTCTACTAGAAATGGTAGAGATTCAAACTCTAAGAGGCTTGGTGTGAAAGCTTACGGTGGAGAAAAGGTTAATGCTGGATCTATTCTCATTAGACAAAGAGGTACATCAGTTTTACCTGGTTTAAACGTTGGAAAAGGGAAAGATGATACCCTTTTCGCCCTTAAAGATGGAATAGTTAATTTTGAAACTATTAAGCGTAGTCTCAAAACCAGAAAACGCATTAATGTATCGATAGCTTGATCAGAAGAGTCATTATTTGTTTCTGATAGGTTTATAAGACCGGGCTGTAATTAAAAAAGGATGAAACATTTCAAGGAAATTATTTTGAAGTGCTAAAAAGAATTTTTCAATCATTTCTTTTTCATCAAAATGAAATGGATATTCCCCATTAGCGCCTTTATAAAAATACCAATTTAATAATGCAATGGAATTATCTGAAAGCAAATCATGAAAAGTTAGTAATTGTTCTGATGGATTAGGTAAATGTTCTAAGACATCCAAACAAATTACAGTATCGAATTTAATACCAGGAATACTTTCCAAGTCTCGATGAACAGAAATTAATTCATTAACCCCTAAAATTTGAGCTCTGTGAGCAACAAACTCTCTGTTTTGTGGGTTTAGATCTACAAAGAACACATGATCCACACTTTTAATAGCAGTAGCTGCAAGAGCATGTGTCCCTATCCCTCCACCAAAGTCCAATACATTGCCATGGGCAAACATCTTCTCAAGACGGATAGTATCAGCTATATAATTAGAACTTTTTAAATGCCAGGAGGCTAGATCAAAAAGATGTGCGTTCCCAATCTCATTTTCATAAAATCCTGTTATATCATCTGCATTAAAAGATCCTGGATGAAAGGATGACATTTTTTCTAACCCTACTGATAGACTTTCTTCGAGTTCGGCAACGCTTAGATTCAGATATTGCGCTAAGTGTTCTTTTAGATCAAACCCTGATTCAATAAAATGTCCTACATCTAATTCTAAGTTATGCATGCTTGATTATGATTTAAATCTATTTTTATTATCAACTTATCTCTTCCTTATCACTTAAATCCACTAAATAAGTTGAAAAGAATAAGTATTAGATGGTTTTATGGAAAGTAATCATTTTGGCTTTTTGGCTATAGATAAGCCTCTTGGCTTAACTTCTCATGATTGCGTTAATAGACTTAGGAAGGTATATGGTGTAAAGCGTATAGGTCACGGAGGCACCCTTGACCCTGCTGTCACAGGCGTTTTGCCAATTGCCATAGGCAAAGCTACGAGACTTTTATCATTTCTCCCATCGGTTAAAAAATATGAGGGGACAATACAGCTTGGAATAAGAACAACAACGAATGATCTTCAAGGAGAAATTATTTCAGAAGGGTCTTGGCCTGAATTAGACTTGAATTCCCTTCACATTTTTCTAAATAAATTTAAGGGAGATATTCTGCAGCGCCCTCCTGATTTTTCTAGTATTCATATAAAAGGCGAACGTGCCTATAAAAAAGCCCGCAGAGGAGAATCTTTTGAATTGCCTTCAAGAAAGATTACAGTCCATAATCTTGAACTGTTAAATTGGAATGAAAAAACAGGAAAAATAGATATTGAAATATATTGTTCTTCAGGAACTTATATTCGATCTATAGCTAGAGATATAGGTGAAGAGATTGGATGTGGTGGGGCTTTAGCTAAACTTCGACGAACAGAAGCATTAGGGTTCAATATTGATGAAGTTATACCTTTGCCAATATTTAATAAAGAAGAGCCATGCAAAAAACCAACTTTAATCAATCCTATAAAAGTATTAAATCATTTGCCCAATATAAAAATAAGGAAAGAACTGGAACTATCTCATTGGATTAAGGGTAGATTGTTTTTAATTCAGGAAGATAGCTTTAATACTATAATAAATTCAAAGAAAAAAGATTTACTTCAAGATGAAATTTTAGTCTTGAATGAAGAGGGATCTTTAATTGGAATAGCATCATGGAATAAAGAAGACCTTACAATTCAACCAAAAATTGTTTTTAATGCAGCGGGGTAATAAAATAATGTATAGTTAATATTAAGTAAAAGGCCTGATGTAGATATTCTTATAAAAATGATAGAGTATTTTTCTATGACTATAACCGTCTTCGGCCATCTTTTTTGCACCCCATTGGCTCATTCCTACTCCATGACCAGCGCCAGAACCTTTTATTAAAAGATACTGATTTCTACTTATCTTTGGCAATGGAATTAAGGGTATATAATTAATATTTGAAACTGGTTTTAAGGAGGGGTTCTTCTTAGTTATTTTTGTGTCAATTGTTTTTAAGTAAAGGTAAGGATCTTTTGCATTTTCATAGGAAGCATTAACTCTAGAAGGTAACATTTTGAAGTTAGCTAGACTACTTTTTAATCCTAGAAGTTGTCTAATTTCTTTCCCAGAAATAACTTTTGTTCCTTTAGGACCATATAATTTTACTGTTGAAATTCTTTTAGTATCTGTTCGATTTAAGACACGAATAGTGTTAATACCTCCTAACGAAAGATAAAGATTCTTAAGTTGTTTGGCATCAATCTTCTTTTCCCATCTATTAGCCGGACTTTCTTTGTCAAAGCTATTAACACTTCTTAAATAGGGTCTATATTTCCCCCAAACTGAAGTACTTGATTCTGTTTTTCCGCCAGAACTACTGTGAAATACTGCATCAATTAACTTCCCTTTATGAAGCATTACCAATGATTTAGTTGAATTTACAGCTTGGTTTACCCGTGGTGATTCAGCTTCGAGTCCTAAATAAACCTGATTAGAAATATTTGAAGCAAGATCATAGTCAATGTTTTTATTCAATTGGTTTAGAGCATATGTTCTTGAAGCTATAGATTGAGCTTTTAATGTTTCTAGAGGCCACTCTTTTGGGACCTCACTCCCCACTACACTTTTCAGGTATTTCTCCAGAGGTAAATGATTTACTACTTTGATGCTTTTACCTTTATTTAAAAGTCTTAATTGACCGCTATATCTTCTTTTGCCTAGCCACATCCCTCTAGGATCCCTTGTCCTGATAATTATTTGCTGATTGTTAGATCTGTTAATTGGTTTTGAGGTGCCTCCATTTATGGAATATTTTATTTGGCCCTTTACAATTCGAAGTCTTAAGGATTTAACTTTTATTCTGCTCGAGTTAATTCCTGCAACAAGAATTGGCCTTGATGTATCAGCTCTAATATAAATTTCTTTGGATTCATTTACTAATACACGGATTATAGGTTCTCTAGTAGCTAATGTTTTTCCATTAAACAAAATCAAAATACAAGGAATTCCTGATAAGAATCTCGTTAGAAATATTTGAAATGACAAATTTCTCATAACTTAACCAACTAAGAATATAATTGGATTTAAAAGCAGTTTCTTAAAAAATCACCAGAATCTAAAAACAACATCATCTTTAGTTAAATCTTAAAATTTTGCAGATTACATTTCTAGGAACAAGTTCAGGAGTGCCTACAAGAAGTAGGAATGTATCTGCAGTGGCTTTAAGGCTTCCTCAGCGCTCGGAAATATGGTTGTTTGATTGTGGGGAAGGAACACAACATCAGTTAATTCGTAGTGAATTGAGAACTTCTCAACTTACAAAAATATTTATCACACATATGCATGGAGACCATGTTTATGGCTTGCCAGGACTTTTGGCAAGTTTAGGTTTAGCAGGTAACAGTACTGGCGTTGAACTTTATGGCCCAAATCCTTTGAAGAGTTTTCTTGAAGGTGTCTTCAAAGCTAGTTCCAGCAGGGTTTCTTATCCAATGCAAATTCATTCAATAGAAAAGCTTGCAGAGGAAAATAAGATAATTTACGAAGACAATGAATTTATTGTTAGGTCTTCTCCTTTAGTCCATAGGGTTCCATCATTTGCCTACAGAGTTGATCAAAAACCAAAGCCTGGACGTTTTAATATAAGTAAAGCTAAGGGATTGGGTATTCCGCCTGGCCCTGTATACGCTGAACTCCAAGAAGGTAAGACGGTTAGACTAAATGATGGAAGGACTTTCGAAGGAAAAGATTTTTGTGGACCAAAACGGCTCGGAACAAGTTTTGTTTACTGTACTGATACTGTTTTTGCGGAGTCGGCCATAAGACTTGCTAAAGGAGCGGATTTATTAATTCATGAAGCAACTTTTGCTCATAATGATTCCCAATTGGCTTATGAAAGACAACACTCGACTTCAACCATGGCTGCTCAAATCGCCTCAGCAGCGAATGTTGGGCAGCTTGTTTTAACGCATCTAAGCCCAAGATATGCTCCTGGAAATAAACTTTCTCCCAATAATCTGTTAACTGAAGCAAAAGCGATTTTCCCAAACACCCTTTTAGCAAAGGATTTTCTTCAAATTGAAATACAAAAGCCTGCAACAGTTCGTGATACCTCAGCGCAGTAAACCCACATCATGAAAGAATGTGTGTAGCGGTTGTTCCGTAAGTCTTTGGTGTCCTCAATGGCCTCTCTTATTTCTTCCCTGAAAAGATCCCTCTCAAAATTACTGATCCTATTACCAGTAATTGTCGGACTCATCGTAAGTCCTTTAGCAGTAGATGCTTTATATCCAAGTGATCCATCCTCTGTGGATACTCTAGATACGAGTCTTCATGGACAAAATCTACAAAACACTGAATATGTCAAATATGACCTTTCAGGTAGAGATCTTGGCGACGCAGATTTAAGCGGCTCATATTTCAGCGTCTCTAATCTGGAGAAGGCAGATCTTCGAGGAGCAAATATGCAAAATATAATTGCATATGCAACTCGATTCGATAATGCTGACCTTTCAAATGCAAACTTCAGTGGTGCAGAGCTGTTAAAAAGCCGTTTTGATGGAACAGTAATTGATGGTACGAATTTCACGAATGCTGTCCTTGACTTGCCTCAGGTGAAAGCATTATGTGAAAGGGCTACTGGTCAAACTGCTGAAAGCCTTCAGTGTAGTGACCTTAATCAAAGCTATGTTCCAGCTTCTGAAGAACAGAATAAGTTCAACCCTGGCATAGGCTAAAAAAAATTAGCTAAAAAAAAAAGGGCCTTTAAGGCCCTTTTTTTTTAGCTATAAATAGCAACTCCTAACTTAAGAATGCTAAGGAGCTGTGATGTAGTAAAAAGCAGCGGCAGCGGCACCTATTGCAAACATAGGCACTCCAACAAGGAGGTGAGAAGTTCCGAAGCCTAAACCTTTAGAACGCATAATGTAGTAACCAACGCCAGCCGCTCCTGCAGCCAAAGGAATAGCTGTATGCAAAAGCGCTGCAACTGCGTGATAATCGAAGTTCATTCTTAAATTTGAGCTTATTAAAGAGTATCTCAGTAATTGTTGTTAAGAGTGGCCTGCAAGCCCAATGCTGCTTTATATCTTCATCATCATTTATTTTCTTAACCCAAGATGCAAAATCTAAAAAGCTTTTAAAGCCTTAGTTTTTAAGTAAATACAAGTTTTTTTAAAGAAAATGCTGAAATGAAATTTATTCAGAAGGATAAATATTAGATGCTTGTTTCGATTTTGGATGCCTGCTGTACCACCACTCTTGCATAGTCTCTTCAAATCGAGATGAAAAAAAAGTGAGTATTGTTGGAGTTGCCTTAAATCCAGGTTGGATAATATCTACTGAATATGAAGGACAGCGTCTAGCAGCAATATCAGGGACGAAACGACTTCCAATCCTTCTCCAACTAGGTTGCTTGCTTTTGTTGATACCATAAGCTTTTTTGAAGGCCAAGCTACAAGAAGGCCAAGGCAGATCTTCTCTATCAAAAAGTCTGCAACATGGTCCTATGACACGATAACTAAAATGGCCCCCCTCACTAGCATGTACGCTGCCATGCTCCATGATATTGTCTTCTTTTTCGTTAGATAATGAGTAGGTTCCCACGAATAAAAATTTAGTTAAAAAAATCAGCCACCTATAGAGGGTGACTGATTAAGAGCTTATTCGCAAGTATCAAACTAATTATTTGAAAAAAACAGTTAGTTTTTAGTACAACTCTTCCTCAGCGTGAGTTGTAATGGTTACATCAGAGGTAGGGTAAGCAACACAAGTCAACACAAAGCCTGCCTCAAGTTGATCATCATCTAAGAAACTTTGATCAGATTGATCTACGGTCCCAGCGGTGATTTTGCCAGCACAGGTTGAACAAGCACCTGCTCTGCAAGAATAAGGAAGGTCGATACCCTGCTCTTCCGCAGCATCAAGAATGTACTGATCGTCAGGTACTTCAATGGTTTGATTTAAACCTTCACTTTCGCTAACGAGGGTGACTTTGTAAGAAGCCATGGGATATCAAAAAAGGGAAACTATGGGATTGGAGGTAAAAATTATCACCTCAAGATGAATCCTTTTTACACTGTATTGGGTCAAATGTGGCCTTTAATTGTTATAAATAACAATCAATCCAATATAAACGCAGTTATACATAAGATAAACTTATGAGTCCTTGCGGTTAGCTGGCCTTTCTGCATAGGTGGATTAATGACCATTCGTCACATCGGTAAGAGGCGAGAAGACCCCATCCCAATATAGAGAGAAAGCTAGTTAGATCAGCAACTTGATGAACTAATAAACCACTTAAGAGAAGATGGCTTTTATCTGAGCCGATAAGGTCAAATTTAGGAGCAAGGTCTTTAATAACATGAGCCAGGGTATTGCAAATAATCAAATCAGCTTTGTTGTTTTTTAACTGCATTTTTAAAACATCAAGAGAGCCTAAAGAAACTGCTAATTGCGTTTGATTTAAATCATTTAATAAAGCATTTTCAGAGGTTGCTTTTACAGCTGAAAGATCAATGTCTACAGCATTAACTTCTTTAGCACCAAGGCGGAGTGCTGCTATCCCTAGAATTCCACTTCCACAACCTATATCTGCGACTCTAATTCCTTTAAGAGGAAAGCTTTCAAGTGCTTCCAAGCATAAACGAGTGGTTTGATGACTACCTGTTCCGAAGGCACTCCCTGGGTCAAGTTTTAGGACTGTTCGATTAGAATATTGGGCAGGCAAATCAAGCCAGGATGGCAAGATTAAAATCTTTTCACCTATTGGATTAGGAGCCCAGTATTTCTTCCAGATTGAGCTCCAATCCTTATTAGAAACTTTTTCCCATTTAATAGAAAATTGTTCGCCTGGATAACTTTTTGACAAACAATGTAAATCAATTTGTAATCCATCGCGATCATTTTTTGACCATTCATCAGAGGGAAGCCATGCACTAAGAGTTTGACGAAAAGAATTTTTTATTGAAAGCTCTATTGCGTAATTATTTATACCCAAACCATTCAATTGTGATATCAAGCTTTCCTCTAATTCATGAAAGAAGGTTATTTCTATTTTCCACCAAAAAAAAATTGAAGAATCTACCACTTGATTAATATTAATTTAGGTAGATTTACAAAGTAAGTGAATGAGCCTGATTAATCCCTTTTACATCAAGAATCGAAATAAGGAGCTCAGATGGTATGGGATCATCCACACTTAAAACCATTACAGCTTCTCCTCTTACTATTTTTCGACCAACTTGCATAGCTGCGATATTTACATTATGAGTGCCAAGTAATGAGCCAAGCTTGCCAATAATACCTGGCATATCACGATGTCTAGTAAAAAGCATATGTCTGCTTGGGGAGACATTTACAGGGAATTCATCGATGCTTGAAAGTCTTAAATCACCATCTGCAAGAACTGTACCCGTAAGGCTATGAGCACCATTGTCGGTAACAGCAGTTAGTTGAAGAGATCCTCCTGGGAAATCAGGGCTAGCTTCATCTTTGAGTTCATCAACATTTATTCCTCTGCCTTGAGCTTCTAAGGAGGCATTAACATAGTTGATTCTGTCGCCCAAGGCACTGGAAAGTAAGCCTTTTAGGCTTGCTACTACTAAGGGTTGTGAAGGATGTTGGGCAAATTCCCCTTTTAAACGAACTTCGATTTTCTGAACCTGACCACCTGAAAGTTGACTTAGCAATAAACCAAGCGTCTCTGCAAGTTGCAAATGAGGTTTAAGGCTATCCATTATTTCTGCTGAAAGGCCAGGAATATTTACTGCACTTCTAGCTGGGAGTCCTAAGAGAACATCTCTAATTTGTTCTGCAACGTCAATAGCTACATTCTCTTGGGCCTCTACGGTTGAAGCTCCTAAATGTGGAGTGAGAATAAGGTTGCTTTTAATACTTAGGAGTGGGGAGCTAATATCTAATGGTTCTTTTGCATAAACATCTAAAGCTGCACCAGCAATAATATTTGAGTTCAATGCATTTGCCAGAGCAGATTCATCAATAATTCCACCTCTAGCACAATTAACTAATCTCGCATTTTGTTTCATAGTTGAGAGTAATTTCATGTCAACGAGATTTTCCGTTTCAGGAGTTCTAGGCAAATGAAGAGTAATGAAATCAGCCTTTTCAAAAAGTTCTTCTATCGAACTAAGTTGTACTTGCATTTGGAGAGCCCTTTCTGCAGAAACAAAAGGGTCAAATGCAATGACATTCATTCCCATCGCATTGGCAACTTTTGCAACATGGGAACCTATTTTGCCAAGCCCCATTACACCTAAAACTTTTTTATAAAGTTCATTGCCAACAAACTTTTTCCTATCCCAATTTCCAGCGATTGTGCTCGAATGTGCTTGTGGAATATGCCTGGAAAGCGCTAATAGTAATGCAAGTGCATGTTCAGCTGCGGCAATAGTATTACCACCAGGCGAGTTGACAACTATTACTCCTCTCTTGGTTGCTGCTTTTACATCAACGTTATCTACTCCTACACCAGCTCTTCCAATGATTCGAAGATTTTCTGCTGAATCTATTATTTCAGCGGTAACTTGAGTACCTGAGCGGATCATTAAGGCGTCATAATCGCCTATGATTTGCTTGAGTTGGTCTTCGGAAAGGCCTACTCGTTGATCAACTTGAGATACTTGACTGAGGATGTTGATCCCTGATTGGTCAACATGGTCTGAAACAAGAACTTTTGTCATTTAAGGCGAAACTATGCCTGAATAGACTTTAATGAGCAAAATGTTTTTGATCAGTTTTCCATAACACAGGTCAGAATTTAAACAATTGAGGAGCATTCTCATGGCGATTTGCATATTGGTACTTGAACATGAAAAAACAGTATATGAATTCTGGGAAAAGTTAAATTCTAGTTCTACTACAATCTCCAACTTTCAAGTCATAGAGCCAAAAACAGATAAAACAGATAGCTTGAGAACAACAGAAGTAAGGGTTTCAAAAGATCACCCTCCTAAAGTCAAAATAAATGAGTTGGAAATGTTTAACCCTGATCTGTCTAGGAAAGATAGGCAAAAGAAAATGTCACTATGGCTTATGCCTTTTGGCTTTATAGCAGGATTAACTTTTGCAGGAATGACAAACTTAGAAACCTTTTCTGCATTTGGATTTAGCCGAGCCACCCAAACCTTCCTGGGAGGCCTTCTGGGGATGGTTTCTGGCTGGATAGGCAGTTTTTTTGGAGCAAGAAGTGTTAATACATCTCAGGAGGATCTCAAGGCGCTTTTCAAGCGAAATGAGCAAGGATTTTGGCTGATTCTTATGGAAACACCGTTTGAGATAGAATTGCCCTGGCAACTTATAAAGGAAATAGATCCAATTGAAACAATTAATCTTAGTTTAATTTGAAACTTTCCAGAAAAAAATTACTTAAAGGCTGTATCTATAAAAAAGAGATAGACCAACTTTTGACTATTGTAGAAAGAGTTTTCATTACATGGGAATCATTTTGGACACCTTTTATCCCAGCTCCAGTAAGGGATGAAGCAATCAAAATATTTGAAGGAATTGCTGATATAAATTTTTATAGTAATGGTGGTTATCCAAATGCTGAACGCCAAAGAATTTTAATTAAGAGAGATAGTATTGAAGATATTTTAGATCTAAAGCAATTACCTATAGGTGCAATCAAAATAGAAGGTAATTTTTTATTTGATAAAACTAGTCCTGAAGATTTTCAAAATGCATTGCTTAAAGTGTTAGGAATTGAATACGGCTCAATCGGAGATATATGGATAACTGGGGATAGAGGTGCTCAAGCAATCTGTACATCAGAGGCCTTGCAATCTCTTTATAATTGTAAAGGTTTCATAAGAGATGTAGAAGTTACATTTAAAGCTTTAGATCTTTCAGAATTGAGATTGCCTTCATATAGCAATACCAGAAAGATCATCTCTGTAGAGGCTTCTAAAAGATTAGATGCTATTGCCTCGGCAGGTTTTGGTTTCTCAAGAGCTAGGATTGTAAAGCAAATAAAAGAAGGGAAAATAAGACTTAATTGGCAACCTATAAATAGCGTTAGCAGACCAATCTCTATAGGTGACAGAATTCAAATGGAAGGGAGGGGGAGTATAGAAATACTCGACCTTAATCTGACTAAGAAAGAACGTTGGAGAGTGGAGTTAATAAAAAAATAAATTATCTAGAAGCCTTTACTGCTACCTTGGCTAAAAAGAACCCTAAGTTAGGACTAAACTTCTTGTCGGTTTTTCTTCGGGCGATTAGCTCAGAGGTAGAGCACTACCTTGACACGGTAGGAGTCACTGGTTCGATTCCAGTATCGCCCATTTCCTGTGAACAGATTTGATCATCCCAATAAAGCAACACTCATAATAGGCTTGGGAAGCTCTGGGATGGCAGTTGCAAAACTGCTAAATAATAAAGGTCAAAAAGTTATTGTTTTGGA
Organism: Prochlorococcus sp. MIT 0603; assembly: GCF_000760215.1. Classification (NCBI taxonomy): domain Bacteria; kingdom Bacillati; phylum Cyanobacteriota; class Cyanophyceae; order Synechococcales; family Prochlorococcaceae; genus Prochlorococcus; species Prochlorococcus sp. MIT 0603. Next base: position 13,799 of record NZ_JNAW01000003.1, on the reverse strand, counting down.
AAAGTCTCAGCAAAAAACTTTAATTAAATTAGCTAAGGATTTAGAAGATAAGGGAATCAGAGTAGAACTTGGGAAACCTCTTGCAATAAGCAGCTTTAAACCATGGTTGCCTTATATTGATTTGGTAATAACTAGTCCTGGGATTCCTTGGGATAACCCTACGCTTAATTTTCTAAGAGAAAAAGGAATAAGGGTTAAATCAGAAATTTCAATAGCTTGGCAATACCTTAAAAATATTCCTTGGGTTGGGATAACAGGTACTAATGGCAAAACAACAGTTACCCATTTGCTTAATCATGTTTTAAACCAGAGCTTTATAAACTCTCGCCTGGGAGGGAATGTTGGGAAGGCCGCATGTGAACTTGCAATAGAATTAGACAAATCACCTGAACAAAAAACAAAATGGTTGATAATGGAGTTAAGCAGTTATCAAATAGAGACTGCTCCTGAAATTTCACCTCAAATAGGAATATGGACAACTTTGACTCCAGATCATCTTGAAAGGCACGGATCAATCGAAAATTACATCAGGATCAAACGTCAATTAATAGAAAATTCTTCGGTACGAATTTATAATGCTGATGATGAATACTTAAGGAATAATAAGTCAACATTGCCAGATGGAATATGGGTTAGTACTAGTAATCCAAGCTTAAACAAAGATATCAATCCCATAGATTTTTGGATAGACTCAGACGGTAAAGTCTCAGAAAGAGGACAACCTTTATTTGACTCATCTGTTCTAAATATCTGTGGAGAACATAATCTGCAAAACTTATTATTAGTTACAGCTGCAGCACGAGAAATAGGTGTTTCGTCAAAACAAATTGAGAAAGCTATAAGTAGTTTCCAAGGTATAGAACACAGGTTTCAAAAGGTATATTCAAGTAAGAACTTAGATATTTTTAATGATAGTAAAGCTACAAATTTTGATTCATCATCAATTGCTCTAAAATCAGTTATAGGACCAGCTATACTTATTGCAGGCGGTCAATTAAAAAAAGGTGACCCCACTCAATGGATAAAAAATATTCAGCAGAAAGTCTCCACAGTTATTCTTTTTGGAGAAAGTAAAGAAAAATTAAGAAAATTATTAATAAGCAATGGTTTTATAGGTAAAGTTTATAGCGTAAAAACGCTAAATGAAGCAGTTGAAATATCATCTGAAATCTATTTAAAGAGAGCAATTAAAACCATTTTACTCTCACCTGCTTGTGCTAGCTTCGACTTATACAATAACTTTGAGGAGCGGGGAAATCACTTTCAAGAATTAATAAAGAAGCATTTCTAAAATAAAACCCTTTGAGAAAACTTTTATATGATTTGAAGAGAGCTTAGGCTCGAAATTTAATTATAAATAAGAGGTTAATAGCATGGCGGTGATTACACCAGTCTAGAACTATTAACTTTCAGTTTATAGGATATATTGAGATAAAAATCTAGGTGGTTGTCATGAGCGAAATCCTTCCTGTCCCAGAATCGATAAGCTACAAAAAACTAAATAGTTTGCTAACAGATGCAAAACCAGACTTAACTGGGTCTTCATCTTATTGCCAGGGATCTATAGATAAGGAAGAGTCGTTTCAACGTTTAGTTGTTAATTGGTCTTCAGCGAGCAAAGACTTACTAGATAGTCTTGGTGAATTTGAAAATTCTATAGTTAAATCAAAAGGCTCTAGAAGTCTTTTAGCGCTTGGGGCTATGGAAGCGCATATAAAAATGGCCTTGCAAGCCTTAAAAGCATCAGAAAAAGAAGATTAAAGAATCATACTTAGGAGAATTCCTAAGTTCACCTAGATAGATTTTTGTAGTTCTGAATATAAGTCTTTAATTCTCTTTTGATTTACACCAAGATCTCCTACGCCTATCCTGGAGGCTGATTTCACCTGAATTATCTTTTTAGAAGGGATTTTTAGAATCTCTAAATCATCTGGGAATCTAAATACAAAGCTTCTTACCACGCCATGCCAATAGTTCTGATTACTTTCTATTTTAGTGACTCTAGGTAATGAAGAGGCAATATTTACTAGGGCATCAAAAGATTCATTTAAATTAGAGAAAGACCACTCAACACGTATACAATTAGTTTTGATAAGGCAATCTGATAAATTACCTGAGCTGTCTAAAGCCATTGCTGAGTTTGATCCTATTAATAGTATTATAATTATTTGTAGGAGAACAAGTAATCGACTCCCTTTAATGTTCATGAGTTAAACTATATTTGTTGGGATAGCAATGCAAAATCATAGGAAGGATTGACAAAATACTTTATTTTTATTATAAAGAGACATGATTAATCCAAAGAAGAGACCTGCTAAAAGGTTATTAGACTCTATTATCTTTGAAGAAATAGACCATAGACTTTCATGTGGTTGGCATGTGGAAATAGAGGATAGCGGACAAAGAAAAAGGTACTTAAGGCAGATTAATCATAAGACTCAATCTGAATCAGGCTTAATAAGGTCCTTCTCCAGTTAATTTTTTTATAGAATAAAAACATGTTTTAACTGTCTTTAGAAACACTATTTACAGAACTCTTAGAATTTTTGAAATTTAATAATACAAAGTTCTTTTGAAAGCTCTAATTGTTCCATCTAGTATTAAGGAACAGAAAGCAACTCTTAAGATTTTCATGAGTCATAAGAGTCTTCCGAGATATCCTTTATGAATTTCCCCTATGGACCCTTTTGACCCTGCTATTCATTATGGACCAAATGATGCTGGTGTATCAGCATTCTCAATCGCACTTGTTGTTGTTGGGCTCTTATTAGGTTCATGGGCATTTGGAGCCCTTTATGGGATTATTTCTAATTTTTTCAAAGGCAACCAGAACGATGAAGAATAAAAGGAATCTTCAAGAGCTAGGCTTTTAGGATTTATATAAGGCTTAATTAGAAGCTGTCAAAAAGTTCAATTCTGTTTTAAATGTACTTCTAAGCACTCTGTAACGCATTCATTGTCTTTCTCGTCTATACCGCAAGAAGCAATACACTCAAAGTAGGAATCTATAGAATCTTTCTCTTCAGCAATAGTCAAGATGTCTTTTGAGATAGGCATTAAAATATTTAAATCTAGGTAATTAGTTTTAGCATAATATATCTATGTTATTGCAAAATAATTAAAATAGATAAAGTACCTAAGCAATAACTACTAATGTGATGGGATATAGCTTCATTCCCATGGCAAGAGGAAAGTAGCCTAAAGAGAATTTAATTTGTAATCACTATGAGAGGTAAAGCTAGTAGACTAAAGATCTGTAAATAATATATATTAATATTTCAGCAATCTTTTTAGCCGCCAAAAATTATTCATTCCTTAAGGAGTTATTTCTGATGAACATTGACTCTATAGATTTACTTGGTTTAGTTGCGGGAACACTTACAACAGTTGCATTCGTCCCTCAACTACTAAAAGTATGGAATTCAAAGTCAGCTAAGGATATCTCATATGTTATGTTTATTATGTTTATATTCGGAATAGTGCTTTGGGAGGTTTATGGATGGGAGATACATTCTTTTCCTGTTATTTTATTTAATGTTATAACATTCGTATTAGGATTAGCGATATTGGTCCTTAAATTTATTTTTGATAAAAATGAAACACCTGAAAAAAGTAATCTATAATTGATTAAAATCAGCCTGCTACTATATGATTCTTTGTGGGATTATTATTTATATTAATACAAATGAGGTAAAATATATTGAGCAATATTCTTCTGAATTTAAGATGGGTTTTGCTAAGAACTTATAATTACTATAAATCACATTCTTTATAAATAAGATCTTAGATATTTGATGCTAAGACTGAGAAGAAAGGATCCCCATGTCCCATTAAAAAAGACAATGCGCCTTCTCTTTTTGTTGACTCGTAAATGTACTCTGGCTCAGGCCAACCCTGAGCAGATAAGACATTTTTAATATAATTAATATGATCAAAATCTGAGCCTTCGGTCCATACTTTTGGAGCTTTGCTCCAAAAAGCTCTATTAGAAAAAGAAATTATCAATTGCCCTTGATCTCTTATTACGCGCCTTAGCTCTAGCGCTAAGTTTTCGGGATACTGTAAATACTGCCATGCGGCAACCATTAAACAAACATCAATTGAGTCATCATCTAACGGTAAATTCTGATTGCTATTTAAATCCTGAACCCAATGGGAATCTAAGCGCTTATTTTTTTCCAGTTCAATTAAGTTAAGGCCATGACCAATGACTTTTTTGTATTTAATTTCTTTTGGGAGATGGCTTACCCAACTAGACATTAGATCTAAAATTATGCATGATGATTTGATCTTTTCTCTATACAAAGCAGTAAGTCTTTGCCGAAATGCCTCATCTAAGTGATGAACAAATCTTGGTTGAGAATAAAATATCGAATCATCTGTATTGTCATCTTTACTCCTTTGATAATCACTCAATAATTGAACACTCATGAAAATATCTGAGTAAAAGAAGGCTTGGAAACTATAACTAAAATAAAGAGAACTTAACCTTAAATCTTCATCCCATGATGATTAATATGATTTTTTTAATGAAAGCCAAACCTTCTTTGCCTTAAGTTATTTATAAAAGAGCCTGTGAACTCATATAGATGATTTTTTTTTCTTTTTATTGTTATTCCATATGGATTTGTGAAAATCACCAATAATATTCTTAAAAATCTAAGCCTATTAGTCTTAGATTTTCTTTGAAATTCTGAAATTGATATACTTGATAGTTGCTTGATAGTTGCTTCATTAAAGAAGCCATTGCATGAAAATAATTCAATTATTTCATTTCTTTTACTAATGGAAATTGTATCTAGTAAAACTTTCATCCCACGAATTGAATCATTGTCACCATTTATTATTTCCCTGCTAATACTTTGAAATAGACTCTCCCATTTGTAAGGCTCTTCTTTAAATAGATAAACTGCTTTGCTATCTGTATTTGCAATTAAAAGCCTTTCTCTTTCATCTTCATCTGTTTGTTCTGATAACCAATAATTATATAAAGGCGAAATCGTTTTTATCTCTGATAAATCCATTCAAAGAGTCAATGAAGGAAACTGCAAAATGACTTGTCGGAACCTAAGCATTTGATTTCTTCATAACTATTGAGGCTTCCTTGATCAACTCACGCATTCCTAGGGCGACAAACCATACTAAAGTCAAGCCAATAAGAGTTGGGAAGTAGTTTGTGAGATAAGTCATCTGTTTATCCTCCTTAGGATTTTGATGAGGGCACAAATGCGGTAAAAAGATAGCCCCCGAAGCCTTATGTGAGTATTTACTGCAAATGGAAGTAAATATCTTGACAGGCTCTTTTCTTTCTATATCAATATGACTTGTCTGTCTATAAGAGTAATAACTCAAGCATTTATACATAGTCATCCCAGATGAATGAAATGAGTCGTCACCTTTAATAAATAATTTGATAGGCGAAAAAAAACCCCGTCTAAATTGACGGGGTTTAAAGAAATCTAGTTTATAGAAGTTTAATATAAAACAACCATAAACTAAATTGTAGATTTTTTAATCAGCCAAAGTGATCTTCTGGCTATCTAAGTTTGCCACTGCATTTGTAACTCTTTTAAAGTCAAAGCCAAGTGCACGAATTGCGTGCCATAAGTGACCTTGAATAAAGAAGAATCCTAAGTAGTAATGAACATTAGTTAGCCAAGCACGTGAAGTATGGCCAGTTACAACTCCATCCATATTGCCTGTATCTATCCAGTAAGGAGAGATGCCAAACTTAAGTGCTAGAGGCTCACCATACCAAGCTTCTGGATAGACAGTTGTATTGGTAGCACACCAAAATGCAGCAATAATGGCCATCCAGCCAATACCAGCTAATGACCAAGAAAGAACTGCTTCAGCAGAAAGAACATTCTTCCCTTTGAACTCTGTGTATTCACCAAGAAGTCCAGAACCCATTTTTGTGGCTATGTGATGAGCTCCTCCAAGAATCTCAGCAAAAGCTAAGAAAGCATGGCCACCCATTACATCTTCAAGACTATCAATAGTTAGGAAGTCAAATTGATGGTTCCATATAGCGTTCAAGTTTAGGTTGTATTCAACCTGGCGAACAGCACCTATTGCAGGATCATAAATACCATGCCATTTAGCCCATTCAACAAACCATATGCAAGCCACACCAAAGAAAATTAAATGGTGGCCTAAGATAAATGTCTGATTGTCGGGATTGTCCCATTCAAGCTTGTACCTCGCAGCTTGGCGATGCTCTGGACGATCATCAGCAAATAAACCAGAGGAGTTCTGAGTATCTGGACTAAAGACTCTTGAATGTAAGAGTCCTGCAAGTGCGTAAACAAATGAGCAGATAAGATGGAAAATACCAATAAAGGCAACATCTTGACCTGTCCAAACTCCTGCTTGGTCAAAACCAATACCTATAGAAGCCAAATGAGGAATGCTTACCATCCCTTGATGACCCATTGGGATTTCTGGGTTGTAGCGAGCAAGCTCCCATAGGGTGTTTGCTCCTGCTGTAAATGCAATTAATCCTGTATGCGCAACATGCGAGCCTATAAATCGACTTGACTTGTTGGTTACTACAGAGTTACCAACCCACCACCCATAGGTGGGGTCTGGATTTCCATAGGTTTGCATAGGTAAGAAAAGTATTTTAAAAACTTCTCAGAGATTACAGTCATTTTGCTGCTGAAGGGAAAGTCGTTAAACATCCGTAAAAAAGATGAATAATTAAGGCCTTACATTGAAAAGGTTTAAGGGTTTTTAAGAGTCAAGAAATAAAGAGAAATCAGATAAGAAACCTTGATTTATTTAGTTAAATTCGGCCAGATATTCTTTTGGTGATAGGGCGTTTCGCGAAATGAAAAATTTTCTTCTAACAAAGTAGGCACCTTGAAATTGGATTGAATAAGTCGTCCCCTGGCAAATGCTCACCAAATCATGAAGTAACGCAGTCTCTGGAATTTGGAGAATGTTTTTTGATATTCAACTTTAATCTGCTTGGAGAATCAAGAATTTTCGTCGTTGGAATTTTTGAAGATTGAAACCTAAGCTAATTTTTGCCTGAAGATCGGAGGTTTTTATATGAGGAAAACAGCTTTGGAAAATTGTTTGCCTAAAAGATCAATACTCTTTGAGCCTTCAAATATGATTGCTTCTAAGAAATTTGGATATTAAAAAGCTGATAAAAATCAAGATTGCTAGCCAAGATTACATGCTTAAATTTTTCTGAGGTTTTAAATATCTGATAATAAATTAATATCTAATTATCTTGTAAAAGATTTTTATAAGATCAAACTCATTATATCCCAAGATATTTATATTAATAAATTATATAATTTATTAATAAACTTTATACGGCTATTTAAAGTTTTCTCGTAAAATAATTCTTGCTGAGTTTTTAAGATCTTGATAGCATTTTCTCCTAATGCAGACTTGACAAATGTTTCATCCTTTGAAACCCATTTGGCAAACATTACTTCTGTAACTTCAACATGAAATTGAATACCGTATGCAAAGTCATTGATGCTAAACAATTGCTCTTTGCAAGCTAAGCTACTTGCAATCAATTCAGCTCTAGGGGGTAATAATATCCTGTCACCATGCCAATGAAGTACATCCAAGCTGTTGTTTGAAAATATATTTAATGGGTGATTCTTATTGTTAAAGTAAATTGATCCCCAACCAACTTCTGGTTTTTTGTTATTAATCGGACCTCTTCGTATAGCTTCAATATCTCCACCGCCGGCATATGCTAGAAGTTGTGCTCCTAAGCAAACACCTATTACTCTAAAATTATTTTTCAATGCAAGTCTTAGAAGATTGACAACTTTTGAAAGCCAATGGTATTTGGAAGTATTGATATCTTTAACACCCATAGGCCCTCCCATTACCAATAAAATATCCTCTTCAAATATTTCTGGAATGGTTGCATTAAGATCCATTCTGCAAGTAATTACTTCAAGATTAAGCTTAAGAGCAAGTTCAGCATACAAACCTGCACTTTCTCGATCAACATGTTGAATAACAATTAAACGCTTCATGATAAACTAAGCTTCTTTTAATTATCTAAAAAAAACTTTTGGGTTTAATTTATAAAATTATAAAAAGAAACTTAATTAAACCAACCTTTGAAAATGTTAGCCAAACCAGTTTTGGAAAAGATCAATCACACTTACTATTAAACCAAAAGCAATTACAGGTGGAGAAACCCAACGGAGCATAAATTTAAGGTATTTGCGAACTCTTTGGTCTGAATTGCAACCAGCAAGGTCCTCATCAAACATCCTGGGCACTACCCATCCAAGGAATATAGATAGTAAGAAGCCTCCTAAAATAAGCAAAACACCACCAAAAATACTGTCCATTTTTTCTAAAATATTTAAATTCAATGCTGAAGGAATCCCTAGAAGAAATATTAAGGATGTAGCAACAAAAACAGCTTTTGATCGTTTCCAGCCCAGCCTATCCATTATTGATGAAACAGGCACTTCCAATAAAGAAATAGATGAAGTGATGGCTGCAATATATGCAAGTGCAAAGAATAAAACAGCTACGATTCTACCTGTTAAACCTAAAGTACCTAATCCAGTAGGTAAAGAAATAAATAATGCTCCTACAGTAGATTCATTAACAACTTCTTTAAGGCCAAAACTCATAACGATTGGGAAAGTTATAAGTCCAGCCAATAAGCCTACAGCCGTATCTATAGAAGCAACTGAAAGGGCTTCTTTTGGTAATTGATTCCGTTTATCTAAGTATGAGGAATAAGCAACCATAATTCCTATCCCTAAACTTAAAGAAAAGAAAGCTTGTGTAAAAGCATTCCTTATAGTTGAAGGATTAAAGAATTCAGAAGTATCAATTTTAAAAAGAAAAGTTCTATACCCTTCCCATGTCCCTGACAAAGTTGTTGCCCATAGAGCAAGAATTATTAATAAAGCAAATAGGATAGGAACCCCCCAGCGACTAAGTCGTTCTATGCCTCCTCTAATTCCAGCTGATACTACAATTGCCGTCAAAATCAAGCTAAGAAGTTGCCCTAAAATCACACTACTGCCAGAGCTAATTGAACCAAAAAATGCTTGAGCATCTGACATGTTGGCTGGCAAGCCAAAGAAAAGAGAGTGTAAGAATGTATCTAATGTCCATCCCATTAAGACGGCATAGAACGAACCAATCCCCAATGGAGCAATAACAAAAAGCCATCCCATGAACCCCCATCTACTGCCGGCTGCTTTTACAGGGGCAATAAGAGGGCTGCTTCCTGTGCTTCTACCGAGAACCATCTCTGCAACAAGTACAGGTAGGCAAACTACTAGAACGATCAATATATAAAGAAACAAGAAAGCCGCACCGCCACCTTGAGAAGCCCTATAGGCAAAGCCCCAGAGATTGCCTAAACCAACTGCACTGCCAGCGGCTGCAAGGACAAACCCACTTCTTGAGCGCCATTGTTCGCGAATCTCCATGGAAAATAAGAGGTGTAATTTCTAATACTCAATTATGAAAAAAAGATCAACAATCAACAGAAATAGTTAGTTCTTGTAGGAATTCCCTGAAGTGTTTTTGACCATTTTATTTATAGGCCTCTTTTTAATATTTAAAAATTTTCAATTGATTTAATTCCCCCAAATAGATAAAAATAAATCTGATTCCAGCCTATGAAAGCTGATGTACTCCTGGAAAATAGTCGATTCAAAGGCTTTTTTGGCAGCCAATTTAGATTCAAACTCTACAATGACCCCTAATTGGCCTCCATCCCATTCATTCAAATCTGAATTTTGATTAATATCTTTTGCTATAACGACTCCGCCAACAGATAGAAGCCAAGGAATTACAGTTTGGATGTATTCAATAAATAAATCAGTGCTTTCAATAGTTACTTGTTTGATCCAGTAGCCTTTTGACACAGAACATTAAGGAATTTGGAAGAAGTATCGCACATCATGAGGCCCAGGCTTTGTAACACCAGCCATGGGAATAATTTCTTCTCGCATAAGAACTGTTGTTTTTAGATTAGTTGAAATTAAAAATTTTTAACTAAAAATAAATTCAAACCTTCTATTTAGAAAGCTCCCTTTGATAAAAGATCAATCTTAATATTTCTCCCTTCTTCTTAATGCTTGGTTAACTTTCCCTGCTATAAAAGGGATATGAGTGGAATACTTCTTAAGTTGAATTCGTTCCTCAAGGGTTACCAACTCCCCTTTTGCAAGTCGATCAATTATTTCTTCGATTCTGCGTCGAGTTTCTGTTGTCAGCATGCGAATAGTCATTAAATTTGATAGCTAGATTTTTAAAATGATTAATTGTGAATAAGGTCAAAAATAATGAATAAAGTCTTCATAACAATAGGATGCCTCAAATTATCCATTAAGCAATCAAGCGCTAAGAAAATGAAAATTTTCAACCACGTCTACTTATGATAGTTTTATCATTTAACCTAAACGTATTTTCATTCAATGTCAGACAACAAAGGGAAGGAATTGGCAACCGTTTCCGTATACCTCAATACAGGGATAGTCGCAGGGCTTTTTGGTATAGGCTTTGTCGTGGCAGCTTTGGTTTTTGGCGTGCTTACTTTGGTTATCCGCTAGCAAGGGTGCTAACCGTTTAAGGTCTCTTAAGGGACTAAGTGCTTCGATCTCTTTGTAGAAAAAATAACTACTGTCGTTTGACTAATGAACCTAGCAAAAAGGTCTTAAAATTTCTTTCTTCGCTACATATAAAGGGTGTCGAGGATATCCTCCTTTTGTTCTTCCAAGGGAAAGTGGTTTTGATGCATAGGGGTATTTTTCATGCCTTTTACTGTAGAACTTTTTAATAACTCCTAAGACATCAATATCTCTATTCATAAACCTTCCATTTACTCCCCAACCAAGCCATAAATCAGAATAAAGATTTTCTGACCAAGACCTCATTCTCTTTTTCAACTCTAAATCATTACCTTCTCCAATAGGGTCCTTGCATGTCTTAAGAAGTACGGGGTTTTTGCTGACTCTTGCAAATAAGTTGATTACTTCAAGAGATCCATACCCCCAGATGCTAGTAAAATCTAATAATCTTGATAAAGTGGCATCGTTGTAAATAGAATTGGCAGTAGAGGGATTTAATCCAATAAATATAATTTCCCTAGAAGATTTACTTATTCTTTTAGTCAATCTAAGCCTATATTTTTTGCAAATACTGAATGAAGCAGTTGACTTAATGATCTTCATGAAAACAAACTCAAAAAGTAATTTTTAACGTAGTATTAATAATTATTATCAATATAACTAATGAATATAATTCATATCAGATAGTATGAGCAAAATACTTATAAGAATAAATATATGATTAATTCATTGAATGATCTAAGAAAGATAAACTCAGCGCCAGTCTTAAATTCAAGGCAAGAAAAGAAATTGTACGATGAACTCCTAATCCACATTGATGAAACGGATTGGTTTACCGTTGGAATAATGGCTCCATCAGCAAACTTAGCTATAAGTGTTTTAAAAGAAATAGAAAGCCATTTTGGTTGGCCTCCAATGAAAGTGGCATCGAAACCAAATGGTAATGGCCCTGTCTTTTTAAAAGCCAATCAACACACCGGTGATATTCACGTTCGCATTGAATATGGTTTAGGAGAAGGAGTTCTTATAGGATGTCAATTTCATTCTGAGGAAAAATCTTCAGCAACAATTGGTCCTTTGCCTTTAAACTTTTTCAAAGTTAAAAATCATGAGGAAGCTAATCCGTTAATGTCTAATAAGCCTGAATAATAAAAGTATCTATTCACTCGGACTTAAGGCTAAATTCAAGTGGAATTATAAAAATTAAATGCAATTACTAGCATCCGTAGGCCCTTTCGGAATATCTCCATCTGCTGATCAGCTTATTGTTATCAATCTTGCTGCAATACTTGTAGCGACAACTTTTAACGCTCCTCAGAAAGCTATTAAATGGGGAGGAGTTGTAATAGCAGTAGTGACTTCTACTTGTGCTATTTGGTGCAATCATTAACAGCCAGGGAGAAGTCGCTTCTATTATTAAAGAACTTTGAGCGACTGGATTGCTAATAGAACCAAAAATTGAGTATTTATTTCAGTTGGTTTTATACACTCAAGCAAGCAATCCTAAGGTATGGCATTTTATTCTTACTATTTAGCTCTGGCTCAAGTTTGGAAGCCTTCCGAAGGGTTTATCCATTGGCTGCTTATTTTTGGAGCCTTTTTACTTGCAGGCGTGGCACTTTCTATTTTTACTTTTTACGAGGATTGTTATTGGGGAGATAAGGATTACAGGAAATTTTTAAAAGAAGGGAAAAAATCATCTGCTAAAGGTTAGGGTAAAAGTCTTTTCATTGACCAAACCATCTCATTGCTATCAATTCTTCCAAGTTGTATAGAATTATCCCCTGCTACTAAAAAGTATTGTGAAGAAAAGAATTGGTAATGAAGTAAAAAGAAGTTATCTTAAGTTAGCTAGTAATGAAGAGGTTTTTCATGTCTGATTCGCTAACAGTAAAAATCAAAAGATGGGTAAAAGAAACAATGAAGGCAATGGGAGATGCTCTTTTGTCGGAAAAAAGCAAAACATTACCCCCTGAAAGTGGAGAGCAGCCTTTTAAAGATACCCCTAAAAAAGGTCTTTTTTAAGGAAAACTAGATAATCAAGGATTGGGATCTTTTCTTTGATTATGGGTTGCAAAATTATTTAATAGATTAAATGCTTCAAATAAAGAAAATAGATTCTTATTAGATCCACTTGAATTCCATAATATTAACTATGATTTGGTTGGAATAAGTCTGTTGCAGTAATTAGCTTTCTCTTAGTCGAAGAGTTGTTTTCAATAGTTTGTTTATTAGCACTATTTGTATCTTTTGTCGAAGGCATCTCTTTTCTTTGTTCAATAGTTTCTGACTTAGATGATATAGAACCTTCATCAACTGTCTTTTTCTTAATAGCAATTGATTGAGATGCCCCAACTTCCTCGTTAATTACTTTTTGTTCAACTTTAATTGGAATAGGCTTGAATTCAAAAATGTCTTTCATCTGATTAAAACCACCTTTTGATAAGGCAACTGGTGCAAAAGCAAACATTGTTGCTAAAAAAATAACGAAAAATATTACTGTGATCATCTGTATTATTGGCTGCCAGAAAACAGATGCTTTTACAAACTGATCAAATTCGTCTGAAGACTTGTCTTGAGATTTGACGGATCCCCATTGCAAAAAAATATTTTCAGTTAACCAACCTTTGTTTGCAGAACGGTATGGAGATTCGGATTTTGCGAAATCGACAAGTTCTTTAATTCTCTCATCTATCACTGGATTGATCCTTGAATCTAAATTGAACACTATTCAAGCACCCAATTGCTCATTGAATTCATTTGATAAATAATCAGCTATAGAAAAAGGTTGATTTGAAGTAATTCTTTTTAAGTTAACTTATAAAAAAAGCCAATGCTGCCATTAAGACTGCTGAAGCAACAACCCCAAGTGAAACAAGTCCAAGAATTTTGCCAGTGTCTACATATATAGAAACCTTTAAAAACTCTTGCTTTTCCTTTCTCTTTCGCTCTGAAACTGTAATAGATGATTTCGCTTGGGCAGTTTGATTCCGTAAGGCAGGTTGTTTTGTTGCAGCAGCTTTCTTCTCTGCAGCGGCTTTCTTCTCTGCAGCGGCTTTTCTATCTGCAGCAGCTTTCTTCTCTGCAGCGGCTTTCTTCTCTGCAGCGGCTTTTCTATCTGCAGCAGCTTTCTTCTCTGCAGCGGCTTTCTTTTCTGCAGCAGCTTGTCTATCTGCAGCAGCTTTCTTTTCAGCAGCAGCTTGTCTATCT